>DATACK010000286.1:0-3487 GCA_036259115.1 Gammaproteobacteria bacterium | reverse complement strand
TTTGCTGTTTTAGCGGGAGGTAACGAGGTGAGCCCGAATGGCCAAGCGGCGGCCGGAGACCCAGATGGCCACGGTTCTGCCACAGTCATTCTTCATCCAACCACTCGGACGCTCTGTTATGCCTTGCTCGTGCACGGCATTGATGCGCCAGTGGCCGCCCATATCCATAATGCGCCCGCTGGGCGGAACGGCCCGATAGTCGTTCCGCTAACGCCACCGGCCCAGGGAAATCCAGGCAATGCAAGTGGTTGTATAGCTGATCTTGACCCCGCGCGGCTTTCAGCAATTGAGCAGAACCCAGGGGCCTTTTACGTCAATGTTCACACCGCAGCCTTCCCCGAAGGGGCTGTGCGGGGGCAGTTATTTTAAACTGGCTCTTGCAAAGCCTGAGGGCGATCGCCTTTTTAGAAGGGCATCAAGTTCGGTTTAATACCGTCTACACAGAGTTATTCGGACACTCAGCCTTGATTGACCTGCGGACTGGCGGTGCCTAGGAATACAAGTTCTATAGACGAAGATGTTAGGTGCGATAGAAAGATTGATGTTGTGCCGTCTCAGCTGCTAAGTGAGATTCTTGCTATGGAGCTTGCCAAAAAATGGCGGGACTACCCGAGCGCATACCTTAGTTGCAGGCAGCCCCGCCAGTGATGCCATAAACGACGGGACCTGTCCACCTCTGCTGCAAATCAGTCGCTGCATGTGGCGGAGCTCCGAAAATTCTTGAAGTCGAGCTGAAAGCGGACAGATATTGCGTACGTCGCGGGGGCGCTTTGAGGCGCCCCGTTTTTTGTGTGCGAGATACCATCCGGTAAATGTCGGCGGATCAAGTTATACTGAAGTCTCACTTAATGTAATCTTCCTGCCAGAGCCTTTAAATGCCCGGCGCCGACCCGATACGCATCGCCACCCGCAAGAGCCAGCTTGCGATATGGCAGGCGCAGACAGTTGCCATCCGCCTCAAGGCCCTGCACGCCGGGCTTAGAGTCGAACTGGTTGGCGTGACGACACAAGGCGACCGGGCGCAGGATAGCCCACTCGCCAAAGTGGGCGGTAAAGGTCTGTTCGTCAAGGAACTGGAAGAACAGATGCTCGCCGGGCATGCCGAGCTTGCGGTTCATTCCATGAAAGACGTGCCAATGACTTTCCCACCCGGCCTGTACCTGCCGGTAATCCTGGGGCGCGAAGATCCGCGCGACGTTCTTGTCTCTAACCGTTTTACATCGTTGGAGGCGCTGCCTAATGGTGTGCGGATCGGAACCTCTAGTCTACGCCGGCAATGCCAACTCAAGGCAAGATATCCTGATATTCAAACCTTAAATCTTCGCGGCAACGTGAACACGCGTCTAGCGAAGTTAGACGCGGGCGACTACGACGCCATTATTCTGGCGGCAGCAGGCCTTACGCGCTTGGGATTGCAAGAGCGAATTGCTGCCTATTTAGATGTCGAGCAGAGCTTGCCGGCGATCGGCCAAGGGGCTATCGGCATCGAATGTCGATGCGATGATCGACGCATGCAAGAATTAATCGCGCCCTTAAATGACATTCCGACCCACACCTGCGTGCGTGCCGAGCGCGCAATAAATGCGCGCTTGAGCGGTGGCTGCCAGGCACCTGTCGCAGGTTTTGCAGAACTAGAAGGCGACCAGATTTTCGTGCGCGGATTGATTGGGTATCCTGATGGGAGCCAGATTATTGGTAGCCAAACACGTGGGCGCGCGGAACAGGCGGAAGAACTGGGCCGGCGCGTAGCGGAAGACTTACTGGCGCAGGGTGCAGGCAAGATATTGGCCGCCTTGGGCATAGATACTGCCCTAATTGGCGGCCGATGAACTCTGAAAGAAATAATTTTTCCTCTGAGCGCCCTCTAACGGGCTTTGGCATCGCGGTCACGCGCGCGCAGCACCAGGCTGAGTGGCTCAGCCGCAAGATTGAGGAGGCTGGCGGGCACGCAATTCGCCTGCCGATGTTGGAGATACGCGAGCCGCAAAACAGCAGCCGACTCGATGTGCTCTTAGATCGCCTGCAAGAATTCGATATCGCGATCTTTGTCAGCGCGAACGCTGTGCAATATGGGCTTGCGCGTATCCGTGCACGTGGCGCGGCCTTTACCCATCTAAAGCTTGCCGCGATTGGTCGCAAGACCGGCACGGCGCTGCGGGCGTGCGGCCACTCTGTCGATATTTGTCCGCCGCAGGAATACACGAGCGAGGCGCTGCTCGAACTGGATGCGATGCGCCTCGTGCAAGGCCACCGTATCGTCATATTCCGCGGCGAGGAGGGCCGTGAGCTGCTCGCTCAGACCTTGCAGGCACGTGGCGCGGTGGTGGAATATGCGGAAGTCTACCGGCGGGTTATGTCTCCGATCAATTCAACGGCGCTAAGACGTAACTTAGATCGTGGGTTAGTCGATCTGATCACCATGACCAGTGCTGAAGGACTTAGGAACTTGGTTGATCTCGGTGGAACCGAGCTTAAATCCCGCCTCTGTCAAATCCCGCTATTAGTAGGCAGCCAGCGCCTGCTCCAAGTTGCCCATAATCTGGGCTTTACGAACGTGCTTGCCGCACGCGATCCAAGCGACGAGGCCATGTTCGGAGCGATCTTGCAGTGGGCCGCCGAACGCCGGGCTATACGCCACTAAGGCTGGCTGCGCTTGCTTTTAAGCCATTTAATAAGCGGCTCCCATTGCTCGCGATCTATCACTGTGGCATATGGCGCCAGGTCAAAAATGCCCAAGCCCCGTTCCGCCGCGCGGATGTAGTTCTGACTGTCACGCAGTGCAGTGATAAACGGTGCCTTTTGCTTGGTCAGGAATTCATCTAATTCCCAATACACATTGGTGTACTCGCGTGCACGGTTGGCAACCAAGGCCACCTTGGCAGCCTTACGTGCCACGCGGCCGTTATTTTTGACCTCCTCGAGGAATTTGGCCGCGGCGCGCATATCCATGGGCGAGGGCAGCACCGGAATGATCAAGGTCTCCGCACGGCGGATTAGATCGCCAAGCTGCTTACCATGCACCGCCGCAGGCGCATCCATAATGACGTAGTCGGTGTTGCGGCCGATGCTGCCGCCGCTCTGATCGTGGGTTAAACCTTTTATATGCGGCCGCGCCGGTGAGCGCGCTTCCAGCCAAGCAGTCGCGCCAGCCTGTGGATCGAGGTCCATCAGCACAACCTTATTGCCTTCGGCCGCGAAATAGCTGGCAAGATTGGTAGCGATCGTAGTCTTGCCGGAACCGCCTTTGGCGTTCACAACCATGATGTGGCGCATGATCTCGAACTCACATCGTTCTCGTTTTGGCCCTAGTTTGGCCTAATCCCGCAATCCTGCCAAGGGTATCTCAGCCTGGCTAGATTATATGCAATTCGCGCCAAATCTCATCTACGCGACGTTTCACGCTTTTGCTCATTGCAATGGGGCGACCCCAAGTACGCGCGGTTTCGCCTGGCCATTTGTGTGTGGCATCCAAACCCAGCTTAGAACC
>DATACK010000285.1:0-2783 GCA_036259115.1 Gammaproteobacteria bacterium | reverse complement strand
GTGGCCTGCATTGTTTTCTCCTTTTATCCCCTTGCTCGGCAGTCGACAATGTCCTTTTACCCAGGCCAAGGCGTGCTCGCGTGAAGTCGCCGCCTTGAGTCATCGAACGAAGTTGCGTGCATAGCAAAAAAGGCATATAGCCAGGCAAGCTCGCGAGGTTGGTGGTTTGGCTTGGCGATGAATCGCGTGTCCTTGAGTTACAGCCTCTCCAGGTCAGTCAGCCCTTATGCCATGCGGCGCTGCAGTGGATGCCCATATTACACCTGTGCGAAATAACGCTGCAGGTATTCATCGAACGAAAGTTCGTCGGCGGCTTCGATTTCGCGCTGTTTGTCTAAGGATTCCCGTGCCGCATCAGTGAACATTCGCAAACGCTCATCGCTTAAGGTAACCGCATCGAAGTAGCGCTGATGCTCCTTGGATTTGCGCATGGCGTAGTGAAAGAATCCTTCACCCGCCTCGCGCATCTCGGCGAGCATGCGTGCAGATGGAGTACTTTCCGGGTCCCGCACCACGTCCCGCTGAGCTGCGAGCGCCCGCGTATATGGCTTATCCGAGCGATCCGCATCCAGCAGCTCACAAATCCCGTGCAGCGCCTCACACAGTTCTCCCGCCCAAAGTGGCAATGACAGCGCCCGGCCGCTGCGTTGCAGCTTAAGCACCGGATCTCGACCGTAGCGCGCTGCAGCGCCTTGATTGGCGTCAATCTCGCGGGCCTCGCGCGCGTCTATACGTGGACTCTCATGAAGGAGACAGAACAGCAAAAACGCCTCTAAAAAACGGAGCTGGTTTTCATGAATGCCTAATGGATCAAAGGCGTCGATATCCAACGAGCGCAGCTCGATGTATTGGATACAACGGCGCTTGAGCGCGAGAGTCGGTTTCTCGTTGCCGATTGCGATCTGCTTAGGACGCACGGTGCTGTAATATTCAGCCTCGATCTGCAGAATATTGGCGTTGAGCTGATGATACTCGCCATCGACAATCACGCCGATCTTCTCGAAGGTCGGGCAGGGGGTCGAAGTCGCATAGTTAAGGCTGGCAACATAGGCGTCTAAGCTGTCGTAATTGGCCTTGATGCCACATTCGGCCTCTCGGGTGTTCTGATAGCCGATATCGCTCATGCGCAGTGAGGTGCCAAGTGGTTCGTAATAGGTATTGAAGTCGAATTCCTGCATGCTCGTGGGCCGTCCGCCTAAGAAGGATTTGCACACCGCTGGCGACGCGCCGAACAGATACGGGATCAACCAGCCAAAGCGTTGTAGATTGCGGATCATTGCCATGTATGAGTCGGCAATAAACATCCGCAGCGGCCGCCGATCTCGCTCGTGATTCCTATAGACGGGCCATAAAACGTCTGGTGCCGAATAATTGAAATGGCTACCGGCGATGACCTGCATGACTCTTCCGTAGCGATAACCTAGCCCGCGCCGATATATGCTTTTCATCATACCAATGTTAGACTTACCGTAATCCGCGATCGGGATGCTAGGCTCGCCTGCGACGATGCAGGGCATGCTGGTAACCCACAGCAGTTCGTCATCTAAGTGCGTGTAAACGAACTTTTGCGCGTCACGTAAAAAGTCCAGGCATGTGCGGACATCGGTGAACGGTGGAGTGATGAATTCGGTCAGCGCCTCGGAATAGTCCGTGGTAATGTACGGATGAGTGAGTGCTGAGCCTAGCGCTGCGGGATGCGGCGTTTGCGCGATGCGGCCCCGTGAATTAACCCGCAGGGCTTCCTTCTCAAGTCCAATTTTGCCAGCTTTGAGTAAATATGGCTCGCCCGAGTTAATGAGCCGGGCCAGACGCTTTTCCGCCGTGCGATACACGATGATGGATTCCTTGTTGTAAGATAGTATGAATACGAATCAGCAGGCGCCTATCGTAAGGTATTACGCCGTTGTGCATCCAACTGGTATTGCCAAGCCGATCCGGCAGGATACATGCTCCGCCGGTGTGGCGCGCTCTTGAGGGAGGCGCTCCAGGACGCCTTGAGAAGCTCTTATCCGCGTTCAAGGACGTGCCAGACATGCGCAAGGATAAGCACTTGCGTTGTCGAGCGTGTGGACGCGCCATTGCGCGCACGGATGACCGCATCTGCATACAGGGCAGTCATGAGCATACCTGTACCAATCCACATGGCATCGTCTTTCACATCGGTTGTTTCCGTACGGCGCCGGGCGGGACAGAGATTGGCGAGGAGACCTATGAATATACCTGGTTCACCGGTTACCGCTGGCAGATCACGCTATGCGCGCAATGCAAAACGCATCTAGGTTGGAGTTTCCAAGCCCACGATGGTGGCCGCTTTTACGGCTTGATTCTCGACCGTCTGATTGCTCCCAACTGATAATGAGATCACCTTGGTACGAAGTTTCACCGCGATAGAGAATAGTGGATTTTGGTGACTCATGGGCACGAAAACGCGGGGGCGAAATAGCCGGGGCGGGTTTCCTGCAGTGTCGTCGTTGAGAAACCGAGTGAGCCGAGATAATCATTAGAGCCGCTGGCGTAGTAAAGCGGCCAAAACCACCAGGCGGGCCACGTATAGGCGCGTCCGGCGGCGACGTGCGCCAAGTTGCTGTCTGTGCCGCAATACCGTGGGTGCTTGATGCCCGCTACGCGGTCGATCATGGCCTTGATCGCCGCCATCTGTAAGCCGCCGCGCGTGGGATAGTTGTGCTCAGCACCGGGATCGGTATATCCCCACCAGTCCCAACATTGATTGATGGCGTCCTTACCCGTCTGCGGATAGAGCACCACGATGTCATTAGCCTCGG
>DATACK010000284.1:0-1981 GCA_036259115.1 Gammaproteobacteria bacterium | reverse complement strand
CGCGCAATGCTCAAGCCGGGGGACCAGCCCCGACAATGCGAAGACTTATCTCTAGTCGCAGACCATCCAGCAGGGAATACGCGTCGATTAGCGCTGTTTAGTACGGTGCGGCGAAGCAGCATCATCCGACTTGGCAACTGGTGGGCAATCCACGGCTCAGAAAGTAAAGTCGACATATCCAACTTTCCTCTCGCGCCCAGAATGCGCGAGATCACAACGGTTTTTATCGCTTTCTTTAAACAACAGTTTGGCTGAGATGGTCATTCTAGAAGGTTCTTTGGCCTGGACTTTATTATTTCTTTGCTGCGCCGTTAGAATTGATTACTCGATTTTCGCAAATTCTTTGCGAGGCCTCCATCTCGATAAGATTTGCTGATTTATAGCATTTTATCAGCAAGCTAGCCGTCTGTGATGTATCCAAACCGCACGCCCGTCTGTACACCGCTGCGCGTACCGATGACGCGGGCCGGCATTCCAGCCGCGATCGCGTTATCTGGCACGTCGCGGGTAACGACAGCACCAGCACCGATCACGGCGCCGTTGCCAATGTGAACGCCGTCCAACACGATTACGCCCACACCCAGCCACACGTCATCCCCTATTACGATACCGCCTTTTGTGTGTAGGGGTTGCCTGCGCATCAGCTGGCCCTCGAGCATCCCGTGGTTGTAAGGATATAAGGCGCAATTAGCGGCAATCTGCACATGCCGGCCGATGGTAAGCGAGCCTTTTTGGGCCGACAAGTGGCAGCGTAGTTGTATATGTGTGTCAGCACCGATCATCACGCGTCCACCCTCGCCGACCTGGATGATGCTGTCTTGATGAATGCTGACCCGATCGCCAATGCTGATCGCACCATCATCGGCCTCAAAGATCGTGACGCGATCGCCGACGAAGATATGTTGGCCAGCGCTGAAGTGACGGCAATGTAACCTGGCGGTCGGAGCGAAGTAACCGCGATCGTTGAGCCGCGCGAGATAGCGGCGGCCTTTATAAGGGGGTGCAAATGCGCCAGCTAAGCGCGTCGCCATGCGGCCCATGGGGCCTGTGCCTGAGAACTGCATCCAAAAACCTGCCCATGGATATTTTTTTAGTAGCCGCAGCTTCCTGCGTATTATTCCCGGTCGAGAGCTGTCTTTCATCTCTTGCCTCAGGCACTAAGGATACGCCACACGTCAAGTCTTCCGTAGCCGCAAGTTGAGTTAATACCGCCCTTCTGAGCTTAAAATCAGCTTGGCACCTTTGCACGCACGCACCCGCCCAGCAAGGACGTAGCAATGCGCAGTCTATCGAAATAAGCTCACGATGTGCGGTGTGCGGGACGCAATGTGCTAGCCGTTCATTAGGAAGTATTGCGTGGCCCCTCTTTTTACGCTACGCCAGCCGCACAGAGGCGACGCCTAATGTGCTGTGCTGCGGCAAGCAGGTATATTGAAATGCTCGTGCGTGATGTATGTCTGCTTGCCCATACGTTGTCGTGCAAGGGCTTGAATCCTTTGTAAGACAAGGCAAATGTGCTATAAACACGTACTATTAGCATGATTATACGGCTGCGCACTCAATCCCAGAATAACTAGAATAGCAAGGCAATACGGCAGTTTGAGAACCACAAGGGAGTTGAATGCCTCTAGGCCTCGCATCATTAAATTATGGACAGCATCGATGCGCAATAAAAATAAGCGGCTTTCGCTTAACCGGCTCCCAATCCCTACTCGCTCTATCAAGCTTCCAGGTGCAAGGCGCCGTATGGTGCTGTTGCCGCTTGCTATGGCCTTATTGCTCGCAGCATATGGTGGAGGTGGCGGCGGATCGCCTCCTGATGGTAATCCTCCTCCTGATGGCAATCTCCCACCATTCAACAAGCAGCCGCCTGTGGCGGTTGCTGGCTGCTCGACCACGCCGCAAGACACAGTGCTCACAGGCTTTCTGCAAGCGACCGATCGCGACAACAACTCAAACGAGCTGACCTTCAGTCTCAATC
>DATACK010000283.1:0-1672 GCA_036259115.1 Gammaproteobacteria bacterium | reverse complement strand
ACGGCAGCGCAGCAGCAATGATCCCCATGAGATGAGAGGATGTGGGTGACAGTGCCCACCGGGACATACAGCTTTGGCATGGGCAGGTTATCGGGATTGGCGTGAGGAGCATGCGATGGATGAGATTACCATCTTTAACCTGCGCGTCGTGAATAAGGGGGTGCTCAAGGCTACCGTGAGTATCCGTCTGGGAAGCGGCCTCACCATCCACGACTGCAAAATTATCCAGCAGGATGGGGCGCTGAGCGCTGCATTGCCGCAACGGTCCGAGCGGCAAAAGGACGGGGAGGTCTTTTATCACGACTTATACAAACGGCGGGTGATATTGCATCTTTTTTAAGGTACCCTATAGCTAGTCTCGTAACGTCGCGATAGGGAGCTAAAGACGTGCTGCGGATCACCGTAACCACCACCGAACAAGCGGAACTGGAACATACCTTTAAGACAACCCCCGACCGACGCCTGCGCGATCGGTGTCAAGCGGTCTTAATGGCCAGCCGAGGCCGTAAGCGCAAAGCCATCGCGCAAGATTTAGGTGTGCATCGCACCACCGTACGTCTGTGGCTCAAACAGTATCAGCAACACGGCTTGGCCGGTTTGAAGATTCAGTGGGCACCGGGACAAGCGGGCCGCATACCCGAGGCGTTGGCCCCAACGCTCCAGAAGTGGGTCAAAGAGGGCCCGCAGAGTTGTGGCCTCGACCGTGCTAACTGGACATATGAAGAGTTGGCGGCGCACCTGTATCACACCACCGGCATCGCGGTGAAGCGCACAGCGATGCGGGTTTTCTGTCAGCGCCATGACATCCGACCCTACCGGCCGACCTATCGCTATCTGCGCGGCGACCCTGAGGCGCAGCGCGTGGCGCGGCAAGAACTCGAGGCGTTAAAAAAAAAGCCCAGCAAGGTGAGAGTGTGTTGCTGAGCCAAGATGAGGCCCGCTTTCCGCTGGTGCCGACCTTACGGGCGACGCTCGGGGTGAAGGGCCATCGTCCCACGGTTGGCACGTGGGATAACAAGGACCAGGTCTATTGTGTGGCAGCCCTCAACATGGTGACGGGGCAGCTAACGACACGCCTGCTAGAGCAGCCAGCGCACAGCAAAGTCAAGACCGGCCAGAGCAAACAGCAGCGTCTGCAAGTGGCGTTTGCGTTGCACCTGCGCGATATCGCTCGGGCCTATCCGGCTCGTCAGTATCCTGAGGTCGTCATCATCATCGATAATGCACCCTGGCATCGCGGTGCCCTGATGGAGCAAGTGTTAGCAGCCCATCCGCATCTGCGAGTGCAGCGCTTGCCGAGTTATAGTCCGCAGCTCAATGTCATTGAGCGCTTGTGGCGGGTGCTGCGCCGCCGGGCGACGCACAATCGCTTGTTTGCCAGTATGGCGGTGTTGCGGACAACGCTGCGGAACAACATCTGTTACTTTCAGACCATGAAACACAAGGTGCTCTCGTTGGTTGAAAGTCCGCGGAAGGCCGAAAAAGAAGCAAAATTAGCCGCTGCATGAATGAGTAGTAGGTGCTGGCTGAGATTGAATTCTATCCCAATGGTATTGCCGCCTTCTCTGCCGAATTGACGTTCGTAGGACAGAAACAGATTCTGGGTAATATACTGACCGGCGCGCACGCGTACCTCATCAGGGCTGTTGCCAGCCCCTATGGCGAGACTATG
>DATACK010000282.1:0-8483 GCA_036259115.1 Gammaproteobacteria bacterium | reverse complement strand
TGCGTGGCGAGATCCTCCAGCTGAAGGAGACGCTGAACACGATGGTCGAGCAACTCCGCTCCTTCTCTGCCGAGGTGACGCGCGTGGCGCGTGAGGTCGGCACTGACGGCCGTCTGGGCGGCCAGGCTGTAGTACCGGGGGTTGGTGGTACGTGGAAGGACCTGACTGACAATGTGAACCTGCTCGCCGCCAATCTAACCACGCAGGTGCGTAACATTGCGGAAGTCACCACGGCCGTGGCCCGCGGCGACCTATCACGTAAGATCACAGTGGACGTGAAAGGCGAGATCCTGGAGCTTAAGAACACTATCAACACCATGGTGGATCAGCTAAACGCCTTCGCCGCGGAAGTGACGCGTGTTGCCCGCGAGGTCGGCACCGAGGGCAAGTTGGGCGGCCAGGCCGTCGTGCCGGGGGTTGGTGGCACGTGGAAGGACCTGACCGATAACGTGAACTTCATGGCCAGTAACCTCACCGCTCAGGTGCGCGGTATCGTCAAGGTCGTGACCGCCGTAGCCGGCGGCGACCTGAAGCAGGAACTATCGGTGAATGCCAAGGGCGAAGTCGCAGCGCTGGCTGAGACCATCAACGACATGACCTCCACCTTGGCGATCTTCGCCGAACAGGTCACCGGCGTGGCGCGTGAGGTCGGGGTCGAGGGCCGTCTAGGTGGACAAGCAAACGTGCCCGGTGCTGCAGGAACCTGGAAGGACTTGACCGGCAACGTAAACCTCCTGGCCGCCAACCTCACCACCCAGGTGCGTGCCATTGCGGAAGTCGCCACGGCCGTCACCCAGGGCGACTTGACCCGTTCCATTCAGGTCGATGCCCGTGGTGAAGTGGCTGAGCTGAAGGACAACATCAATACCATGATCACCAACCTACGGCTCACCACGGAGCGCAACAAGGAACAGGATTGGTTGAAGACCAATCTCAATCGGTTCACGGGTATGCTGCAGGGGCAACGGGACCTAGCCACCGTCGGTAGAACCTTGCTCACCGAGTTGGCGCCTCTTGTCAACGCGCACCAGGGTCTCATTTATCACGTGGTCGAGGAGGGGCAGACATCTGTCCTGAGGATGCTGGCGAGCTATGGAACGGTGAAGAACGCGGGCTATCCGGAACGCCTGGTGATGGGTGAGACACTCCTCGGACAATGTGCCGTGGACAAGCGGCGCATCCTCATCAACAACGTGCCTTCAGACACTGTGCCGGTCGACTGTGCGTTCCTGCAGGTGCTGCCGCACAGCCTGGTGGTGTTTCCGGTGGTGTTCGAAGGTGAAATTAAGGCGGTTATCGGGCTGGCCTCGCTGGTCGACTTTACGAGTTCGCATCTCGGATTTCTCGAGCAACTGACCGCCAATTTAGGCATCGTGTTCAACAGCATTGAAGCGACCATGCAGACCGAAGGTCTGCTCAAGCAATCGCAGCAGCTCGCAGCAGAGCTGCAGACGCAGCAGAAAGAACTGCAACAAAAGAACGAACAACTGGCCCAGAAGGCGCAACAGCTCGCCGAACAGAACGAGGAGGTAGAACGCAAAAATCGCCAGATTGAGCTAGCGCGCGGCGCATTAGAGGAAAAAGCCGCCGAGTTAGCGCTGACGTCGAAGTATAAATCCGAGTTCATGGCTAATATGTCGCATGAGTTACGCACACCGCTTAACAGCATCCTGATCTTGGGCCAGCAGCTCAGCGATAACGCCGACGGCAATCTAACCCCCAAACAGGTTGAGTTCGCACGCACTATTCATAGTGCCGGTACCGATCTTTTGAATCTCATCAGCGATATCCTCGATCTCTCCAAGATTGA
This sequence comes from Gammaproteobacteria bacterium, assembly GCA_036259115.1. Taxonomy (GTDB): domain Bacteria; phylum Pseudomonadota; class Gammaproteobacteria; order JACCYU01; family JACCYU01; genus JAPSGG01. Next base: position 6,673 of record DATACK010000282.1, on the reverse strand, counting down.
GTCCGGCACGGTGACGGTGGAAGCTGAGGAGACGTCGTTTACCACAGTGCTTGCCACGGTAGAGAGAATGTTCCGGCATGAGGCAGACAACCGGCATCTAGCCTTTGAAATCACTGTTGATCCAGACCTCGGTAAAACGCTGGTGACGGATACCAAGCGGCTCATGCAGGTGCTCAAGAACCTGCTATCGAACGCCTTCAAGTTCACGGAGCGCGGTGGGGTGCGACTTAAGGTATCGGCGGCCGAGGGTGGGTGGAATGTCGATCATCCTGTGCTCTCCACAGCGGGCACGGTCGTAGCCTTTGAGGTCTCGGACACTGGCATTGGCATCCCAACCGGAAAGCAAAAGCTGATTTTCGAGGCCTTCCAACAGGCCGATGCCAGCACCAACCGCAAATACGGTGGTACTGGCCTGGGGCTGGCTATCAGCCGTGAGCTTGCCTATCTGCTCGGCGGAGAGATTCAGCTTCGCAGCGAAGCGGGCACAGGCAGCACTTTCACGCTTTACCTGCCGCTGCGCTACGTCAATCCACCGGTCGCTGCCAGGACGAGGGGCGAAAAGACAGGTTCGGTCAATGAGTCGGACACATTGCCCGCTGTACAAATGGCCGAGCGTCCGAGCGTACAGATGCCGGACGATCGAGATGCCCTCACGCCTGATGACACGGTGCTGCTCATCATTGAGGACGATCCACATTATGCTCGGCTACTGGTCGATCTGGCTCATGATACAGGCTTCAAGGTGCTGGTGGCGATGCGCGGTGTGGAAGCTCTAGCGCTTGCCCGAGAATACCGGCCTTCAGCGGTATCGCTGGACGTGTTTCTGCCGGACATGCTGGGCTGGACGGTGCTGAGTCAGCTCAAGCGGGATCCGGACACGCGCCACATTCCTGTGCAGATCATCACGCTCGACGAAGACCGCCAGCACGGTCTGGCGCGTGGGGCGTTTTCGTTCATGACTAAACCATCCACCACTGACGCTTTGGAAACGGCGCTTGCACGCATCAAGCGCTTCGTCTCCCCACACCGCAAGCGCCTGCTGGTCATTGAGGACAGCGCCGCCGAGCAACTGAGTATCACGGAATTATTGGGTCACGACGACATCGACATCACGCCCGTTAGTACCGGTGCCGAGGCGCTCGCGGCGCTAGATGGACAAGCTTATGACTGCGCGGTGCTCGATCTCCGGCTTCCGGACATGTCCGGCTTCGAGGTTCTGGATGGGATCCGCGAGCATGCTTCGCAACCCGATCTGCCCGTCGTGGTATTCACTGGCAAGGAACTGTCCGCCCAAGAGGATGCGCAACTGCGCATGCTGGCCCGCAGCATCGTAGTCAAGGGCGTGGAGTCTCCGGAGCGTCTGCTAGACGAAACCGCGCTGTTCCTGCATCGGGTGGTCGCCGATCTACCAATTGAGAAACAGCAAATGCTCGAACGCCTGCATGGCTCAGATGAGGATCTGCAAGGCAAGACCATACTGGTGGTAGACGACGATATCCGCAACATCTTTGCGCTCTCCAGCGTGCTGGAGCGCCGAGGAATCAACGTATTGACGGCGAGTACGGGACGCGAAGCCATCGCCATTTTGGAGTCAACTCGCAGCGTTGCCATGGTTTTGATGGACATCATGATGCCGGAGATGGATGGATACGAAACAATGGCGGTAATTCGAAAGGATCCGGCATTGGCCCGCCTGCCGATCATCGCACTTACGGCCAAGGCAATGAAGGGCGACCGGGAGAAGTGTTTGAACGCTGGCGCTTCCGATTACCTCGCGAAGCCGGTCAATACCGAGCAGTTGATATCGACGCTGCGCATGTGGCTGCACCGCTAGCAGGCTAAAGCTAGGAGAATCGCATGCGCGAGGACAAGGTCAATATCCTTCTGGTGGACGATCAACCTGCCAAGCTACTGACCTACGAGGCCATACTCGGTGAGCTGGGCGAGAACCTAATCAAGGCCAACTCGGGAGAGGAAGCTTTGGAGCACCTTCTAAGGACCGACATCGCCGTGGTGCTGGTAGATGTTTGCATGCCAAAACTTGACGGTTTCGAACTCGCTGCCCTCATCCGGCAACATCCACGCTACCAGGACACCGCCATCATCTTCATCTCGGCGGTGCATTTAACCAATCTGGATCAGATCAAAGGCTATAAGGCCGGTGCAGTGGACTACGTCTCCGTGCCGGTGGATCCAGAGCTGTTGCGGGCCCGGGTCACGATCTTCGCCGATCTGTATCGCAAGACCGGGGCACTGGAGCGCCTGAATCGCGATCTGGAGCGGCGCGTTGCGGAACGCACGGCAGAGCTCCAAGCGGACATCGCGGAGCGCAAGCGCACGGCCGAACGTCTATTGGAACAGGAAAAACGGCTCACTTACGTCAGTCGCCTGGGCGTTTTAGGAGAGCTGGCAGCCGGTATCGCGCATGAGATCAATCAACCGCTGACAGCGATCGCGACCTATGCGCAAGCCAGTCGTCGCTTACTGACAGGCACCACCTGTGACAAGGAAGAACTTCTCATCGCATTCAACAAGATCGAACGCCAGGTATTGCGTGCAGGTGAAGTGATTCGTGGCCTGCGTGCTTTTACGCGACCGACTGAGGGTAATCGTAGGCGAGTGAACTTAAGAGATTTATTAAGTGAAGTGCTTCAGTTGGCTCAGATGGATGCGCGAGCTCACGATACACGTATCAAACTCACGACACACCCGCGTTTGCCGCAAGTCACCGTGGATGTGATTCAAATTCAGCAGGTAGTGCTTAACCTTGTACGCAACGCGATCGAAGCTATGGCGTGCACGCCGGTAGTCAAGCGCATAGTGAACGTGGATGTCGCGCAAATTAATGAGAATGACCTGCGCGTGGCCGTTTCAGACCGCGGAGAAGGACTGACACCAGAGGTCCGTGACAACCTATTTACCCCCTTTTTTACCACCAAAGCGCAGGGTATGGGCATTGGGCTCTCATTGTGCCGGTCGATTATCAATGCTCATGGCGGACAGATACAGGTTGAAAACCGCACGGGTGGTGGCGCGACGTTTAGCTTTACTTTACCTACCGCTGCGGGCGAGCGTGCTGACACTTGAGAAGGCCGGTATGAAATAGTGACAGCGCCACCGGCAGCCATGAGGCGAGATCTAATGCTTAAGGAATCTTTATAGAATGCCGAGATGATCCGAAGCCAACAGACGGTGTTTATCGTTGATGACGATGACGATGTACGAGACGCACTTAATCTTTTGATGAAGTCGATTGGCTTACCTTCGAAGGAGTATGCGTCGGCAAGGTCGTTTCTGGAAGACTTTGATGGCGAGCGGCCGGGGTGTCTAGTTTTGGATATTCGCATGCCTGACATGACGGGTCTTGAATTGCAGCGGGAACTGCTACAGCGTAAGGTACATATTCCGATCGTCTTTATCACGGGTCATGCCGATGTGCCAATGGCCGTCGAGACAATGAAGGGCGGTGCGGTTGACTTCATTCAAAAGCCCTTCCGTGACCAGGATCTTATCGACTGTATCCACCAAGCTTTAAGCAAGGACGCCGAGAATCGCGCCCGCCTTACCAAGGCCTCTGATATTCAGACCCGACTGGAGGGTCTAACCTCACGGGAACGTCAGGTACTGGATCTCGTCCTGGCAGGGAAGGCTAATAAGGTCATCGCTGCTGAGCTTGGCATCACGGATCGTACTGTAGAGGTTCATCGCGCGCGCGTGATGGAAAAAATGAAGGCAGGCTCACTTGCGCATCTCGTTGCGATGATTACAAGCGTAAAGACTTAAGTGTACTTGTAAAGAGTTAAGCTGACCGTTAGCAATTACTGGACGGTCATATTGGGTGTGCGGTGTTGACTATCGAGTTCTTTATTTAGCCAGTAGCTGCCAATCTACGAACATCCGCATAGGCGTCTTGCCACAGCAGTACCGTCCTGAGTGGGTGGGTTGAATATCTGACTAGTGCATCCACGCACCCAGATCCGCCTCAACACCTAGATTCGTATACAGCTTCTTACCGAGCACCACGCCTATATAACTCCTCGTGCTGGAACATAGCGGGTTCGGTGACCTACGGGATTTCCGAAATGCAAGTAGTGGAAATCTCTAATGTGGAAATCTCTAATTACGCAGTTATCGCTCTTAGCGTATGGTCGTCTTGAAGTTCAGCGCAAGTCTCGCCGCACCATCCATCAGTACTATGAGGAAGACTGCAATGAAAACAATGACAGACAAATGTTATACCTCGGCCAGCAAGTGTTTCACTGCCGGTATATTGGAGGGCGGTGTGTTGGGACTAAACATGGACTTTGCTATATCCATCATCGATGACACCGATCTTGAAGGAGATGAGACGGTGAACCTATCTCCACGCAGTCTAGATAGCGGTGCATCATTTAGCTCGCCCAGTACTACAGTGCTGCCCACCGCCGATAATGAGGTGGTTGCCTCAGTCGAGGCGGCCGCTACCATCGTCGATACTGTGCTGGTGAGACGATAAATGCGATGGCCGATGTGGATGTGTTAGCGCTCGTACTGATAACGATTTCGTCAATGTCCTGCGCAGCGATGATCGCATCTGCGGTAATGTAGACAACGACATCTTGAAAGCAGCGGCAACGACAGGTAGGTTGAGTAATGTTGTAGGTAAACCGTCCACCTGCTATGCCTTAAAGTAGCGGCGCAGTGGGATCATCAAATCTCGTGTCTCACATGAGGTTTACTAAATACTGCAACGATGGATTTCAGCTAGTTAATGCTACTGTCACTCGTACCTACGACATACTAGCTTCCCGGTCGGTCGGCGGGGCAGCACCGCACCGTTTACAAGCACTAAAGGACGAAGCCGCCAGACTGTTAACCAATGAATCATGTGATCAGAAGCGGCCTATGCATCATTCTGTCCATCAGTATCGCATAGTAGGTATCTACGATCGCCCTGCCAACTCAAGAGGTTTGCAGATCAGCAAGTGCCCGTTTATGGATGACAAGAGATTTGTAACGGTGGATGATACAGAGCGCAAACTTGAGGTAGAACGCCTTCGGCAGCAGGAGGAGCTATCATGGCTGGTCTTGCACAGTGCTCCTATCGGTTGTGCTGCAGTGCAGCTGGATGGCCAGATTCTCACTGTCAACGCGACACTTAGCCAAATACTGGGCTATTCAGAAGTAGAGTTGATCGGAATGTCGTTTCTGTATATCGCACACAGCAAAGATCGCAAAGAAAGTCAACAAATCCTCGATGCGCTAATGAACGGTGAAGTAGAAAGACACCAGTCCACTAAACGCTATATCAAAAAGAGTGGACAGGTCGTGAATGTCTCCGTGCATTTCGATGCACTGTGCGATCAATCTGGTAAGCCGCGTATGCTGATTGCGCAATTGGAGGACCTTGACCGCCGGAGAAAAGCGGAGGAGGAGGTGCAACAACAATGGGAGCGTATGACTCAAATCAACCGGCTGAGCATGCTGGCGGAAACGGCCGAGAGGATTGCACATGAGATCAACCAGCCCTTGACTGCTATTGCCACCTATGCGCAGGCAAGTCGGCGCCTGCTTTCTAATCCCACCTGCGACAAAAATGATCTTCGCGATGCGTTGGACAAGATTGACCAACAGGCCCTGCGAGCCGGAGAGGTGATCCGCCAGCTGCGCGCCCTAAAGCTGGTGCATGAAGGCGATTGAAAGAGTATCAGCTTGACAAATCTGAGCGTCGAGGCACTCCCGCAGGTCCAGCGACATAGATGTTACGTGCGGATGACTGTCGGCGGTGTACCGGCTGATCCTGCGGACAGCGCAGAGACTGCCTGCTCAGTGATGTAATAGCTCAAGATGGATTGCCAGTGCCGAGCAACACGACTTTGTGTCGTCGGCGCCAAGAGCTAGAAATCAACCTGCCAAGATGTAGCAAGACGGAATCCTTACATTTGTCGTGAATGCCCTGGGCGCGTAAGGCACGGGTTGCGATTCCCCCTGAGGCAATTTGGGGATCCGGCAACATGGCAACTCAAAAGGCGTATTGTTGGCTCGCGGTGAGAACTTGTGATGCATACGACGTACTGGAGAGATCGTGGTGGAAAGTGACGATCGGCTACCAGCGACGCGGCTTAGCTCAAATGGCAATGTTGCGCGTGAAGATAATGTTTGACAACGAGTCCGATTCGTGCACCTTCGGAGACAAGCCGTAGGCATGCTCATCTGATCCAGTGCATTGAACCGCATGGCTTACTTAGAAGTACCTGATAGTTAGCCGCGTAAAGCCAGCACGCCTTCAGCAAGCATTTGCTCTGTTGCGCATCTGTGCAACACACCCATCGTTGATCACATGCACTGCTTCTGGTGGTCAGGTAGCCACATCACAAGCAGCGAGTTTGGTGACCTACGGGATTTCCGAAATGCAAGTTGTGGAAATCTCTAATGTGGAAATCTCCAATTACGCGTTTATCGCTCTTGGCGTATTGTCATCTTGAAGTCCAAAGCAAGTCTCGCCGCACCATCCATCAGTACTATGAGGAAGGTCTAGAGCCGGCGGTATTCTGGTGTGGGTGGGACGCCATCAACAGCAGTGAGGTTCTAGATACCGTGTGCTTGGAGGGCACTGCGCGTCAGCCTAGCAATGGAGGACATTACGATGCGCAAATTGTTTGCACAACTCTGATCGCCATCAGCGTTAACCGAT
>DATACK010000281.1:0-1759 GCA_036259115.1 Gammaproteobacteria bacterium | reverse complement strand
GCCATTCACAATTTGATCAACTAATGAGGGCACTCAAATGCGCGCGATTTCTCGGAAATCACAATTCATGCTTGTTGTCATGGCGATGGTGGGCGTTTTCGCGGGAGGTGCCGGTATGGCAATAGCCGCCGGAACAAAGGTCATGCTGAGCGGCGACCAGGTAGTGCCGCCGGTTAAAACCTCCGCATCGGGCAGCGGCACAATCACAGTCGGCACCGACAAGTCCATCAGCGGCAGCATAACCACTTCGGGTGTCGCGGGTATGATGGCGCATATTCACCAAGCAGCGCCCGGGAAGAATGGTCCACCCACTATTCCTCTCAAGAAGACGTCCGACAACAAGTGGTCTGTTCCGCCGGACGCAAAGCTGACCGACGCGCAATACAAAAGCTACAAGGCGGGTAATCTCTATGTCAACGTGCATAGCAAGGCTCATCCAAACGGAGAAATCCGTGGACAGATAAAGCCGCAATAATGGACGCCTGCAGGCGGACTATCTTTCTTTTGTCAGATCCCGCTTGTGGTGCCTTGGATAATGGTATCTCCGCAGTACAAAGATGCTAAATGTTGAGCATAATTCAACCACCGATAGGGGGTATCCATTGGCGTAGGCACCTTAATAGGATTAGCGCCTACGTGCGCAGGCTGTACAGCAAATACATCCAGGAAGCGCAATGATACTGCTCAACCCGAGCCGCACCGATTTCTATTTCACCCAGGATCACGTCCAGGTTGCTCTGCAAGAGCGCAGACGTGGAGGGCCAAGACGGGTCAGTTCAGCGCCTCCGCGTCTCTGCAGTGAATGGCAGAGATAGAGATAGAAAGGAATAGACCTGGTGAGAACCGCGAACGATAACAGCGATTGGCTGGTCTGTGAGCAGACGCGGTTGGCAGCAGCGCAGCTTGGGCTGTTCTTGCGGAAGGCCGTGACGGCCGAGGACGTGCAGATCCGCGTCATGGCATTGGATCTGATCGAGCGAGGTGGGAAGCGGCTGCGGCCGTCGCTCCTGTTCCTGGCTGCCACTTACGGTGAATTTGTCCAGGAGCCGTTGATGCGCGCCGCGGCGGCCCTGGAGCTGGTACATATCGCTTCGCTCTACCACGACGATGTGATGGACCGCGCCCCCATGCGCCGGAACGGCGCCAGCGTCAATGCGCGCTGGGGCAACGCGCTGGCGGCGCTCGCCGGCACCTATCTGTTCGCTCGCGCCAGCGCGCTCCTTGCGTCCCTGGGTGACATCCCAAACCAGATGGCCAGCCAAGCGTCGGTCGAGCTGTGCGCCGGCCAGCTTCAGGAGGTCGAGAACGCCTATAATCTGGAGCTGACGGAGGCCGGGCACTTGAATATGGTGGTCCGTAAGACCGCCACACTGTTCGAGCTTCCGTGTCGCCTCGGAGCCCATCTCAGCGGTGCCTCCGCACCGCATGCCGAGGCCCTCGCGACCTACGGACGGCATCTCGGCCTGGCATTCCAACTGACCGACGATGTCCTGGACCTGACCGGGAAGGCGAGCCAGTTGGGGAAAGCGACCGGGGTGGATCTGCGCGAGGGGGTCTACAGCCTGCCGGTGCTGCGGGCAGTGCGCCAGCAGGACGCAGGGGGGCAGCGGTTGCGGGAGCTTCTGGGGCAGGCGTGGCTGGCGGAGGAGGACGCCCAGACGGCGCTGCAACTCGTGCGGGAGAGCGCCGGAGTGGCGTCGACGCTGGCGGTAGCGCGCGAGCACGCGCAACGCGCGCGGGAGGCGCTGGCCACGCTGCC
>DATACK010000280.1:0-5125 GCA_036259115.1 Gammaproteobacteria bacterium | reverse complement strand
TAGAACTGGCGCTCATGCGCGGCGATCACTACAAGGTTGCACGCACCTACGTGCTATATCGCGAGGAGCATGCCAAGGCGCGCGCGGCTCAGCAGGGCACACAAAACAAGACTGATGCGCAACCAATTCTCCATGTGACTTTATCCGACGGCAGCCTAAAGCCGCTGGACATCGAGCGCCTGCGACGGGTTGTGATAGAGGCCTGCTGTGGGACGGCCGATGTCGAGCCGCAACCCATCATCGATGAAACGCTGCGCAATCTCTACGAAGGCGTGCCGGAGCATGAGGTCGGCATTGCGCTTACTTTAGCTGCACGTATGCAGATTGAGCGCGAGCCTAACTACACCTATGTCTCCGCGCGGCTGCTGCTCGACAACCTGCGCCGCGAGGCGCTCTCGTTCCTGGCCGATCAGCCGCGCGAGGCGACCTTCGAGGAGATGGCAAGCACCTATCCTGAGTACTTCAAACACTATCTCAAGCGCGCCGCCGAGCTTGAGTTGCTGGATGCAAGGCTTGCAACCGAATACGACCTAGACAGGTTGGGCGCGGCGCTAAAACCCGAGCGCGACTATCAGTTCACCTATCTTGGTCTGCAGACGTTATACGACCGTTATTTTATCCATCGCCAAGGCACGCGCTTTGAGCTTCCACAGGCCTTTTTCATGCGCGTGGCAATGGGGCTTGCGATCAACGAGATCGACCGTGAGGCGCGCGCAATCGAATTTTACAATTTATTGTCCTCATTCGACTTTATGAGCTCCACGCCGACCTTGTTCAATTCCGGCACCCTGCGTCCGCAGCTATCGAGCTGTTATCTCACCACTGTGCCGGATGACCTCTACGGCATCTTCGAATCCATCCAGGATGACGCCATGCTGTCCAAGTTCGCAGGCGGCTTAGGCAACGACTGGACGCGCGTGCGCGCCATGGGCTCGCATATCAAAGGTACTAACGGCAAGTCACAGGGTATCGTGCCGTTTTTGAAAGTGGCCAGCGATACCGCGGTCGCGGTCAATCAGGGCGGAAAGCGCAAGGGTGCGATGTGCGCGTATCTGGAAACCTGGCATCTGGACATCGGAGAGTTCTTGGAACTGCGCAAGAACACAGGTGACGATCGCCGGCGCACCCACGACATGAACACCGCCAACTGGATCCCAGATCTGTTCATCAAGCGCGTCTTGGAAGACAAGTCTTGGACGCTGTTTTCACCCAACGAGGTGCCCGATCTGCATGATCTTTACGGCCAGGCTTTCGAGCGGCGCTACCTCGAATACGAGGAGAAGGCTGCGCGCGGCGAGATCAAGGTCTTCAAGCAGATCAAGGCCGTAGATCTGTGGCGCAAGATGTTGAGCATGCTGTACGAGACAGGCCATCCTTGGATGACCTTCAAGGATCCCTGCAACCTGCGCTCACCGCAGTCACATGTGGGCGTGGTGCACTGTTCGAATCTGTGCACCGAGATCACCCTGAACACTTCGGACGATGAGATCGCGGTGTGCAATCTAGGCTCGATCAATCTGTCCGCGCATGTGGACAGCCAAGGGCTAGATCATAAAAAGCTGGAAAAAACGGTGACGACTGCCTTGCGCATGCTGGACAACGTCATCGACTACAACTACTACAGCGTGGGCAAAGCGCGCCGTGCGAACCTGCGGCACCGGCCGGTGGGCCTAGGTGTCATGGGCTTTCAGGATGCGCTTTACAAACTGCGCATCCCCTACGCCAGTGATGCTGCGGTCGAATTCGCCGATCGCTCCATGGAGGCAGTGAGTTACTACGCGATCAAGGCCTCCACTAATCTGGCCGAGGAGCGCGGCGCCTACGCCAGTTTCAAGGGCTCTCTGTGGAGTCAGGGTGTGCTGCCGATTGACTCCATTGATCGCTTGGAGCAGGAACGCGGCGGCCACTTGAAGATGGATCGTTCCACAACACTGGATTGGGAGAGCCTGCGCGCGCGCGTGATGAGTGTCGGCATGCGCAATTCCAACACCATGGCAATCGCGCCCACCGCCACGATCTCTAACATCTGCGGCATAACCCAAAGCATCGAGCCCACTTACCAGAATCTTTTCGTCAAGTCGAACCTATCGGGTGAGTTCACTTGCATTAATCCGTTCCTGGTCGACGACCTGAAACAGCGCGGCCTATGGGACGAGGTCATGGTTAACGACCTCAAGTATTACGACGGCAGCGTGCAGGCGATCGACCGTATCTCTCACGATCTAAAAGAGCTATATGCGACCGCCTTTGAGATCGAGCCCACCTTTCTGGTTGAGGCCGCTTCGCGCCGGCAGAAATGGATCGATCAGGCGCAGTCGCTGAATCTCTACATGGCGCAGCCATCTGGTAAAAAGATGGATAGCTTATATAAGCTCGCTTGGACGCGCGGCTTAAAGACGACCTACTACCTGCGTTCGTTGGGCGCCACACACGTGGAGAAGAGCACCATGAGCGATGGCCGTGCCAACAAGCTCAATGCAGTTCCTACTGGTGGCCCAGGCGAGGCGCACGACGCGAAGGCCTGCACCATCGACGATCCTCACTGTGAAGCGTGTCAATAGCGAGGTCAATATGACTAACCGTCACTTGCAAGCCCGCCGCCGAGTGCAATTTACGCATCTTGCGCGCATTGGGGAGTCGCCGACAAAACCTTCGCAAGCATGGCTACCGGCGAACTCCGAACAGCGTAGAGCACAGCCCAGCCGCGAGCCATCCAAAACATTGTCAGGAGACTGATCATGTTGAATTGGGATGAATCGACAAGCGAGCATACAGATAAAACCGGAAAGGCTGATGTATCGCCGCGGCCTGAAATTGTGGGCATCAGGGTGAACCCTTATTCGCTGAGCGCGGATGACGCAGCCTCGCCTGCAGTGGTTCCAAGCAGTGATCATGGTGATGCCGACCATGGTGCGACTGGTTTAGAGACGGTGGAAATGGGTGCCGACCGCATTCGGGTCGATGACAAGAAGATCATCAACTGTCATGCCGATTTGAACCAGCTCGTGCCGTTCAAATATAAATGGGCGTGGCAAAAATACTTAGACGCCTGCGCCAATCACTGGATGCCGCAGGAAGTCAACATGAACACAGACATCGCGCTGTGGAAGAGTCCAAACGGCCTGACCGAAAACGAACGCCTGGTCTTGAAGCGTTCGCTAGGCTTTTTCGCCAGCGCCGAATCCTTGATTGCCAACAATCTCGTGCTGGCCGTCTATCGCCACATCACCAATCCCGAGTGCCGGCAGTATCTATTAAGACAGGCCTTCGAGGAGGCTGTGCACACGCACTGTTTTCAGTATATCGTCGAGTCTTTAGGATTAGATGAAAAGGAAATCTTCAATATGTATCGCGAGATTCCCGCGGTGCACGATAAGGCCGCCTGGGCGCTGCCCTACACGCAATCTCTGGGTGACCCCGATTTTCATACCGGTACACCAGAAGCGGATCAAAGATTATTGCGCGACCTCATCGCCTTCTATGTAATCTTTGAAGGCATCTTCTTCTACGGCGGTTTCGTGCAGTTTCTATCTTTCGGTCGCCGCAACAAGATGACCGGTGTCGCTGAGCAGATCCAATACATCCTGCGCGATGAATCCATGCATCTCAACTTCGGCATCGACGTTATCAACCAGGTCAAGATCGAAAATCCCCACCTGTGGAGCGAGTCCTTCAAGCGCGAGGCTCAGGCCATGATTCGCGAGGCGGCCCAACTCGAAATCCGATACGCCCAAGACACCCTTCCGCATGGTGTGCTAGGCCTCAATGCCGGTATGTTCAAAGAATACTTGCACTTCATCGCTAACCGCCGCTGTGCGCAAATCGGCCTACCCGAACAATACCCGGGCGCCAGTAATCCGTTCCCGTGGATGTCCGAGGTGCTGGATTTGAAGAAGGAGAAAAACTTCTTCGAGACGCGCGTGACCGAGTATCAGACGGGTGGGGCGTTAAGTTGGGATTAGACTAATGCAAGACAATACTTTACATACTAGGTCAATGAAATCCGCTCAGTCCGCGTTGTTAGCACCAGTTTTGAACCAGCATTTCGTAGATGCTATCGCAAGAAAACTTCAATTAGCTAGTCTCTTAGAGCGTGTTTGCCAAGCATTAGACTTAACAGAAACGCAATACAAAGCGGCGACCGCCCATTACGAAGCAGTCGGCAATTGGCTGTCAGAAGCTGACGAGATCTTGTTGCAGAATCTGTCAATATATCCTCACGGCTCATTTAGCCTTGGTACACCGGTCAAACCTCTGACACGCGAAGAGTACGATGTCGATTTAGTCTGTTTTAATAGGTTAGCAACTCCGACAATGCAACCAGCCGCGCTTAAGAAACTTATTGGCGATCGGCTCAGGCAAAAAGCCCATTACCGTGACATTCTTGAGGAAAAGACGCGCTGCTGGCGCTTGCGCTATGCTAATGAGTTTCATCTGGATATAACCCCATCTATTCTTAATCCGGCCTGCATTAATGGAGGTGAATTAGTTCCAGATAAGCAGCTTAAGGATTGGAAGAAAACTAATCCAAAAGGTTATCAGGTATGGTTTAAGGAACATGCGAAACTTCAATCGCGCTTGGACCTAGCGAAAACTGAAGTCGCCAAAGCTAGGGCGGAGATAGAAGCACTGCCTGAACCAACCCGCTTCAAGGGGATCCTGAAACGGTGCATACAGCTATATAAACGACACCGCGATATATGGTTCAGCGAAGGCCAGAACAATGAACTTGCTCCGATTTCGATCATTATCACCACGTTAGCAGCCAAGAGTTATGCTTACTGCGTACGCAATTTTATCTATGAGACCGAACTGGACATCGTTATCGACACTCTGCAACATATGCCAAAGTTTATAAAAATTCAAAACTTCGGCGATCGAGACTATTACTTTATCTGGAATGAGGCTGCTCAGGGCGAGAACTTCGCAGAAAAGTGGAATACCGATGGTAGGCTAGCTAAAGCATTTTTTGATTGGCAGCAGGAGGCTATCAGAAGCTTAGAATGTTTGATTAGCCTCTCTGGACTTGATCAAGTCGGCGAGAAACTCTCAAATGCTTTTGGGAGTTTTGCTGCAGGAAAAGCTATTCGAGATCTAACTGATGCAATTTCGGTTGCTAGAGAGC
>DATACK010000279.1:0-3451 GCA_036259115.1 Gammaproteobacteria bacterium | reverse complement strand
GTAGTAGCGATATTTACCGGGCTTACGGAAAAGAACCGCAATCTCGCCGCCCTTACCGACCAATGGACTCGCCAGATGGTGCTGGCGAAATGTCACATCGTGATCGACTCCATCCCGGTTGGTCCAGATCACAGTAGTGCCCGTCGAGACGTCGATCCGATCCGGAGCGAACTCAAACCGTCGAATCGAGGCGTGCGCGACAGGATTCGAGTCCACGTCTAGCGCGCGGGCCGAGACCAGTTCCGCCGCTTGCTCCGCGCCGTGCGTAGCGCGCGCTAGCAGCGTCGCCATTGAGAACCCCAGGATAAAACATACGCCCGTTACACCAATAGCAACACCACCCCAACCGCCACGGACCCGCACAAAAGCAAGCCCACGAGCACTGCCGGACTTCGTTGAATCCGCGCCCATCAATCGATCGTCGTTAGCCAACGCCAATAATCGGCTGCACCGTGCAGTGATAGGAGCTGCCTTCCGCCCCAAAGCACCAGATGATGTCGTTGCTGAACTCCGTCCGGTAGATTGGCAATTTGCCTTCCGTGTTGTAGCAGACGCAGCGTGGACAGATGCTCTTGCCACAGCAGTCCCGATAAGCGATCAGGTAGCTCTTTCCGTCACCGGGGTTCTGGCAGCTTGCCACCCATGAGCTGGGCGATAACGTCGTGCCGGGCGGGCAAGTCAGCATGCCACCGCCGCAGCATTGGCAAGGTTGCCCATCGAGGGAGCAGTGCCGCCAGTAATTACATAGTGTGCCGTCCTCATCCTGCGGATCCCACCCGTAACGTTCAGTCGCGTTTGCGGTGCCGCTACGCCGGTCGACTGGCAACAGAGGCAGCAACACGGCGCCGCCCACTACTGCGCCCAGTCGGGCGAGAAAACTACGCCGGGAGGTACCCTGCGCAACCTTGCGCGTCAGAGATTCTACCAGCTCATCGAATCGGTTGTTATTCATGGATCGATTCCTCCTGCTTGCCAAACTGTCAGTTACCGCCCCGCAGAACTTGTGTGAGCGGACTTGCCGGAATGACGGTGGCCGTCCTCCGCATCCTGAGCCCGCGCCTCTTTAAGGTAAGCCTGCAAAGATGCGACGTTCATCGCCTTGGCCTCCACCAGGCTTTCGAGGTGCTCGCGTGTATTCACCAAGCCTTTTGCGCGGATCACTCCCTGGTTGTCGATCAACACCGCGTAGGGCACACGGCCTATGCGATAGCCTATGCCGATTTCGGCGGACACCACATAAGGGATATTGTCGATTTGATGTTTTCGCAGAAAGCGTTCGTGATCCTCCCGCGCACCGTCGCTGACGATAATGACGTCGAGATGCTCCTCGCGGCCTAAGGCCCGCATCGTGGGCAGCAACTTGTTGCACATGGGGCAGGATGGGGCCAGAAACACCAGGAGCGTATCCCGGTGCTGTACGCCGCCGATCTCTACGCGCTTGCCGGAGAAATCATCAAGCTGGAAGGTCGGCGCCTTGTCACCTATCTCGGGTCCGTTGTCGGTTACCATAGCGCCCAGCGGCGCGGAGCGCTCATGCAGCAGACCGATCTGTCGAGCGAGCGCCAGCACCGTGACACTTAGTGCGATCGCGATCGCCCACAGTAGGATGTTGGATACTAATAACCCTTCGAGCATCTTGCTTACCCCGCTTGCCTAGAGTTGTGCGCGACCTTCGCCTGCGCGGCGAGTAAGGACGCAGTCATGTAAACAAAGGCGACCACCAGCGCCGCCGCCAGCCCGATCAGCCAGTCCAGCCATCCCATATGAGGCAGGATCTGAGGGGCGCCCCAGGCGAGCCAGGCCGCCAGGCCCATCAGTACGGTGTTGCGCGCAACCAGGCCGACGCTTAGGTGTTGTTTCAGCACGGAGCTAAAGCAACCGCAGTCTATCTCACGCCGTCCGCGCGCTAGATTGATGCCGATGGCGATATTGAACACGGTTAACAGCAGCACGGCCCCGACTGCCGCATATGGGCGCGTCGGGACGTAGGCTACTCCCAAGCCCACCGCAAGTTCAGATAAAGGGAGCAGATATGATGCCGGACCTACGGCGAACTCGGGCAGCAGACGGTAGTTGGACACCACGCCCTCGAAGGTCTCGCGTGCGCGCAGCTTGGACCATGCCCCGGCTAGGAAGACAAGCATCAAAATCGCTTGTGCGAAGGCCAATATCATCGGATCGTGCAAGACGTCATAGAGCACGCTGAACGCCCTCATCGCTTACTTGGCAGCTACTGGCGCCGTACCGCCCCTGATGATCACGGGAAAGCGCCCGAGCTGGTCGACGTAGCCGCGTACGGCGCCAGTGTTAGCATCGTAGGTTGTCAGGTTTGCATGATGCTCGGACAGGGCATACAGATACGGCGGTGAGCCCTGATCTACGAGTATAGAGCGCGCTTCGTGCGCCAGGGCCATCTCTCTCACCTTCTTACCGGTCGTGGTATCATAGACCCACACATTATTGCTTTCAGAGTGCTGGCTCCATTTGGCGCGCTTATCCATGAGCACATACAGACGCTTGTGCTTCGGATCGTAGGCTGAAACCTGCCAGCCGCCGGGCAGGTAACCCGCCTTGCGCTCCTGTTTCGTAAGCAGGTCCCACGACTGGCCGATTTTGGGCTGGGCGCCGGAGATATTCACCGGAAAGACCCTTCCCCAGAGACTGATAAAGAAGAGCTGCCCAGTCTGAGGATCGAATGCTACTTCGTCATAGGTCGGCTGTTTGACGGGTTCGTGGAAGGGCTTGGTCTTGAACTTTTTGACAATCTTCCCATTTTTATCGAACGTCACCTGGAGTAGCGACGCGTCCCGGCAGTGCGTCACTACTCGCCGGTTAGTGGTGGGGAAGGCGTATACGCACTGTGGCGTGTCGAGGGTGCTCAGGTACTTACCGGCCTTTAGATCGACAATACCCACCCCATTGGTCGGGACGAATTGATAGAAGGCCAGATATCTCCCATCAGGAGAGATATTCTGATAGCTTGTCACAGCCATGGCAAGGAACCGGCCCTCGGGGATATCGATCTCCCCAATCTGAGTAAGGGTGCGGGGATTATAGACCCTGATCAGGTCGTTGCGCTTGCCGTAGCTGTAATCGGAGTAGTGCGTATCTGCGACGTAGATCTTGCTGTGATCGGGCGGAACCGACGGAATCGGCAGCAGTCCCGTGTCGAGTTGCCCCGCAAATGAGCCGGTATTGCCGTCGATGGCAAATTGATGTGTGAAGACCTCAAAGGCGCGCGCGTCATTTACATACACCCGCCGAGCGTCAGGCGGCGGGAGCTTCGTGATAGTGACCACATCCTGGGTCGGTTGAAGCAGCTTCTTCGATAGTTTCCGCACCGTTTTTGCTCTTTCCTCCGGGGTTCCATCCTCCTGCTGCGCGAATGCGACGCCTGCTGATCCTGCGATAAAGACGGCAGCGATCACGTGCACCGCGGTCGCTGCCGTCT
>DATACK010000278.1:0-2174 GCA_036259115.1 Gammaproteobacteria bacterium | reverse complement strand
GGCGTCGCTCCATGCCTTAAGCTGCTTTGCACTGGCCTCAAGCAGGATACCCGTTAAGTCGAGCTGAGCGTTTACCAGCTTTTCCCAAGTTTGACTGTTAGCTTCGGCCAGTTGCTCAAACGCCTCGAATATGGATCTGTTAGCGTTGCTGACTTCGTTTACGAGTTGTGGGAGGGTGTTCTACATAACCAGTCTCCTTACGAATCTAATTGACATAGCCATTGCCGCATTGCAGCATATGTTGCAGTGCAACATAACGCGATCAATCGGTTTTGTCAATGGGTTGTCTGATTTTTTTAAAAGCTAACCATTTTGGTGCGCAATACAGAAACAATGATGCCATTGCGGCCTGCAAGCGAAGTCCACGCAAAGTGTCTGGCGCGACATATCCTCCACGGTAAGCTCGGCAAGCCTCGCACGATCCAGGTTAAACCGGCGCAGGTGGGCCGAGAAGATAAGCGCGCCGTCGGGTTCTAGTAAGACGGCGGCCGCGCGGATAAGATTGGCATGATCGCGCTGCACGTCCGGCATATCGCGCATGCGCTTGGAACGCGAGAAGCTAGGTGGATTGATGTATATCAGCCCAAAGCGCTGCGCCCGATTCTCGCTTAGCCACTTCAATGTATCGGTCCGCACCAGCGCGTGATGTTGACCTTGGAATGTTAGAGGGTAGAGGGTCGGATTATGGCGCGCTCAGTCCAAATAGGTGCGGGACATATCGACCGACGTGGTCGAGCGTGCGTCATCCTTCGCCGCGTAGACAGTGGAGCGCCCGTGTAGGCAAACAGATTGAGAAACCGCCGACCGCTCGCTAATGTGCCAGGCAAAGCCTGCGTGGCGCGCTGATCAAGAAACAGGCCCGTATCAAGGTGATCTGTGAAGTTGACCAGAAATCGATGGCCGCCCTCGCGCACCGCATGAAAGTCGCCGCGCGCACCAGGTCTCTCATGCTGGCACCACTGCGCCGCTGCTGATTTAGAAATACATGCTCGAGGGGAACGGCGAGAATTGGTGGAATTACCGCCAGTGCATTGTTCAGGCGCGACCGCGCGCGGCGCTGATCGACTGTGACCGGTGCCTCGTATTCCTGCACTTGCAACCAACGTGCGCCGTTTTGATACAGATCGATCGCGAGATTATTTCCGGCAGATCGGCATCGTAGAGATGGTAGCAAGCGATATCCTTGCGCGCAGCCCAGCGGCATAGACGCCGCAGATTCTTGCGCATACGGTTTTCGAACATGACTGCACCGCCAACGGCCGCCTCGTGACGGGGATTTAGTTTTTCGATGATCCGTGCAGTTCAAAATGAATAATTCGCAGAGTAAGGCGCCGTTATAGAGCTTATGCACCTTATGCGCACGTAGTCCAAGATGCCTGCCGCACGCCGGATTGCCGGTGAATACCGCCGCCCGCCAGCCCGCAAAGTCGCGCTTTAGCACCACCCAGCGCGCGATATTGAGCGGGCAACAACGCCAGCCGCCCCAGCTGCTTGCCATAGGCGGATTCATAACCAGTAATCGGCGACCGGCGTGTACAAGCTTCGCACAATTAGTGAGCGCATGGTGTCCAATACGCACATGCGCGGCAAGTCCCGCCCGCGCGACATTGCACGCGTCGCTGTCGTAACCTACTATGGGCGAAAGACTTTTTAAGCCCGCGCGCCGACGCTCACGAGCCTCCTCGATCAGCGCTGTCCCCAAGGTGGCATCGTGCTGCCGCCAGCCGAGAAATCCGAAATAGTCGCGCGTCAAGCCGGGCGCGCAGTCGCCTGCCACGAGCGCAGCCTCAATCGGCAGCGTACCCACCCACACATCGGGTACAAAAGCGGCGCGCCCCCCGCGGCCAAACGCAGCCACCCGGCGAGCAGCAGAATGGCTGCTGCCAAAGTTTCTTTAAGTGGCGCTGCGGTCTGCTCGCAGCGATAACCTCGCCGGTGCAAACTTTGGTCAGCGAGACCGATGCTGAGGGTGGTTAAATCCTGGGCGGCATACACATTCACGCGCACGTCCGGTTGCATAGGAGATCAATACAAGGCCGTGTGCCAAGGCGCTCGCAGAATTGACCGACGATGGCGTCTTTTACTTTCAACGCGCCGAACTGCGTATGCAGGATCGCTGATCGCGCGGATCTGAAGTGCCCCGCAAGCCGAGCTGTGAACGCCAAGTGTTCGTC
>DATACK010000277.1:0-1810 GCA_036259115.1 Gammaproteobacteria bacterium | reverse complement strand
ATAATCTTGTGCCACGGATGAAAGACAAGGCTGTTCACCGCACTGGAAGTAACCGGTCATCTCGCCCCACTCATTCATCAACGGAATAGCGGAGGGGCGTATATCGCCGACACCTAGCAATATACCTGCAGACCTGCTGTGTAGCCGGGGGCGCTGCATTCCAAGCCAACGCAGATCGTCCGGCGGCGCTTCGTTGCCATCGGTGAGAAAGACCAAAGAGGCCTTCTCCTTGCGCACCGCGCGCGCAGTTAAGGCATTGCGCAGCCCGCGGCCAATACTGCTTTGCGGTGCCCAGGCCATACGCCAGTCAATGTGACGGATGACATCCTCGATTTCCCGACGGTAATGGCAAACCTCGATCGGGTCGAACAGGGCCGCCGTCTGCCAACCGGTAAAAAGACCTAGCCCCACAGAAGAACCACACGGCAATTTGCGAACGACGTGGATCAACGCCGACTTGACATAGGTGAGCCGGTCTACGGGTTGCCCGCCGATGGTATAGTCGCGGACGTTCATGCTTTGCGTAATGTCGACTATGAACAAGCCATCGAGCATGGGTTGCGATATCGAAACGGACGGATGCGTAAAGACTGGTATCAATGTCAGCGCCGCCAAAATCAGCAATAGCAGGCGCAGGTCGGATAACGGTTTCCAGCATAGCATCAAGGATATCCTTGCGGGATCTTGTGAAACTCCGCCCAACTCATTTTTCTCTGCTCATGCTCGTGCCCTAACCCGCCGGTATATTTCTGCTGTTCCGAGTCTGGTTCGGTCACCAGAAAACGCGTATATTCGAGATTGTACTTGGCATCGTAGAAGTCGCTGTCAAGCCGTAAGGCCCGCTGATACTGTGTACGTGCGATGGCCGCTAAGGTGCCGATATCCTTGACCCTGTGGGACAGGGCATTGATCTGGGCGTTTGTGACATAAATATTACCGATATTGTAGCTGGCTCTAATTTCGAGAGCCCGGCTAGGCGCCTGCTCAAGCTGCTGATAAAGCCCAAGCGCCGCATTCAAATTTCCTTTTGCGCGCAGTTGATAAGCCTTGGCGAACGTGACTTCGGGCGGTGCTCCGTTTTCGATTTTCCCTACCTTGCCCTGCGTGATGAGCGTATTCAGTGCTTGCGCCTGATAAAGCGCTTGGGCACTGACCACAAGCCCGGCCACGGACACGGCGAATACAATCGGAATAGCGATGGCCAGACCCCGTTTCCTACTTATCGCCATACCCTTACCTCCAGTAATTTCGTACAGATCAGCAACAGGATCATAAGCAGACTGAAGCCGTAGGCGTAGGCGCTTAAGTTTTGTCCCGGCAGCACCTCGGTTGTGCGCAATGGCCAGCGCTCAAGCTTATCCATATCCGCGACAGCGCGCTTTAACGCAGCCGGGCTGCGCGTCTCGTACGCTGTGTACGGTATGTTGAGGCTCCTGAAATACCGGTCAAGCTCCTGTTCCGGCACACCCCCTACGGGCATTTCGTCGTAAGGAACTTTAGCGAAGATACCTGGACTGTCTTCCGACGGAATATAAATCCAGTAAAGACGGACATTAAGATCCTTCAACGTATCACGCAGCCAATCACCGACCTGTACATCGATCTTGGCCGCGCCATCCGACACGAGGACGATGACGCGCGCACCCAGAAAGGCACGATTCTGGAAATACTCCGCCGCCATGACCAAGGGCGTGGCGATATCCGTCAAGGCAAGACCATGATCTCCTGCAGCCTCGATAGCGGCTCGGACTGCCGTAACCTTGCTTGTCAAGGGCATAACGTAGATCGGCGAGCTGGTGAATGCGACCAT
>DATACK010000276.1:0-5845 GCA_036259115.1 Gammaproteobacteria bacterium | reverse complement strand
AGCAACTTTCCTAAGAATCTGCTCCATCAGCTGACGCGCGAGGGTGGCACGCCGCAATTCGAATACGGGATTGAAGAACACGCGATGAGCCATAGCCTCGTAAAAGATGCTTTGCACATCTTCCGGCACCACCGTCTCGCGATCCTTAAGCCAGGCGGCGACCCTTGCAGCGCGAATCAGTAGGCTGGCGCCGCGTGGACTGGCACCCGCTTGCACCAGCTGTCGCATGTCCACATCCTCGAGCTCGATGCCAAAGTGCTGCGGATTGCGCGTCGCTTCCCAAAGATCGAGCGCGTAGGTCTCCAGCGTCTCGCTGACGCCGATTTGCTCCTGGATCAGCGGCGCAATTTCGCTTACCACGGTGAACGGAATGATCCCGCTCGGCACACGCGCGATCAAGGCATCAACATCATGGAAACGGGTATCGAACATAAGCTGCCTGCGCAGCGCGCGCGACTCCGGCAATTCCACCGGAATCTCCATAAAGAAACGGTCGCGAGCTGCCGAGGGCATCTCGAAGGTTTCTTCTTTTTCCACGCGGTTGCGGTCGGCGAACACCTGCAAGTATGGGAAGCGATACTCGCGATTAAAGGCGCTGACGCTACGCTCGGCCATTACGCGCAGCAATAACGAGTGAACCTGGGGACGGGCGCGATTGACCTCGTTAAAAAAGAAGAACGACAAGTCCTCGCCGTGCTTCAGCAAAGGACCAGGATCGACTTGCGGCCTGGCTTGCTCGTTAATATAGGTGTAGTAGATCAGATCATTGGGGAGCAGATCTATCGAACCCTCAAGCCGCTCATACACACCGCCGATACCGCGCGCTAAGGCCCGCAGCAGGGTCGTTTTACCGACCCCTACATCGCCTTCGAGTAACACATGACCACGCGCGAATAGAGCAATCATCAGCAGACGCACGGGCCGCTCCAACCCGAGCACCGCCTGATTGACCGCATGCTCTAATGCTAAGGCGCGACTGCGCCAATCGGCGAGGCGATTATCGGCGCCACGTGTAGGCGCGGTGGACTTTCGGTTCATTGATCGTCGTGCGAGCTACCTTGGCCTTGAGGCTGATGGTTTAGATAGGCCACAGTGATGTGCCGCTTGCGCCTGGACATTCTCGAAACTGGACCTGTTGATCTCGGCGACGGGGCCTTCACGCAATATCTCACCACGCTCGCCCATGGCTTGTATCGTGCGCTCGAAGGTGTCTCCCGTGACGAACTGGTCATAGGTCATTTTGGATGCAATATAGTCAATGCTGCACGAGCACTTGTACAGATTATCGTAATTCTGGCCACCATGCGTGCGCATGCAGTCGAAGACATACTCCACCCGAGCCTGCGTAGGATAGTTGTGGGCCTGATCAGCTGACGCGCCCGCCGCGGCGAGCAATAATAGCGGGGCAACGATCAACCTCGATATATTCATAGATCATGTCTCCTGATGTAGTCGGCTTCACAATGTACCGTTACTAAAAGATGCTTAGAGAAGTCAAGAGCCTATTTAGTTTCCCGACAGCTTGTGCATCCAGCGCTGACGTAATGGCGACATCCGTCTGCCACGATGAGATTGACATTGCATGTAGAGCCACTAGACTGCAAATCTCGATCCTTTGCTTACTGGCTCGCGCACGCCAGTAAGCAAAGTATGAATTCTCACATCATCAACGCTCTCATCATGCAGGTGCATGTCTTAGGTTCCGGGGCGGGCGGCGGGTTCCCTCAATGGAACTGCAATTGCGACAATTGCGCGCGCTTTCGCCGCGGCGAGATACGCGCGCGGGCGCGGACCCAATCATCCATCGCGGTAAGCGCGGACGGCGTGGAATGGATCTTGATCAACGCCTCGCCGGATATACGCGCGCAAATCGACGCCTTTCCGGCCCTGCAGCCGGCGCGTGCCCTTCGCGATACAGCAATCCGCGCGGTCGTGTTAATGGACAGTCAGATCGATCACACCACCGGCTTGCTTACCTTACGCGAGAACAGCACACCACTGGAACTCTACTGCACCGACATGGTTCATCAGGATTTGACCAGTGGTTTCCCAGTGTTGAATATGCTGGAGCACTACTGTCGCGTTCACTGGCATCCTTTACCGATCGATGGCTCGAGCCTTGTGATACCCGCGGCTGAGACACTGGACTTTACCCCAGTGCGCTTGTCGAGTAAGGCACCTCCTTACTCTCCACACCGGCACGATCCGCATCCAGGAGATAACGTAGGCCTTATAATCAAGGATCGTGCGACCGCTGGCGCATTGTTTTACGCCCCAGGCCTAGGACAGATCGAAGATCATCTTAAATCCTATATGGCCACGGCCGATTGCCTGCTGGTGGATGGCACCTGCTGGACCGACGACGAGATGAGTCGCCGGGGCGTAGGCCACAAGACCGCTACCGAGATGGGGCACTTGTATCAACATGGGCCAGGCGGCATGATCGAAGCGCTAAGTCAATTCCATAAACCGCGCAAGGTGCTTATACATATTAATAACACCAATCCAATTTTAGACGAAGACTCACCGGAGCGCGCAGAACTTACGCGACATGGCATCGAAGTCGCGTTCGACGGTATGAATATCGAGGTCTGATTGTATGAAGAGGTCTCTCGGAGAGTTTTCATGATCCCTCGGGAAACATTATGAACGACATCAGACAAGATAAGGCCGCATGGACGCCCGAGCAATTCGAGCGTCAACTGCGCGCGCTGGCTCCCCACTATCACATCAATCACCCGTTTCAGGTGATGATGAATCGCGGTGAACTCAACCGCGAACAGATCCAGGGCTGGGTCTGTAACCGCTTCTATTATCAGATCAGCATTCCGCTCAAGGATGCCGCGCTGCTATCTAATTGTCCGGATCGAGAGGTACGCCGCCGATGGATTCAGCGCATTCTGGATCACGACGGGCGCGAGGGCTACGAGGGCGGCATCGAGGCCTGGGTGCGTTTAGGTGAAGCGTGTGGCTTATCGCGCGAGGAAGTCGAATCGCAACGGCATGTCTTGCCCGGCGTACGTTTTGCCGTGGACGCTTACGTCAACTTCGTGCGGCGGGCCGATTGGCATGAAGCAGTCAGCTCGTCGCTGACCGAGCTGTTCGCGCCGACTATTCATAAGGAGCGGTTGGCCAATTGGCCGAAATACTATCCGTGGATCGATGTCGACGGCCTGGAGTATTTTCGCAGGCGTTTGAAAGAGGCCCACCGCGATGTGGATCACGGTCTAGGGCTTACCCTCAAATACTTCACCACCCGCGAGCAGCAGGAGAGAGTGATCTCCATCGTGCAGTTCAAGCTGGACGTCTTATGGAGCATGCTGGATGCTATGTATATGGCGTACATCCACAAGATGCCGCCTTACTTTAACGTGGAACTCAAGGCATGAGCGATGCACTGTCGCGAGATGCGGTTGTGCGCATTTCGCCGACGTACCGCTTTCAGTGGGAGCCAGCGCAAAACGCCCATGTGCTGCTATACCCCGAGGGTATGGTGAAGCTCAATCCCAGCGCAGCTGAGATTCTCAAGCATTGCGATGGACAGCACACCATCAGTCAGATCATCGACGACCTCAAGGCGCAGTTCCCAGACGCCGATCTAGAGGCCGACGTTTTGCGATTCCTACAAACTGCGCAGGAGCGCGGTTGGATTAAGATTGCCTAGCAGCGCTCCTTGGTACTCATGAGAGCGCCTTGATTCACACTTGAGTTGTAGGCAATCGCTCCTACGGGCGTTCTCCCAGGCGCGCCATACGGCTTAATTGCGCTCACAACAGCCGTTTATTCGCGAGTTCGGCTCGGTAACGTACCTCAGGATTGCTGTAAATATCGAACTTAGGCGCAAGCTATCCTGCACGGTGGGTTCGGGATCGGTTGGACGGATCAACACTACGATACCAAGAACTCGTCGCTCATCTTTAACAATGACCTGCAACGGCTGGCGGTATTTCACCGGCCGCGTGGCTGGACTGCGGTGGTCATACCAATGGTAGACGCGCCGGTCGACTCGTGGAACACCCTGGCGTGCCTGAAAACCACGACAAGTGCGCAGCACCTCGGCAGTTCCGCAAGCCATTGCGCGCTCGCGATGATAACTGACCTCGTTTTAATAAGGCGTAGGTTGCGGCTCTGCCTCATGCAGACTCTCAGACCAATAGTTTACGACCTACCGGCGCTGGTCTCCCCAGATATAGGCGTTCACATGAGACGAAATAAGCCCGTGCAATCCTTATAAGCAGCGCTGGCATGATCATGTGGTTGTCCCGACCTATATTGCAAAGCTGCCTAATGCGCGCAAGCACGTAATTCTTGCACATGACCTGCCTCTAATTGCTCGCGCTTTGCAATTGGTTGAATG
Source organism: Gammaproteobacteria bacterium (assembly GCA_036259115.1). Classification (GTDB taxonomy): domain Bacteria; phylum Pseudomonadota; class Gammaproteobacteria; order JACCYU01; family JACCYU01; genus JAPSGG01. Next base: position 1,488 of record DATACK010000276.1, on the reverse strand, counting down.
CAAAAACCTAATGCAGATTTTCCACAGGAACACAGAACCTGACAGTGTCCGGTCGGCCTGGTGAAAGCAAATTGCCGCGGCCGCGGACAACCCAAAAATCTCGGCAGCGGCTTTTAGGTCAAGAGCGCGAGCTACTGCCTGGCGTCGCACCGTCTTCCGGAGAATTAGGAGCGCTGCCCCGCCGGGTAAGACGGATGATGAAGAGAAAATAGAAGCAATCGCTCGCCGGTATGATGCTGCTGTTGGCGTTGGGCAATGCGCCGCCTTTGCTGCCACCATCAACGTGGGCGGAGGCTGTACGCTCGTAGACGCCATCACCTCGGCTAATATTGATACCGGACTGGTCGGTGCACGGATGGCAGCGGAGCGGATACGCTTGTGCTTCCGGCGGGTAGCACTCAGACGCTAACGGTTGTAAACAATGCGGACAATGGCCTTCCGGTCATCATGAGCGCTATCGTCATACAAGGGAATGGCTCGACCATCCGGCGGGCCCCCACTGCACTCCATTTCGCATCTTTAATGTCGCTGCTGGCGTAGGGAAGCTCACACTACAGGGAATTAGCGTCGCAGGAGGATCCGCAGGTGTAGGCGGTCGCCTGCTCAACAGCGGCACTGCCATTCTCGCTGGCAGCACCCTCTTGAACAGCACCACCACCGCTTTCGGCGCCGGCGCGTCCAATCGCCCTAGCGCACCCTTATCGTCGACAATAGCAGGCTCTCAGGCAATTCCGCCGGCACGCAGAGCGGCGGCATTTCTAACTTCAATAACGCCGGCACCGTAACCCTGATCCACACCACGGTTACAGATAACTCCGCTACCACACGCGGCCGCGGTGTGGGTAATATTGATGAACCCAACTTGAAGGCTACGCTGATTTCGGGTGATACCGGCGCTCCCTTGGGACGAGAGATCTTTCACGCCACCGGCTCGGTTGCGGCCAATAACTTCAACCTGTTCGGATGGAACGGCAGTTCAGGGGTTGCTGGATGCTTGGCCGGGTAAACGACGTGGTGCCCGCGGTTGGCATGACTCACAGAAATTCAGGGCACACTTGCGGATAACGCGCCTGGACCCACCCGGAGCGTGCCCTGGGGCACAGGTAGCCCGGCGCTAGATGCGGTGAAGGCAGGGTGTCCGCCGTCTGCCACGGATCAGCGCGGGGTCACACCCCCGCGGGTACCGCCTGCGATATCGGGTCTTTTGAGCTTCAAGTCATGCCTCCGTCAAGCGGCTTGCAGTTGCGCGCCCAACCTTCAACGTCGGCGAAGCCGCTGGGAGCGCTACCATTAGCGTCACGCGTGCGGGCGCCGCCACCGCTCCGGCGTTGGCCGATTTGCGGTGAGCGGAGGCACCGCTACCACAGACGCCGACTTCGTCGTGCCTCCAGCCATTGTCTCCTTCGCCGCTGGCGAAACCTCCAAGACCATCAGCATATCGATCATTAACCAGATCGACGTTGTAGGAGGTGAGACGGTAAATCTAGA
>DATACK010000275.1:0-12183 GCA_036259115.1 Gammaproteobacteria bacterium | reverse complement strand
TGATCTTTCGGTCTTCTCCCCCACGGGTCTCTGCCCCCCGGCTCATTCCAAGGCATTCGCGTCTCCGTTGATCGATAGCAAGCTTCTGAAAAGCCTAAGGCCACACACAGCGATTAAAGGCAAGGTCGGCCGCTGCGCGGGCTTTGGCTGGACGTGCATGATTGATTCGCGCCAAATATCCTGAGCGCGGCGATATTGCGCCACATGCCGTCTAGAATGCGTAGGCATATTACCTAAGACCGTATTCAACACCGTACTATCAAGAGCGATTGTTGTTTGGCACGGCCTGAGGCACAAGGCGTGCATCCTAGGAACAGCATACCCGGCTCGCAAGCAACCCGCTGCAGCTCAAGGGCCTTGTAAACGCAGCGCGTGCACCGGCAGCCCTTCGCGACGCGAGAACCACTCGAACTGTCGGCGCGACATTTGCACTTGCAAGTGACTGGCCCCATGGTCATCGATTTGTTCCTGCAACACCGCGCCGATATCGAACAACCGCGACCGCGCGCGTCCTGCCTGAGGCGGCAGATCCAGCCAGCCGTGCACAGTCTCGTCGCGCAATGCCACGATGAGCATTGCACGTAATAAATCCAATCCCTCGCCTGTGGCGGCGGATAGCCATACGCGCATTACACCATGCTCCGCATCGTGCTCGGCCCTGGAAGGTATGTTGACTCGATCGATCTTGTTGTATACGAGGATCTGCGGTGTGTGATCGGCACCAATCTCGGCAAGTACGCGGTTTACCTGCGTGATATGCAATTCGCGTTGTTCGTCGCCAACATCGATGACATGCAAGAGAAGGTCCGCCTCGTGTGTCTCTTGCAAGGTGGCGTGAAAGGCATGCACCAAATCATGCGGAAGCTGCCGGATAAAGCCGACGGTATCGACTAACACCGCATGGCCGGCATGGTCGAGATTCAAGCGCCGCAAGGTGGGGTCGAGGGTTGCGAATAGTTGGTCCGCGGCGTACACATGGGCCTCGGTGAGCCGATTAAAGAGGGTCGATTTGCCCGCGTTGGTATAGCCGACTAAGGACACCGTCGGCACCGCCGCTCGCTTACGCGCCCGACGCCCCTGCTCGCGCCGCTGACGCACCTTAGCAAGATGCTTATTGATCTGTTTAATGCGGCCGCCAATCAGCCGCCGGTCGGTCTCTAGCTGAGTCTCGCCCGGACCGCGCAGTCCAATGCCGCCACGCTGACGTTCAAGATGGCTCCAGCCCCGCACCAGCCGCGTAGACATATGGTTGAGCTGCGCCAGCTCGACCTGCAACTTGCCCTCGAACGAGCGCGCACGCTGCGCAAAGATGTCCAAGATTAAGCCCGCACGGTCTAAGACCCGACACTGGCATAGCCTTTCCAGGTTGCGCTCCTGACTGGGACTCAAAGCATGATTGAAGATTACGAGCTGCGCACCGTTGGCCTGTACTTGCGCACGGATTTCCTCGGCCTTGCCGCTACCTACAAAGTAGCGAGAATCCGGCGCCTTGCGGCCACCCGTAACCACAGCGGCAGTTGCGGCGCCGGTTGAGTCGACTAGCGCTTTGAACTCCTGCAGGTCTTGATCGCGAGCGCCCGTTTGGACGCCTCTAACGTCAATATGGACGAGCACGGCGGGCACGCCGCTTGGTGAATGTTCAGTCAAGATAGTCAGAATGTATTAACACGCTATTGATCGCGGCAACAACCTCCGCGTCGGCGGGATACAACCAGCGCTGCGATTGGCTTTGTCAGCGACATGCGACATCACTTTGAACGAGAGATCCGACTCCGCAGGTTGTCTCATGCCCGTGTGACTCGCTATTGGCCGCTCGTATTCAGCCAATAACTCGCTGCTTACGCTTTGGACAACATCAGTCTTGGTCGGCGGTACGGTGACCCGATTAGCTGCCCGGTATTCCCCGATCGTCGTGCGTACGGTTGGAACCTCAATGCCAGGCTTACTCTTGATCCGATCCCTCGCCATTGCTATAGGAGATCTTGATCGCCCGCGCTGGGACGATAGTTGAGATGGCATGCTTATATACCATTTGGCTGACGCTATTACGCAGTAGTACGACGAATTGATCAAAGGAATCGATTTGGCCCTGTAACTTAATGCCATTGACTAGATAAATTGACACCGGCACTCGTTCTTTGCGCAAAGCATTGAGAAAGGGTTCTTGTAACGTTTGCCCCTTTGCCATGATGTGCTCCTATGGGAGACCCAGTTATGTATAGTAAAGAACGTTATGTAGAGCGTATCATGCCTATTGCCCCTTATGCTATGCAAAAATCTGACCAAAGCTTATACAGCTGAGTCTATACCAGATAGCTGTCAATAGCGTTCTTCACGCTCATCATAGGCCGTGATTCCGCCGCGAAGACCTGGACCTTCTCGCGCTCGCTGCGCAACCAGGTCAACTGTCGCTTGGCCAATCCGCAGGTCGCGGCTATTGCGGCGACTCTCATGCATGTGAAATCTACTGTGCCATCCAAATATTGCCACACCTGCCGGTAGCCCACTGCTCTTAGCGCAGGCTTGTCGAGATTCAGATCCTGTCTGCGACGCAAGGCCGCGACTTCATCGATTAAGCCGCGTGCTAGCATGCCGTCGAATCGCCGCGCGATGCGTGCGCGCAAACCACTACGGTTCATTGGAATCAATGCCAAGCGGATTATGTTGTACTGCAGTGATTCTGACCTGGATTGCAGGCAAAGTTCCGTCATCGGCCGACCAGTTAGGTCAAAGACTTCCAGCGCGCGCTGTAGGCGCTGTGAGTCGTTGGGATGGATACGTCGAGCGGCGGCGGGATCGATCCGGCGAAGATGCTCATGCACCACCGCCCAGCCCTCGCGCGCCGCCAGTGCATCAATGCGGGCGCGCACTTTGTTATCCGCCCCGGGCAGCGCACTAAGTCCTTCAGAGAGCGTGCGAAAATAGAGCATGGTACCGCCCACCAGCAACGGAATCTTGCCACGTGCGACAATATCCGCCATCTCGCGCAAGGCATCCGCGCGAAATCTCGCCGCCGAATAGACTTCCGCAGGATCCAAAAAACCGATGAGTCGATGTGGTGCAGCCTTTAGCGTATCAACGTCCGGTTTCGCGGTGCCGATGTCCATCCCCCGATAGACCATCGCCGAATCCACGCTCACGATCTCCAGCGGCAGACGCCGTGTTAATTCTACCGCCAGCTCAGTTTTACCCGTTGCAGTAGGGCCCATTAGGAAGATGGCAAGCGGAAGAGCTTGATTATGAGATTTGGGATTTGATGTTCGAGACTTATCGGAATCTTGATTCATGCGAAGCTTCTTTCCATTTATCCCGTTTGGCGTTCGCGAGCAGCGTAGTCTTTACTCTTCGCCCCGGCGTCTCACCCCCGCAGATCTGGCGCGCGCATTCATTCCAGACGAATTTGTGCGTCCAGGGGCTGTGATGTGACTCAGGCCCCCGCACAGCGATCGAGTACCGATTGGACGGCTTTCTCTCTGATTAATTTGACTCATACTGCCCTTGGCGTGATCCCAGCAGCGGCATTGGGTGCATCCAAATTGGTTCTGGCAGATTGGTCTTTGCGCGTGTAAAGAAACCCGTCGTGCGCGGCGAGTTGCAAGGTGCCGAGCGCCCGTACAGGGAAGTGCAGGTCGGGGATCTTGTGGGCAGGCTAGCCAATGCTGTAAAGTGGAATCCCGCAGCTAATATCACTGCCCCCGCATAAACAGCTTATCGAGTTGATCAAGGCCAAGCTGTACCCATGTGGGCCGCCCATGATTGCACTGGCCGCTGCGCGCTGTCACCTCCATATCTCGCAATAGGTTGTTCATCTCGCTGACGGTAAGGTTTCGGTGGGCACGTACTGCGCTGTAACACGCGACGGTAGATAACAACTCGTTGATTGCTACCTGGAGCCGATCGCTGCGTGCATGCGCGGTTAAATCAGCGAGCACGTCGCGCACTAGCTCCTTAAGATCGATGTCGCTCAATATACTGGGTGCCTGACGTATCGCCAGTGTATCCGGCCCTAGCCGATCCAGCTCAAAGCCAGCCGCCCGGAAGGTGTCGAGATGCCGTTCGGCCGTATCAGCCTCGCCGTGGCTTAAAGTTACAATCAGTGGCACGAGCAGGGGCTGCACTGAAATGCCAGCGCTCAATGCCTCTTGTTTAAGCCGCTCATAGAGAATACGTTCATGCGCGGCGTGCATATCCACCAGCACTAGGCCATGCTTGTTTTGCGCGAGGATGTAGATGCCATGCAACTGCGCCAGCGCGTAGCCCAGCGGTGGCATAATCTCCTGCGGATCCGGAGTGATTCCACCAGCCTGCGTGTTCGCTGACTGCGCATAGAAGGCGCGATAGGCACTTAATGGCTCTGCCAGGCGCAGCGGTAACGGCGATTGCGCGGATGGGCGTTGGAAATCGGTATGCGCGTGCGGAGATTCATTCACAGCTGCAACCTGGCGCGTAAGGCCGCTTGAATGTCCAGGCTGCAACTGTGCAATCGCGTGCTTGAGGCTGTTGTACAGAAAGTCATGTACCAGACGACTCTCGCGGAAGCGGACCTCGTGCTTGCTTGGATGCACATTCACATCTACCAACAGGGGATCCAGCGCCAGATACAACACATACGCGGGATGCCGACCGTGAAAAAGCACGTCCTGATAAGCCTGACGCACAGCGTGCGCCAGCAATTTGTCCCGCACTGTGCGCCCATTGACGTAGAAATACTGAAGATCAGGCTGCGTGCGCGAGAAAGCCGGCAGCCCTATCCAGCCGGTGAGCTTTAGACCTGCTGCCTCATGTTCAACGTATATGGAATGTTCTACGAAGTGGCTGCCGCACACTTCGACGAGCCGTTCTTCTGTGGTTGCGGTATTCGTCGCTGCGCGCAACCGGCTGACTTGGCGCCCGTTATGGTTCAGCTCCAGCGCCACATCCATGCGACTTAAGGCTATTTTGCGCAATAGGGACTCGGCATGGTTGAATTCGGTGCGCTCAGTACGCAGAAACTTGCGTCGTGCAGGCACGTTAAAGAACAGGTCCAGCACCTCCACCGAGGTGCCGACTGGATGCGCGGCCGGCATTACTCTCTTAAGTTGCCTACCACCATCGGCTGTAATGCGCCAACCGGCCGCATCGCTAGCCGTGCTTGATATGAGCGTCAAACGAGAGACGGAGGCAATGCTAGGTAGTGCCTCGCCGCGAAAGCCGAGACTCCCTACACGCTTCAGATCCTCCAAGGTGCTGATCTTGCTGGTCGCGTGCCGGCTTACGGCCAAAGGTAATTCATCCTTGGAGATGCCACAGCCGTCATCAGTTACCCGCAGCCGCTTAATTCCTCCTTGCTCCATGTCAATGGCTATACGGGCGGCGCCGGCATCCAGGCTGTTCTCCAGCAACTCCTTTAAGACCGAGGCGGGCCGCTCGACGATTTCGCCAGCGGCGATTTGGCTCACAAGTTCAGGTGAAAGGATGCGAATAGCCACAGGTGAATTATAGCGCCAGTGCACCGCGCTGACCTGATTAGTTTATGAAGAAGCCAGATGTGAGGTGTAAAGAAGGGATGACGCTCCATTCGGCCACCTCTCCACCTTGTTCGCAAGCGAGGGCCATCCTTGGCCGTATCCTCTATCTTTGTTGATCAACCCTTCATTGGTACAGAGACATACAAGGCATTGCCATTTCTCTGCACCAGCAGTGCCACTGTATCCCCCCTGTGGTTCTTGAGCAGCTTTTTGAATTGATCGATGCTCTCGATCTGATTGTTGTTTACGGCTAGGATGATATCGCCACGTTGGATATCCGCCTCAGCAGCGGCACCTTGCGCCCGCTCCACCAGCAGACCATGATCCACGCCCGCCTGTTCCTGCTGAGCCGGGCTCAGTGGACTTACGACTAATCCTAAGGGCCCGGGGCCACCTACCGCCACCTGTTGACCCCCGAACTCGCCTACCGCGAGCTTCAGCGTCTTGCGCTCTCCATTGTGCAGGATTTCGACCTCGACCATAGTGCCCGGTTTGGTGCTCGCGACCATCGACGGCAATTCACCCATGTTCTCGACTTTCTGTCCGTTATATTCGAGGATTACATCGCCCGGTTTAATTCCCGCCTCATCCGCGGGGCTGCCTGGCTCGACCGCTGCGACCAGTGCCCCAGTGGGCCGCTCAAGTCCAAACGACTTCGCGAGATCCGACGTGACCTCTTGAATCTGAACTCCAATTCGTCCGCGGCTGACATGACCTGTCTCGCGCAGTTGTTGGGCGATATTCATGGCGAGCTGAATCGGAATCGCAAACGACAATCCCTGATAGCCACCGGTTTGGCTATAGATCTGCGCATTGATGCCGATTACCTGGCCCTGCAGGTTAAATAGCGGCCCACCCGAATTACCTGGATTTACCGCGACATCGGTCTGCAGAAACGGAACATAAGTCTCGCCCGGCAGTATACGGCGCTTAGCGCTGACGATACCTGCCGTCACGGTATGCTCAAAACCAAATGGGGAGCCGATTGCAACCACCCAGTCGCCAACATGCACCTTGTCCGAATTGCCGAGCGGCACCACCGGAAGCCCATTGGCGTTGATCTTCAACAACGCCACGTCGGTCACTTTATCCTGGCCGATGACCTTGCCCGGCAGCTCGCGGCCGTCACTCAGCTTGACGGTAATTTCATCGGCGTTGCCGATGACGTGCGCATTGGTCAGAATATACCCATCTTGACTGATAATGAAGCCCGATCCCAAGGATTGGGTCTTGTACTCTTGCGGGCCAGGCGGCTGCGGTATACCGAAGTGCCGGAAGAAGTCGTACAAAGGGTCGTCTGGGTCCAGACCTGGAAGATCTGGCTCAAAAGGCATTAGAGGTCGCGCGGTAACCGTCTGTGTGGTGCTGATATTGACCACGGCCGGCCCCTCTTTCTTGACCAGTGCACTAAAGCTAGGCAATCGAATGTCGACTTTGGATGCCGAGGTGGTACGCCCGAAGCCCTGCTGTATCCTTGCATCGGACTGTCCGCAGCCGACGAGCACTAAGGGCAAAACGAATGGAAGAAGTATTTTCGTAAATGACTCTCTTGACATTGACCTATCCTGAACAGAAGAGATTGATGAGTCCTGTTGACGACCGCATGCACACCCTTTACTGTGCCGGCAGTCCAAGTGGCACATCAGAGGCTTATATGCTCCACTTCTACTCTCCAAACGCCGGTAGCAAAGCTAAGTTAGCCGCTATTCGTCCTACGCTTGGTCATCACTCGTGACACTCGCAAGCAGCGGTAAGTTCCATCTTCATAAATTAACGGCCTGTGCTTGCATCGCGACAGTCGCGCAATGCTGCGGATATCGCGCCACCGTTTGCCTGAGGGCTGGCGGCTTGTAATGGAACGATAAACATCTCTTGAACCACGCCTAGCCAAATCGCTCTCATGTCCAGTCTGATGCTTTATGGGGTATTCACTGTCATCGTCGCGGTGCTGCTCGCCATCGATCTCTTCGTCGTGCATCGCAACACGCATGCGGTATCCCTCAAGGAAGCCGGCCTCTGGACGGCTGTATGGGTAAGTGTGTCGGTGCTATTCGGTCTGTTCATGCCACAGTTCTATCACGGCGCCGACAGCGAGGACATGATTCTCTATTTCACCGCCTACGTGGTCGAATGGTCGCTATCCGTTGATAACGTGATGATCTTTGTGCTGATCTTCCAGACCTTCGCAGTGCCCAAAGAATTTCAGCATCGGGTGCTATTTTATGGTGTGCTGGGTGCAATCGTCATGCGTGTTGCCGTGATCCTGGCGGGCGTGGCGTTGGTCAAGCAGTTTGAGTGGGTCCTCTATGTGTTCGGCGTGTTTTTGCTATATCTGGCCTGGAAGACCTGGGTTCATCGCGGCGAGATCGAAAACGTCGCTGATTCCAGGCTGATGAAGGTCATAAGGCGCGTGCTGCCGACCACCGACGATTACCGAGGCGAACATTTCGTGGTGCGCGAGCAGGGCCGTCTATTGGCCACGCCGTTGTTGATGGTGCTGGTGATGGTCAACGTTGTTGACCTGATCTTTGCTACCGACTCGATTCCTGCGGTGTTCGCCATCACTCGAGATCCATTCATCGTGGTGACCTCCAACATCTTCGCCATCCTGGGCCTGCGGGCATTGTATTTCTTGATCGCCGGACTCGCTGATCGGCTCTACTACCTCAAGGCAGGGCTTGCCATCATCCTTGCCTTCGTTGGGCTCAAGCTGCTGACGGAGAATATCGAGAGAATTTGGCATCCAAGCCCGGTGCAGAGCCTCGGCATTATTGCGTTAATATTGGCCGTGGTAGTCATCATGAGTTGGCTGCGCGACCGAAAAGTATCCGCACAATCCGTGCCGGCAGCTGAAAATCAAATTGCCGAGCGCCGCCAGCTATTCCCAGCGGAAGCAATACAACCCCACAGCGAGCAAGATCGCACTCATCGTCGCGAGCGCAATTAAATGTGGAGTAATGGTAATCAGTCCCCGTGCCCTCCAGTATGACCGCGCGCGGCGTCTATCACATGAGGCAATGGAAGCAATAACGCCAACTTCTGCAAGGCTGTAAGCACACCTTCCAACGAAAACCAGATGCCGGAGAGACCCATCATCGGCCAGCTGATAAGATTGAGCAGGCGGCCGGCTTATTTTTCACTGGCGGTACGGACCGCGACCAATAGCCCATGGCTTATCATGCACACGGCGCCCATGAGAAGAACCAGCAGCAGGTTCAAATTGCTGCCATACATCGCGAAGCCTACAATTAAGTCGATGCCCACATTGATCAGCATCGTGATGACCATGATCAACCACAGACGCGAGACCACCTGCGCCGCTAGAAATTCGAATGTCGTAAGCCCCGTGGCCTTAAGCTGCTTCATCACACCAATTTTGCGGTAGCGCACCATGGGCATCTGACTCCGAATAGCGAACTGAACATCATATTCATGCCTAACACGCCGGGAAATAGCCTTGCCGGTAAGGCGCTTACGGGTCAGACCAGTGCGCCCCTAGCCATGCAGCACGCGCTCCAGCATCTACCCGTTCGACGATTGTTCGTTAATCCAGTTAGCGATCGTGTTTCAAATCAAGCAGCATATTCAGTTGATGACGCCGCACCTTGTTAATGGCACCCTTCTGACTTATAGCCAAGATGAATTCAATGTGCCTCGTGTGCAGGAAAGTCACCACGGCCTTTCCTTTTGCCCGCCCGATAACGCTAACCTTAATATATTGGGCATATTGCCGGAGAAGGCAAACTCAAAACCGGGCACAATTACGGATGGCAACAAGATATTCCATACGAGCGCAGATCGGTCGCGCAGAAACTCTCGATTTCGCGCGCGCAATACCGCGGCAAGCCGTGCAAATCTCAAGTGCACAGCTCCATGCTAGTCAGTTCCAGAAACAGATCTTCCAAGGTGCGCTAGCGAATGCGCAGGTGGGTTAAAGACACGCCGCGGTTCAAACGGCCCGCAATTGTGTCATTAACATCCGAGATCGGTATCTCCACCATACCCCGGTGGGGCACTACGGGCGCATCGAACTCATCGCGGGCCAGCAAGTAATCCTGTTGCGGCAGTTGCAAGATGATATCGTCGAATTGCGCGGCTAGGAGCCGCGTTGGACTTCCTTGGGCGATGATTCCGTCATGATCCATGATCGCGATCTCGTCACATGACACATAGGCCTCTTCCATGTAATGCCTGGTCAAAATAATTATTTTGCCGCGCGCCTTGATGCCCTCGACCAGCGCCCAGAAGTTACGTCTGGCCTGAGGATCGAGCCCAGTTGTGGGCTCGTCTAAAAACATGCTCTCGGGATTGTTGACGAGCGCAACGGCCGGCAATACGCGTAAACTGTCCGCCGGACAGTTTACGCGTATCTTGATTTAGGAAATCGCCTAGGCTGCATTGTTCGACAATCAACTCCAGCGGCGGGGTTTCGCGATAAAAACCTGCAAACATCTGCAGTGTCCCGCGCACTGTGATGAAGTCTTGCAGCAAGGTAGACTGAAATATCATGCCCGGCTTATGCCGGAAGCGCGATCCCAGCGGCTCGCCTTTATACAAGATTTGGCCGCCAGTGGGAGCAGTGACGCCTTCGAGCATCTCCACGGTCGTGGTCGTGCCCCCGCTGTTTGTCCCAGTAGGGTGAAACATATGCCCTGCCGAATTGTAAAGCCGATATCATCCACGGCCTTCACGCCGCGGTAGTGCTTCAACAAATCTTTGACTTCCAGAAACGCGGCCATCGTATCAACTTACACTTCTCCTGCGGCGGACCAATCACCGACTGGCAGCCGATAGCTGAAAACCTCTTCCAGTCGCGGTTCTGTGGATTCGCCTGACACCGGTTTCTCGATCTGCATCAGAGCGTCGCGCCCATTCATTTGCAAGCTAGCCATCGCATTGCCGAACCACGATAATTGCGCATGCATTAAGCGCCAATCAAGCAAGGGCGCGCGTAACCGCCTTTAAGATGCGCATGTCGGCCCTGCTCCGGGCGACGCCAATAGCGCGCTGTTTCTTGCAGCCGAGCGAGCGCATCGCGCAGCGGTGAGCATACCGCCTGTTAGATCTCGCTGCGAATCTCTGCGCTGCGGGAAACCAAGTCTTGGCCAGATACATACGGCGCACGTCACCGGAGAGCATAACGATAGTGGCCGGCACAGGGCCATATGCACCCCTGCCGATCTCACGCAGCAGATCAACGAGCTGCTCAAACGAGTACTAAAACGCGCTCCAATGCTCCAGATCAAGCGCCTGTCTGAGTCTTTCCGTCGACTTGATTGGGCACCTACCCCAAGCGCCGTTACATACTGCCTCACTCCAGCCTCCAGATACCGATAACAGCTCCCGACATAGCCGGCAGCGGGGTGCCCAGCAGCAGGTGATCGAATTCGCCGCGCGTATGCTGCTCTATCCAGCCCCACTCTTTGACATCGACTATGCTGCGCGGCTGACTTACTATCCGCGCCGCGTACCTATCCACCATCAGCAACGAGCTTTGCCGAAGTCTCGGAAGAAGCTCCACCGACGCTGGTTGGAATCAGTAATACCTGGCCGACGTGTAGCATATCGCCATCCAGCGAATTGTGGCTGCGCAACTGATCGACGTTTATGTTATAACGCGTGGCGATCCCAGATAATGTCTCGCCGTCGCGGATCACGTGGCGGTCGCGCCACACGCTAGCAAGCAGGGTACCAGGCGGTGGATGATCTTCGAAATATTCGCGCACACCCTTCAGCATAGCTAGCGCCAGAGACTCCTGGTAAGTCGAGCTGCTTAAGTTCTGTTCCTCCGCCGGATTGGAAATGTATGCGGTCTCCACCAGCACGGATGGAATATCGGGTGACGTCAATACGGCGAAGCCCGCCTGCTCTACCTTATCGGTGCGGACCGGGCCGACTAGTTGCATGGCACCCAGGACATCGTTGGCAAGCGCGATACTGGCTTCGATGGTGGCCGTCTGGGAAAGGTCCATGAGCACACGCGCTAGGGTGTCGTCTTTGTTGTCGAGGCGCACGCCGCCGATAAGATCAGCCGCGTTCTCACGCTCGGCCAACCAACGCGCGGCCTCACTACTAGCGCCGGTGCTCGATAATACATACACTGACGAGCCATGCGCATACGGGTCGGTTGAAGCGTCGGCGTGAATGGAGATGAAAAGATCCGCCTTATGCTGCCGAGCCAGCGCAATGCGCTCACGTAGCGGCAAATAGACATCATCATCGCGTATCATCACCGGCCGCATACCTGGTTCCTTGGCGATCAGCGCCTCCAGCCGACTGGCAATCGCCAACGTCACGTCCTTTTCCATTGCGCCATAAGGCCCGATGGCGCCAGGATCTTTGCCGCCGTGGCCTGCATCGATGGCGACGACTACATCTCGCAATGACGTTTTGTTGTCTTCATCTTTAGCCACTATAACCGGTGCGGAACTGCCGCTATAACTTAAATCCACTACCAGGCGATGACCATAGCCGCCAGCCGGAGCCAGCAGGAAGCTCTTCGGAATCACGGCCTTGTATAGGTCGAACACCACCCGGAGATCCGTCACGTCGCGCGGGGCATGACGAATGTTTTCAATCACCGAATCGCTTAAACCAACTTGATCGGCCGACTGCGCCATATGTGCATTGTCGATATCGATGACCACACGCTCCGGATCGTGGAGCGTAAATAGTC
>DATACK010000274.1:0-10818 GCA_036259115.1 Gammaproteobacteria bacterium | reverse complement strand
AGAGGAAGACTAGCGCGGTCTGCCACCGCTATGAGCATCAAGCCTTTGCCCCGCTTGGTCTTTCCCACCTCCAAGCCCCTTTTTTCGCCGCCACAAAGGTGCCGTCAATGAAGCATTCGGCAAGATCAAGCTCACTCCGAGTGCGTAGGCCCGCGGCCAACTTCTCAACAATACGCCGCAATGTGCCATCTTGAACCCACTGCTGGAATCTGCGATGGCAGGACAGGTCAAGGTGGAAACCGATCGGGTAGATCTTTCCATCTCGCGCCACTGCGCAGTATCCACAAAATTCCGTTCATAACTTGGCGGCTGTCGCGCCACGGCCTGCCACGCTGGTCTGCACGGCGCGGCAGCTTTGGAATAAGTGGATCGATGATCGTCTACTGCGCATCGGTTAACTCTTCTCGTCGTGCCATACACAAAAGCGTAGCACGGCAAATCTATTTATCAGACCGCTTGTAGTAATTTTACACAAGGTCCTGGTCGGCATGCATGATAGCACCCGGCGTAACCGCACGATTAATCTCTAAATAATTACGGATGATACGGCCAAGTCTAGATGCGCTTACTGCTAGTGCCCGCGTGGCGCAAAGCACAGCAACAAAAAGGGGCCACAGTCCCTCTTGTTTTCGTCGACCTTCTCGCGGTCAATCGCCCTCGGCAGCCTTCATGCTCAAGCGGATGCGGCCTTGTTTGTCGACTTCTAGCACCTTGACCCTGACCTGATCGCCCTCGGACAGTTTATCGGCCACCTTCGCCACACGCTCGTCAGAGATCTGTGAGATGTGCACCAGGCCGTCCTTACCGGGAAGAATTGTAACGAAGGCCCCGAAATCCATTATCTTGACGACCTTGCCCAGGTACGTTCGTCCGACCTCCACCTCGGCGGTGATCAACTCAATGCGTCGACGCGCCTCTTCGCCGGCTTCCTTATCTACGGACGCGATCTTGATCAAGCCACTATCGTCGATATCGATCGTGGCACCGGTCTCCTCGGTCATGGCACGGATGGTGGCACCGCCTTTGCCGATTACGTCTCGAATCTTCTCAGGATCAATGCGCATGGTGATGAAGCGCGGCGCGTAAATTGACATCTCGGCCCGAGGTTCAGCGATCGCTCCACGCATCTTGTCGAGAATGCGCAGACGGCCTTCACGCGCCTGCGCCAATGCCTTGGCCATGATTTCGCGCGTGATTCCATCGATCTTGATATCCATCTGCAGTGCGGTAACACCAGCGTGCGTGCCCGCTACTTTGAAGTCCATATCACCCAAGTGATCTTCATCGCCGAGGATATCGGTCAGCACGGCGTATTGTTCACCTTCCTTAATCAATCCCATGGCGATGCCCGCAACCGGCGCCTTGATCGGCACGCCGGCATCCATCAAGGCAAGGCTCGCGCCGCAGACAGTGGCCATAGAACTTGAACCGTTGGATTCGGTAATCTCCGACACCACACGGATGACGTATGGAAAATCATCGCTATTTGGCATGACCGCCTGCAGGCTCCGGCGAGCTAGGCGCGCATGCCCGATCTCGCGGCGCTTGGGCGACCCCAGGAATCCTACTTCACCCACACAGTAAGGCGGAAAGTTATAGTGCAGCATAAAATGTTCTTTGCGCTCGCCCTCGATCGCGTCCACGATCTGCGCGTCACGCTCGGTACCTAAGGTGGTCACCACGATCGCCTGCGTCTCACCGCGGGTGAACAGGGCTGAGCCATGAGCACGCGGCAACACGGCCATGCGGATGGCAATCGGCCGTATGGTTTCGTTGTCACGCCCATCGATACGCCGTTCGCCGCTCAGTATGCGCCCACGCACAATGCGCCGCTCTAGGCGATTGAATGCTTCCTTGACCTTCTCCGGTTCAGGCTTGGAATCTTCCGCTTCCGCAGAAATCAGCTTCGCCATGATCTCATCCCGAATCTCAGCCACGCGCTGCTGGCGTGCCTGCTTATCGCCGATGCGATAAGCCTGGCTCAACTCCGACTCACAGCTCGCGGCGACCGCTTGCTCGATTGCGGCGTCAGGCATGGGCGCCTGCCAATCCCAGGCCGGCTGTTTCACTTCTGCCGCCAGCTCTCGAATCGCGCTGATGGCGGTTTCCATCTGCTCATGGCCGTACATCACCGCGCCTAGCATCACCTCTTCGGATAGCCCGTTGGCTTCCGATTCCACCATTAGCACCGCCTTTTCAGTTCCGGCAACCACCAAGTCTAAGTCCGACTGACGCAACACGCTGAAGGTGGGATTGAGTAGATAGCGTCCATCCTTGTAGCCCACGCGCACCGCGCCTAGCGGACCATTGAAGGGAATGCCGGAAATCGTAAGCGCTGCCGACGCACCCAAAAGCGCCGGTATGTCAGGATCGATCTCGTTGTTCAAGGACATCACTGTCGCGATGACCTGTACCTCGTTGGTGAACCCCTTAGGGAATAAGGGACGCAGAGGCCTGTCGATCAAGCGCGAGGTTAGGGTCTCTTTCTCAGTCGGGCGACCCTCGCGCTTAAAAAAACCGCCGGGTATCTTACCGGCGGCATACGTGCGCTCCTGATAATTCACGGTAAGCGGGAGGAAATCGCGTTTCTCACCTGGATCTTTAAGTGCGACGGCGGTGACCAGCACTGCCGTATCCGCCATCGTAACCATGACGGCGGCTGTTGCTTGGCGTGCGATCTCTCCAGTCTCTAACGTGACGCTGTGCTCACCGTATTGAAAGGTCTTTTGAATACAAGTTAAATTCACGTAATGATCCTGTACTTCAAGAATAATCTAAAGAATTTATCGTCCTACTTACGGCCTGTCGGCCTGCGGAATAGAGGAGCGCGGATGATAGCTTCACCAATCAAGCGGGCGGTTAGCGGCGCAGACCCAAGGTTTTTATCAACTGTTGATAACGCGGCTGATCTTTATCCTTGAGATAGTCCAGCAAGCGACGGCGCTGGTTGACCATCTTCAACAGGCCATGACGCGAATGATGATCACTCTTATGCTGAGCGAAATGTCGGCTCAACCGATCAATACGAGCGGACAAGAGCGCGATCTGCACTTCACTTGATCCGGTATCTTGCGTCGAGCGGCCGAACTGCCTGATGATTTCACTCTTCTCTGCCGTGGATAGCGACATCAATGCTCCTCAATAAGATTCCTATGCTAGTGTTGATACAAGGGCAGTGTATCATGCGTCGTCCGAAGAACTCCATTAGCTCGGGGCCCAGTCAACGGACTCGGATGTTGCGCTCCGGCGCGACTCTACCATCATCTAGCACCCGACCCAGACCAATGAAATCGCGGCGTCGATCATATAGCCGCGCCCTACCCTGCGGCGGAGCACCAGGGATCAGCACCGCCTGCCCTGTCTTTAGGTAAAATGCGCAAGCCTCGTCGACATCAAGTGCTGGCCAACCGACCAATGCTGAATCGATAGGCAGCAGCCTGCGCGCCAACGCTTCGAAACCATGCCGCGCGAGTTCGTTTAGCATATCCAGATCGACCATATCAGGAGTGTCGTATGGCGCCACGCCTAGCCGCCGTAGCGCCGCCACGTGCGCGCCGCAACCGAGTTGCTCGCCGATATCCTCGATCAAGGTTCGCACGTAGGCCCCTTTGGAACATTTTATATCTAAGACCAAGGTATCGACGCTTTGATCAACCAATTTTAATTCACGAATGATCACAGGGCGTGATTCACGTGCTACATCCATGCCGAGTCGCGCCAGTTTATACAGGCGCTGACCTTCGTGCTTGACGGCCGAATACATGGGCGGAATTTGCTCAATGCGCCCGCGAAATCGATCCAGCACGCGCTCGATGTACTCGGAGGAATAGGTTTTCACGGGACGGCTTTCGATGATCTCGCCGTCGGCGTCGGCGGTTGTAGTCTTAACACCCAACCTACACGCGCTTAGATAACGCTTGTCCGCCTCCAGCAGATAGGACGACACTTTGGTGGCCTCGCCTAAACAGATAACAAGCAACCCGGTCGCCAACGGATCGAGGCTACCGGTATGGCCCGCCTTACGCGCATTGTAGAGGCGCTTGACCGCCTGCAGTGCTTCGTTTGAGGTCATGCCCGCGGGTTTGTCCAGCAACAATACGCCATGCACGTTACGGCGATCCGTACCTTTGGGCGCCATGCTCTAAACCTATGTCGAACTTAAAGCAATCCTTCGGCTCTGCTCAGAGCCTACCCTGAGCCCGCCGAACGGGAAAGGTTCCATTCATGAACGCAACATCATACAGTTAAGACCTGCCTTGAGCTTACCGAGGAGATTGCTCCTTAAAACCCATACTCTTGCTAGGAGTGACGCCCCAACAGATCAGGACTTTTTAATCGCCCCGGTCACGCCGCCTTGATTGCCTTTACGCCCTGAATCTTGATTGACCGCCATATCGATCAATGCGTCGATTCTGGCGCCCTTCTGCTGCGTATCGTCATAGACGAAATGCAAATCCGGCACGCCGCGCATTCTCATGCGCCGGCCCAATTCGCCGCGCAGAAAGCCAGCGGCGCGATTCAGTCCTGCCTCGCTGGCGCGGACTGTTCCATCGTCGCCCAACACTGAGAAATAGACCTTAGCGTGAGCTAGATCGCGCGACACCGCCACATCGACGATGGTAACCATGCCGATGCGCGGATCTTTTACCGTATCGTGCACCAGCTGCGCCAGTTCGCGGTGAATCTGCTCGCCGACGCGATAAGCACGGGGAAATTCTCTGGGCATGTGTAAACAAGAAGTAAGTTATGAAAAGTCACAGATCGCCAAAGGCACAGCCTGCAGCTAACGTGTGATACTCATTATCTAGCGACACGCTGCGAGTCGCCCCTTTAGCCCTCCTTGCATCTCACTGCTCACAAATTCCGCGCCACCTCAAACCGCTCGTACACCTCGATCTGGTCGCCCACCCTAACGTCATTGTAGTTCCTTACCGCGATACCGCACTCAGTGCCCATGCGCACTTCGTTTACATCGTCTCTATGGCGGCGCAGTGACTCGAGCTCGCCTTCGTAGATGACGACGTTATTGCGCAGTATGCGGATGGGATTGCCCTTGCGCACCACGCCTTCCACCACCAGACAACCTGCCACAGCGTCAAATCGGGACGACTTGAACACATCCCTAACCTGCGCCAGCCCGATAATCTCTTCGCGCAATTCGGGCGACAGCAAGCCGCTCATGGCCTGCTTGACATCATCTATTGCCTCATAGATCACGCTGTAGTAGCGTAGATCAACGCCTCGCTCCTCGGCCTGGCGCCGTGCCGACGCATCGGCGCGCACGTTGAAGCCGATGATCGTCGCCTTCGACGCTACTGCCAGATTAACATCCGATTCGTTAATGCCTCCTACATTGGCGGCCACGATCTTAACCTGCACCTCCTCGGTGGAGAGCTTCTCCAAGGCATCGCGCAACGCTTCCGCGCTGCCTTGCACGTCGGTCTTCAATAGGATATTGACCGTAGCGGCGTCGCCTTCTTTCATTTGATGGAAGATGTTCTCGAGCTTGGCTGCTTGCTGGCTCGCAAACTTTGTATCGCGGGTGCGGGTATGGCGCAGCGTTGCGACTTCACGCGCCTTGCGCTCATCCGCGACCACCATCACGTCGTCGCCGGCATTGGGCGCGCCGGACAGACCCAGTACGACCACCGGCGTACTTGGTCCTGCGCTCATCACTTCTTGGCTGTTCTCGTCGAACATCGCTCGCACGCGGCCATATTCCTGGCCTGACAGAATCATGTCGCCCTTGTTAAGGCGGCCCTGCTGGATGAGCATGGTCGCCACTGGGCCACGACCTCGATCCAAGGTAGATTCAATCACCACCCCGATCGCCGGCCCCTCGTCCGGAGCCTTCAATTCCATGAGCTCGGCCTGCAATAAAATTGCTTCCAGTAAGGCATCCACGCCTTCGCCAGTATGAGCCGAGACCGGCACGAACATGGTATCGCCACCCCATTCCTCCGGAATGACCTGCTGCGCAGCGAGCTCATTTTTTACCCGGTCTGGATCAGCATTGTCCTTGTCAATCTTGTTAATCGCTACTACCAGAGGCACTTCGGCGGCCCTGGCGTGCTGAATGGCCTCGATGGTCTGCGGCATTACACCATCATCAGCCGCCACCACAAGCACCACGATATCAGTAACTTCGGCACCGCGAGCACGCATAGCCGTGAATGCGGCGTGGCCCGGTGTATCCAAAAACGAGATCAAGCCGCGACCGGTTTTCACCTGATACGCGCCGATGTGTTGTGTAATACCGCCAGCCTCACCCGCAGCGACGCGGGTGCGACGAATATAATCCAATAGCGAGGTCTTGCCGTGATCGACATGCCCCATGATGGTCACCACGGGCGGCCGGGGCTTCGGCTCACCCACAGCAGCGGTCTCCACCGTCAATCTCGCTTCTACATCCCGTTCCGCAATGGGCTTTGGCTTGTGCCCTATTTCCTCAACAACGAGCACGGCGGTGTCCTGGTCTATGGCCTGATTGATGGTCGCCATAACGCCCATGCTCATCATGACCTTGATCACCTCGGTAGACTTGACGGCCATCTTCTGCGCGAGATCGCCCACGGTGATAGTGGCCGGGATTGCGACCTCGTGCACGATAGGCGCGGTAGGCATCTCAAAGCCATGCCTGCTGGAAGGCATGATTTTGCCGGGTCGGGCCTTAGGCTTGGGTTTGCGACGACCACGCTTGTCGCTCGCGACGTGCAACTCATGGCGACGATGACGAATTTCGCCATCATCCTCGTCAAGCAGCACCTTATCTCGCTCGCGCGTCTTTTTCGCCTTGCTGGATTTCTTCTCTTCCCGCGCTTGACTCTCCACCGGCGGCGGTTCAACTTGCGCTTGTTGCAGACGCTCGGCCTCGGCTTGGCGTGCCTCTTCCTCCGCTTGGCGTGCCTCTTCCTCCGCTTGGCGTGCCTCTTCGGCCTTGCGGGCTTCGTCAGCCGCCTTGCGTTCAGCCTCCGCGCGACGACTCATCTCTTCTTCAGCTTCTTTGGTCTTGCGCGCCTGTTCTTCGATTTCCCGTTGGCGTCTGGCCTCTTCCTCGGCAATCACGCTGCGCTTGACGTAAGTGCGTTTTTTGCGCACCTCAACGCTAACTGTCTTGGCACGGCCCTGCACACCAGAAAGTTTTAACTCGCTTGTACTCTTGCGTTTGAGTGTGATTTTCTTGCCTTCGCCATCGCTCAACAGGCGGCCATGGCTATAGCGCAGGTGATCCAGCAACTGCATCTTTTGTGTATCGCTAATCGTGGCATCCGCCTGACTCACACCCAGCCCGGCGTCTCGTAGCTGCTCAAGCAGACGCTCCACGGGCGTACCGACCGTTTCGGCGAGTTGTCTTACGGTTACTTCCGACATGTGTGCTGCTTCCTCTAACCTGAGATCTTATTCCGATTTATGGAATGGCTGGGACCTAGATCCGCAAACGGAATCCGGATTCCTGCCGCTCACGAGAATGATGATTAATTAAAGTTGTCGAGATCAGGTACTCCCTGCCTGCTCACCCTGGAACCACGGTGCACGTGCGGCCATGATTAAAGCTGCCGCGCGTTCCTGATCCATGCCGTCAATCTCCAGCAGATCGTCGACTGCTTGTTCCGCCAGATCTTCCCTGGTACGGACACCTTTATTGGCAAGCTGAAAGGCCAGCTGTCTGTCCATGCCGTCCATGTCAAGCAAATCCTGCGCGGGCTCAACGCCACCGAATTGCTCTTCGCTTTTGATGGCCATGGTTAACAGGGCGTCGCGTGCGCGACCTCGCAGCTCCTCGACGATCTCCTCATCGAATTCCTCGATTTCTAACAATTCCTTGGGCGGCACGTAGGCGATCTCTTCTACACTGGAAAAGCCTTCCTGCACCAGGATCGTGGCGACCTCCTGATCGACGTCCAGTTGCTGCATGAACATCTGCTGCAGTTCACGCGCCTCGGCGTCGCTCTTCTCTTCGGCCTGGGCCTCCGTCATCACATTGAGTTCCCAACCGGTGAGCTGACTGGCTAGCTTTACATTCTGGCCACCCCGCCCAATCGCCTGCGAGAGCTTTTCTTCGTCCACTGCGATGTCCATGCTTTGCTTGTCCTCGTCGACCACGATAGAGAGCACTTCCGCTGGCGACATGGCATTGATGACGAACTGAGCCGGATTCTCGTCCCATAGAATGATATCGATGCGCTCACCGGCGAGCTCATTGGACACTGATTGCACGCGCGAGCCACGCATGCCCACACAGGCGCCCACCGGATCAAGCCGAGGATCATGCGAGCGCACCGCGACTTTGGCACGTAGGCCCGGATCGCGCGCGCCCGCCATGATCTCGATCAATCCTTGGCCTACTTCGGGCACTTCCAGTTTAAACAGCTCAATCAGGAATTGCGGCGCAGTACGGGTTAAGAAGAGCTGCGGCCCGCGCGCCTCCGCACGTACTTCTTTGAGATAGCCGCGCAGACGATCGCCCGGACGCACCGACTCGCGCGGGATCATTTCCTCGCGCGGAATAAAACCTTCGGCGTTGCCGCCCAGATCGATGTATAAACCCGAGCGCTCGACTCTCTTGACGATGCCCATGACCAACTCGCCGGCCCTATTTCGGTAGGCCTCGATGATCTGCGCCCGCTCGGCCTCGCGCACCTTCTGCACGATGACCTGCTTGGCAGTTTGCGCCGCGATGCGGCCGAAAGAAACCGATTCAATTGGCTCTTCGATATATTCACCGACCGTAATTTCAGGATGAGCGCGACGCGCGTAGCTCAGCAGAATTTGACGCTCAGTCGACTCGAATTCTGGATCCTCGTCATCGAGCACCTGCCAACGACGAAAAGTGTCGTAGTCGCCGCTCTTGCGGTCGATCTGCACCCGCACGTCGATGTCGCCACCGTGCTTTTTGCGTGTGGCGGAGGCTAGCGCCGCCTCGATGGCCTTGAAGATGATCTCTTTCTCCACGCCTTTTTCATTAGAAACCGCGTCCACCACCAGCAGGATTTCTTTACTCATTGCCTTTGCCTCCCCCGACCTGGCCAGACTGCCGGCGCTACCCGCGCCCGCTCGATGGCTGCAAGCGGAATCGAATACCTTGTCTCTTGCTCGTCAATGAGCACCTGGTCGTTCTTGACGCCCAACAGACGCGCAGCGAAATTCCGCCGCCCGTCAATCCGCCACTTGAGCTTAATCTTCACCTGTTCACCCGCGAAGCGCCTGAAATGATCAGGCTTTAGCAGCAAGCGATCCAATCCCGGCGACGACACTTCCAACATATATGACGCGCCAATTGGGTCTTCGACATCCAACACACCACTCAACTGATGGCTCACGCGGCTACAATCATCCAAGCTCACGCCCTCTTGCCGATCGATATACACACGCAGCAATCCTCTCCTGCGACGCGGCAGGTACTCGCAACCCCACAACTCATAGCCCATGCCCTCGACGATGGGCTTGATCAGCTGAGCAAGTCCTGATGTATCCATAAACGCGCCAGAAACAAAAAATGGGCGCAAGGCCCATTTGCTATCGCGAGTCACCACTTTGCAGTGAAAATGGCGGACGTCTCGCCTATATTCCCTTGAACCTAACAAAAAAGCCCCAATTGGGGCCCCTTTAGACTCACCTTGCCTACCAGGGGCATCATCCTTTACCGCCTGAGGCCGACTACTCTTCAGAACAAAAGAATTATAGTGAGAAAGCAACTTGTGTTTCAAGTCGAACGCATAAAACAAGACGCTTACTCTATGCCCAAGCCTACTACACGTATAAGGTACTGCCGGCTTTAAGCAAGCACGGAATTTATGCTCCTGCTAGCAACATGAATGACTACAAGCCCCAATGGCCAAGCAGGAACGTGCTCTCCGAATAGCAAATATCTCTTCCGGAGAAACGATCTATGGACCGCCCAAACCTGCAAACTAACAATTGGTATTTGGGGCCATATCCAAAGTTTTTCAAGAAACAATTCATCGCCAGTTGATTCTTAATTCGGATGAAACGACCCACGCTAATGCGGTCAGGTCTTTTAGGTCGTGTCGTCAATTAATTCGATCAGCGTTAGTCTATGCGTCGATTCCAATCACGAAGGAAGCGACACATGGCAGCGGTCAAGCGATATGAGTTGACAGATCAGCAATGGCACAAGATCAAAGACCTGCTGCCCGGTCGTACCGAGACCGTCGGTGCCACGGCCAGGGATAATCGCCAATTCGTCAACGGGGTCTTATGGATTCTGCGCTCCGGCTCGCCGTGGCGAGATTTGCCCGAACGCTATGGCGACTGGAAGAACACCCATCGACGTTTCAGCCGCTGGGCGGCGGCCCAGGTGTGGGAGAAAATCTTTGCAGTGCTCATCGAGGACGCCAACAACGACTACCTCATGATCGACAGCACGATCGTGCGGGCGCATCAGCATGCGGCCGGTTCCAGAAAAAAGACAACCAGGCGTTGGGGCGTTCCCGAGGCGGATTGAGCACCAAGATTCATCTACTGTGCAACCGGCAAGGATTGCCTTTGCGTTTGCGCATCACCGCAGGCCAGATTCATGATGTGACCCAGGCGCCGGCACTCCTGGCAGACCTGCGGGCGCGCTACGTTGTTGCCGATCGCGGCTATGTTAGTGACACGCTTCGCCAGCACATCTGCGCCGCTGGCGCTAAAGCGGTGATGCCACCGAAGCAAAACGCTTGCGTCGTGTATGCGTTCAATAAGCGCATCTACCGGCAGCGAAACATGATCGAACGCGCGATCAATAAGTTGAAGCATTTCCGCCGTATCGCGACCCGCTTCGAGAAGAACGCGGTCAACTTCCTGGCAATGTTGCAT
>DATACK010000273.1:0-8770 GCA_036259115.1 Gammaproteobacteria bacterium | reverse complement strand
AGCGATCCAACAACTATAGTTGGTGCGGCCGGACTGGAGTAACGCTCGATCGCCGCACCTGTTCTGCTACCCAATGTACCACACATGTTACGAGCCGAAGCTGCCTACCGCCCGTGACGTCCCCCCCTTCCTTTTGATTTTTGGAATAGCCTCATAATACGGCGTAGAAGAGCTTTTACATTCATTTCAAGATCCGCGGATTGGAACCAAACAGCAAGCTTGCTCTACATAGCTTCTACACGAATATAAACAAAACGATAGTGATCACTCAAGTCTCGGTTTGTATGGTGCAGGCTAGAGGGGTATCGAACCTCCGATGTACTAATTACGAATCCGGCACTTTGCTTGCAAGTAGCTGTTTTTATTTGTGATAACCTACGGGACGCCCGTTGAACATTGCACAACCGTACATAAAGTGCACAACCAATCCCCGCAAAAATCCCGCACATAGAACCGTGCCGGCAACGTGAGATAATCGCATCCGGCACCTAATTGACGGTCTATCGGAGCACATCGCTAATAAACTTTGCGAGAATGCGTGCTCCGGATCGCACATAAGCGACGTGATTAGAAGCAAATCCCGAGAGGCTGGCGGAGCTACACGCCGACTCGGTGGTCAGGGGTGTGCACTGGACGGAGAACGTGTTGCACCGGTGGTGCGTCCCGCAGCGATTTGCGTAATGCGTCAGCATTGTCCAAAGAATCGAGCAACCGCAACAGCACCGTGCGGCTTTCAGCCCAAAAACGATTCGCCTCAGCAGTGTCTCCGTGATGCTTGTAATACTCTGCTGCCGTGGCATAAACGCGCCATTGTGCTAGTGGGGCTGTAGTACCTCTAAACAGCATCAGCGCCTGCGAAATTTCCTTTCGGGCCTCATCCCAATGGCCCTCCGCCATTGCGAGCTGCGCCAGTGCCCGGTGTCCCAGTGCTTGGTAGGTGCAGCAGCCCGGGCGTGCTACTAGAGTGCACAACCGCTTAGCCTCGCGACGGGCCCGTATGTAGTTGCCTTGTCGATACCAATATTCACTCAGGTCGTGATACAAGTAGATGCGCAAGATCCAATCCATCACCACGCGCTGGCGCGCTAGTCGCTGACGGACATCGTGGAAGAGTTGGCCCGCCAGTTCGTACTCCCCGCTCTCGAGATGCGTACGGCCCAATAGCAATGAGGCGAGAAGCTCAATATACGTGAAGTGGGATTCTCGCGCCTGACTGAGCGCCTGTTCGGCCAGCTCCTGCGCCTTTTCGAAAGCAAACGTCTCAATCAAGAGCGCAGCAAGCGCCAGTCGGTGCAAGAGTAGGCCTAGATCGTGGCCGTTTTTCTCGGCGGTCTCGATGCCTTGCCGCAGCACCGCATGCATCTTTCCGAATTTGCCCAGATACAGCAGTGCCCAGGCCCAATTGAAGGAGGCGAGTAGATATTCAAGTGTGCTGCCGTTTCGCAAGGCGAGCCGCACGGCCTCTTCCGCACTCTGACTGCCCGCCTCGTACTGGGAGTTCAAGGTCTGAAAATAGCTGTAGCGACTCAGCCAGAGATTCAGCCGCGTCAAATCGTCAGCCCGGCGCGCCGCTTCGACAGCCATACTGCAGGCTCGTGCATCCTCATTGCGCCAACCTCGCCACATGAAACGCAAGTACGCTGATAAACCCCTGACGTGAGTACGAAGCGGGTCGTCATCAAGCTCGGTCGCAACCTCCTCGAGTTGCGCCGCCGCCGCCAAACACCGCTTCCGATCCACCCACAGCAGCGTGGTCGCAGCATAGACCAGTGCCATTGTCTGGCGGTCGGGTTGCCCCTGCTCTTGTGCGCAGGCGGCTAAGGCCTCAAAATCCTGTGCTGCGCCCTGCATGTCGGCCATGGCTTGGCGCGCATGGCCCCGCTCCTCAAATAACATCATCTGCTCAGCGATTCGTTCCTCAGCCGATAAGTGTTGAGCCATCATCAATGCACGCGTGAGATAGCTGACGGCTTCCCTGTGGGCATACCGCGCGGATGCGCTCGCTGCCGCTTGGCGAAGGTAACTTACGGCCTTCGAAAAGTCCCTTCCCTGCTCGAAGTGCAGCGCCAGTTCGGATGCAATCTCTGCAGTTCGCGACGCATAGGCACGCTCCATATAAGCACCCACACGCCGGTGAGACTGCACGCGCCGGGCGACGGGTTGACGGCCATATAAAACATTCTGATAAAGGGCATGCGCGAAAGCATAACGTGCTGACACCGTGTTGTCCGGCCACTCTTTCATGCCTTGCTCACGCACAAACTGCCCGCGCCGCGCCAGGCTGGCCAAACATGTCTCGATCTCGGCCGCATCCATTTTCAAAACCGCCCTCACGACCGCTGGGGTGAATTCCTGGCCCGCGATGCTGGCCGCCTCCAACACGTGCTGTTCCTCGGGAGCACACCGTTCGACTTGTCTCTCAATCATATGCCGCAGGCTCTCCGGGACACCGAGGTCGAGATCGCTGAGCGCGCCGTGCAGCGTCCATCGATTTTCATTGAGGACCAACGAGCCTTGCGCCACCAGGTAATCGACCACATTGAGCATAAACAGCGGATTGCCTTCGGTGCGCTGATGGATGAATGCGGCCAAGCCCGGTGGGAAGAGGTGGCCCGGAAAGCGTTCTTCCAGATAGGTCTCAACATCCGCCGCGCTCAGGTAAGTCAACGGCAGATCTACGCAATAGCGGCGCATCTGCAAGTCCTGCTTAACCACTTTCAGTGGATGGTCAGCTAGGATCACTTCGACAGGCCGATAGGTGATCAAGAGCAGCAAACGCGCCGCTCCCCGTCGTCGCGCAAGCATGGACACCATATCCAGCGTAGAGTAATCACCCCAATGCAGGTCTTCCAACACTAGCACCAACGGTGTCTTGGCCGTTAGCGCCTCCAGTAGTTCGGCCATCTCCCGCAGCATCCGCTCGCGTGTGGGCGTCAGGCCCTCCCGCTGGCGCACCTCTCGGCTGTCGGTATCACTCAGCCACGGTAGATGAGTCAACCACGAAGGCGCGTAGCGATTAAGCAGCGGGACCACCTCATCGCCGGTCGGCTGGTGGCAGATTTGGTTAAGGGCCTCTAGCATGGGAAAATAAGGCTCACTGATGCTGTAGTGCTCGATACATTGCCCGCGCCCTACTAGCCAAGTCGCCTGAGCCACTGCGCTTTCTATAAAAGCGTCCACCACTGCAGTCTTGCCAATACCGGCCTCGCCGCTCACGAACACCACCTGCCGCTGGCCGCGCAAGGCCTTATCGAGGCAGCCACCCAAGTCCGCGATCACCTTTTCACGTCCGATCGGTGTGGCCGAAGGAATATCTAGACCAAGACGTGTTGGCGCAATACTCGGCGTTCCACCACTATCCAGGTGTGCGATCAGCCGATAGCCGCGCCGGTGCAGGGTTTCGATAAAACGCGGCGCTTTGGACGAATCGCCCAGTGCGCTACGGATCTCACGTATGCAGACTTTGAGAACTCCATCGGTGACAAACCCGCGCGGCCATACCGTATCCAGCAATTCCTGCTTCGTAACTAATCGCCTCGAATGCTTCGCCAGACAAAGCAGTACGGCAAAGGCCTTCGGAGAAAGTGAGATTGGCTCGTCGCCACGCCACACGGAGGCGTTGACAGTATCGAGGCGTAAGGTTTCGCGGATCGTAGGAACTTGGCTCATATCGCCGTCTCGACCAACAGTCCGATGATTCCCTATGGTTGTTTGCTCAGCCTCAGATGCCACGGCGGAACGCTTTCCTAACTATGCTTACCAAATTTTAACCGAAATTTGATCGCAACTTTATGAATATTACCTCAAGCAAGCTTAAAAAGGCGGAATAAAGGCAAATGCTTTTAACGATGGACGTTGAACCACAACCTGCTCAACCTTGAAGGGAAAGTTCACGGCTCTGGAAATGTCACTACAATCACTGCACTTCCAAACCGGGCGCCTGTGTAAGTAGAGGGACCCACCGCAGGAGGACCGCGCAAAGCCGAGAGATCTCACAAGATTTCTTGTTCCTTCGGGTCCACGAAACGACGAGAAACTATTTGCATGAATGGGCTGTAAAACATAAACATAGGAGAAAATTAGGTGGCGATCGATGACGCAAAACTTGAGGCGTTTATGCGCCAGGCAGTTAGTGACTTGGCGGCCAGTTTGTCCGGCGTGATGACGGCTATCGGTCACAAGCTTGGTCTATACCGGGCAATGGCAGGTAGCGGTCCGATGAAATCCGCGGAACTGGCTAGAAAAACCAATACCCATGAACGCTACGTGCGGGAATGGCTGAACAACCAGGCAGCGGGCGGCTATCTTGCCTACGATCCGTCGCGGCACACCTATGAGCTACCCGAGGAGCACGTGATGGTGCTGGCCAATTCCGAAAGCCCGGCCTTCATCCCTCCCGCCTTCGAAACGGTGGCTAGTTTATGGTTTGACGAAGACAAAATCACTGACGCTTTTCGCACCGGTTGTGGCATCGGCTGGCATGAGCATCATCCGCGTCTCTTCTTCGGCACTGAGGCGTTCTTCCGGCCTGGTTATCGGGCCAATCTGGCCACGACCTGGATTCCGGCACTGGATGGGATCCATGACAAATTGACGTTGGGAGGCAAGGTCGCGGACGTAGGCTGTGGCCATGGTGCCTCCACCATCGTCATGGCCCAGGCCTATCCGAACGCCGCTTTCCTTGGCATCGACTATCACCTCGAATCGATCGAGACTGCTCGCCA
The DNA here is from genome assembly GCA_036259115.1 of Gammaproteobacteria bacterium. Lineage (GTDB taxonomy): Bacteria > Pseudomonadota > Gammaproteobacteria > JACCYU01 > JACCYU01 > JAPSGG01. The sequence continues at coordinate 4,046 of DATACK010000273.1, read as the reverse complement.
GCGGGCCGAAGAGGCCGGCGTCACTGATCGGGTCAAGTTTGAGATTGCCACTGCCAAGGGCTACTCAGGCAGCGGCTACGACCTGATCTGCTTCATAGATTGCCTGCATGATATGGGCGATCCGGTCGGCGCCGTCAAGCATGCACGCCAGGCGCTCGCCGATGGTGGGGCGGTGCTGCTGGTCGAGCCTTTTGCCGGGGATAAAGTAGAGGATAATCTCAATCCCATGGGCCGCCTGTACTATGCCGCCTCCGCAGCGATCTGTACACCGAACTCGCTTTCTCAAGAAGTCAGACTGGGCCTCGGCACACAGGCGGGCGAGGCGCGGCTGCAGGAGGTGATGCGTGAGGGCGGCTTCAGCCGCTTTCGTCGCGCCACCGAGACACCGTTCAACCTAGTGCTAGAGGCGCGGCCATAGCAGGTTAGGGATTCGCAGTAGACCTGTGTGCCCAGACCTCGGCGCAGCCAAGATGCGGACATATATCCAGTGGTAGATGCATCATGCACACGATGGCTGCCCATCATAGAACGGCGGTCTAACCATGACCGAAACGCTATCGGAACCTTATCGCTCTTTAGTGGAGTCTGCCTGGATTCCACTTCGGAGATCTCCACTGCAAGATCGACTTGGGGCGACGTAATCCTAGAGGAGTAGATGCCATGTTCAGTACAAGATCCGCAACTCCCTTACTGCTGATTTCAGCCTTGGCAACCGCGCCGGTCAGCGCACACGGGCCGGGCCACGACCGGGAGCTGACATCATCTTCCAACAGCCGTAACGTTGAGGCAGCACCGGAAGGCAAGTTCTTTCCCGCACACTTGCTCGCCGCTGTGTGCGGACTACACGAGCATCATCATGGCACATATAGCAATGTGGCATTTGAGCGACGCGTGAAGCTTGTCAAGCTTGCACAAGAGCAGAAGCCAATGTCCAATGAGAACCCGCCCCTGTACGACAATCTAGGGCAGTATAGCTATCCGATTACGACCCGTAATCGGATGGCGCAGCGTTACTTCGATCAGGGTCTGCGGTTGGCTTACGCCTTCAACCATTTCGAGGCGTGGCGCGCGTTTCGCATGGCGCAGCGGCTTGATCCCAAATGCGCCATGTGCTACTGGGGCGAGGCCTATGTGCTCGGGCCTAATATCAATGCGCCAATGGAGCCGGCAGCCATTGCGCCCGCCATTGCAGCAATTAAGAAGGCAAGTGCTCTAGCAGATGGCGCAAAAAAGCGCGAGCAAGCCCTAATCACCGCGCTAGCTCGGCGCTATTCGGCGGATCCCGATGCCGATCACACGCGTCTGAACAAGGCCTATGCAGATGCAATGTCCCAAGTTGCCGCGCGCTTTCCCGAAGATGTCGATATAGTCGCGCTGTATGCCGATGCGCTGATGAACCTATCCCCTTGGGACTATTGGAAGACCGACAGGCGCACGCCCAAACCGGCGGTAGCGCCTGTCGTGGATACGTTGGAACGTGCATTGGCCAAGGCGCCCGATCATCCTTACGCCATTCACCTGTACATTCATGCCGTCGAGGCATCCAGCACGCCCGAGCGCGCCGAACCCTACGCGGATCGCCTGGCGGCACAGATTCCCGGAGCCGGGCACATCGTACATATGCCATTTCACATTTACTTTCGCACAGGGCGGTTCCTTGATGCGATCGAGTCTAACCGTGCCGCAGTTGCAGCGGATGAAGTCTATTTGGCTCAGGCACAGGTGAGCGATCTCTACGCCTACGGCTATTATCCGCACAACGTCCACTCCCTGCTGGAGTCGGCGCGTATGGCCGGAGACGGGAAGACCGCCGTAAAGGCCGCGCAGAAGCTGCCTCAGATAATGTCTGACGAGGTGGCGGCGGCCGTGCCTTGGGTGCAGCTCATCAAGGCCGCGCCTTATTTCGCCCATGCTCAGTTCAGTGAGCCCAAGGTGACGCTGAGCGTTCCCGATCCCGGTGACCGCTTTCCTTATATCAAGGCTATGTGGCATTACGCCCGCGGCATCGCATGGGCTAGTCGGGGAAACGTGAAAGCGGCGCGGGTCGAAGCCGAGGCGATCGCAACCATTGGGGAGAATACCGACTTCAGCGGGATGATCGCCGGCGGCGTCCCCGTGCCTGATCTATTGAAGCTGGCTCGCCACGTCATCACGGCCCGCATCGCACAGGCGCAGGACAGTTACAAAGAGGCAGTCAGTGAATTCAAGCAGGCCGTGCATCTCCAGGACGCTTTGCCTTACTTGGAGCCACCGTACTGGTATTATCCGGTACGCCAGTCACTCGGTGCCATGTTAATAAAGGCGGGCAAGCCGCAAGAGGCCGAGCGTATATTTCGGCGAGCCCTAGAGGAATTCCCTAACAATGGCTGGGCCTTGTATGGGCTGATGCGAGCACAAAAGGCGCAAGGTAATGCTGCTTCCGCGGCGCGTACCCAGAAGCGCTTTAAGGAGGCTTGGCTAGAAGACAAGACTGAGCTCAAACTCGATAGCCTTTAGTTTATCCAGATAAATCCCAAGGTCGGGCCTTGCTGAGAAGACTGATCCGCCGCTGAAGACGACCGTGAGCGAAATACCTCAGTTGTTCAGGACAACGGTGATTCGTGGCAGGTGAGCTCGAGTGTTAAACTCTCTGAGTTCACGCACTCTTACAGGGAGGACCTGTTGGACGAGGCCTAACGGTGAACCTCGCAAAGACCGCGCCGCTCCCGGGAATCTCTTGGCCGTCGACCTCCACCTCGTTGGCGAAGCTCTGGTTGAGGAAAAAGCGAAGCGAGGTCTCGGGGCTGGACGCCAGGAGGCTGCCAAGCAAAAAGCCGATCTCGTCACCCCAGTCAACACCACCTTTCTCAAACGATGTCAGGTAAAATGCGCTGCCGACAAACACGAGCGGGTCCTGGCTTTTAACGCAGTCACCGAGCCACTGATTTCATGGAAGACGCTGCTAAGGAATATACCATTGTCTGTTTCGCCGGTGTCCGTATCCCAACTGCACGTTAGCAATCAGATCCGGCCGTCAGCCGCGCTCACAGCGGCCCCCAGGAGGAGGACGAAGCCTTAAACCCCCAGTAAAAGCCATAGATTACGCTCTAGAGAGCAAGTACGCCGAGCAACTCGCCCAGGACCAACCCGCTCGTTGAGCAGGCGAACCTCAGGTTCGTATTGCCGGTGCCTGCGTTCCGACCAGACGGACCGTGCGCCGCGGCTAATAAGTGCGCTAGAGTGCAAGCGAAACACCAAGGAGGTATAGAGCATAGGTGAGGGAGGTAGGAGAAAGCAAACGTAGCCGAATACGTCAACGCCCGTTAAGGTGGGCAAACCAGTCGTCACTAACCTAGCGTTGCAGTGATCTTCATGCGCTGCTAATACGGACTAGCGACGGGGAAGAGCAGCGCTTGCCGCTGACCGCGCAGCCCGTGACGGACTTCTATGCCGGCGTAATGGCGGCGCTCAATGAGCTCGGCATTCAAGTTCAGATTCATCAGACGCCGAACGAGATTCCCGATGCGACCCTTTTAAACCAGGATCGGGTGCATAGTGCGTATGATCCTGAATATGCGCAGCGCTTTTGGCGCGTGCTGCTACAGGTCGACCGCGTGTTCAAGCAATTCCGTACGGGCTACCTCGGCAAGGTCAGTCCAGTACATTTCTTCTGGGGAAGCTTTGATCTCACCGTTACCCGCTTCTCTGGGCGACGGGCGACTCCGCATCCTAGCAGCATCCCAAACCTTCCGGATGCTGTCACTCGCGAGGCATATTCGCACGAAGTAAGTAGTGTCGGATTTTGGCCTGGCGGCGGCGGAATTGATTACCCTGCGTTCTACTCATATGCGTATCCTGCGCCTAAGGGCTTCGAGTTAGCGCCGGTGCAGCCGAAGGATGCGTTCTATCATCAAGGACTTGGTGAGTTCATTTTAGCTTACGATGTAATTCGTACTGCGGAGCCGCCTGATGAGATTATGCTGACGTTCCTGCAGAGCACCTATGAAGCCGCAGGCGAACTTGGTGGTTGGAACCGCACGGCACTTGAATGCCCACGTGGGACGCCG
>DATACK010000272.1:0-5852 GCA_036259115.1 Gammaproteobacteria bacterium | reverse complement strand
GTGCTACGATCAGCCCACCGGGTCGGGTGGCGATCGCGTTCGCGCGATCAGTGCTAGTATTATTGATGTCACTGGTATTTTCGATATCGGTGAGCGCCCGATTATTGGCGCCAAAGTTGGTGCTCGAGACACTCCAGACACAGTTAATGTCTCCTATCGGACTCGAGCGAAATTGGTGTTGTTTAGTCCAATAGGCGCATCAGAGCAACCTGACGCGACGATTCCGCCGTCGGTCTGGATGGCGACCACATTAGCCTCGTCTAGGCTGCGTTCGACTGTATCATCATCAAGGGCGCATTTATCGAACGCCGAGAGCGAAATACCGGGGTTTAGCGTGGTGGCCACAAAGGGGCCATTGATAGTGCCACTGGGATTGTACCAAACTACGGCGAAGTTAAAGCCCCATTCGGAGCGTTAGATTTTCCTGCGACCACGATCTTGCCATCAGCTTTGATAGCGACGGAGTTAGCCAGCCCCGGGACAGATCACCATCAGGTAATTGACGGAAATTCGTGAGCGCCCTGTTATTGACGCCAAAATTGGTATTGGGTACACCGTTGGCGTCACACCAGACGTGGGCAAGGTCTTGGCTGCCATTGGCATCGAACGTTCCCGCGACTACGATCTGACCATTGGGCAGGATCGCGAGGGCGCTGGCCCCCGTGATGCTCCCAATAACCGAAGTCCGTGAGCACCGTGCCAGGAAATATGGAATTATCCTCGAAGGTGTTGTCCATGCTGCCATCGGGGTTGTAGCGGAAGGCGAAGTTAGAATCGCCATTGGGCGCATCAAACGATCCCGCAACCAGGACCTTGCCGTCGGTCTGGATGGCGATAGCTCGCGCCCTGTCACAGCTGTTTCTATCGGGATTATCAGGAATCATCGTTGGGCACGTCAGTACGGAAATTAGTGATCACCCCGGGAGCGCCAAAGGTGGTATCAATGCTCCCTCGGGATTGTAGTGAATGACGGCGAAGTTGCCAGGATCGTTATTGGCAACAGGGACGGTAGTGAAGCCTGCCGCCACGATCTTGCCTCGGGTTGGATAGCGATACCGAAGGGTTCGTCAATGGAGCTAACATCACCCCCCGGTTGTGAAGGTCGTGAGTACTCGCCCGTTCGTACTAAACGTGTGATCCGGCGTGCCGCTTTGGGCATGGGATACGCCTGCTGCCACTGTTATAAGCAAGATTGCCAAACTAACTGATGAATGTACATCATGACCTCCTTCCTGTAGAGGAAAAGGGTCGGCGTAAAGGGGCTCTGCATTAATCAGAGGTTGCTTAAAGATATACGATATATCTAGTGTGGTTTTTTCAGTTTCTCCTTACAGCCCGAGGCTCATCTCGCTTAGGAGTGGCGCGCGTTGACTTGATAGATGAGCCCGCCGTCAAGCACAGCAGCAACTTAAGTTCTAGCACGTAGAACTGCGGGGATGACCGCCAAGATCGCCTGAACGTTGACTGCACAAAGGTAATTATAAATGAATCCTAAGGCTGTTTAGGCAATGCTCGCCGCCATCGTCCGTTTCTCGATTCGCTTTCGGGGTGTGGTGCTGGCGCTCGCTGTGCTGCTGTTTGCGTACGGCGCTTATCAGCTTACCCGCGCCGGGCTAGATATCTTCCCTGAATTTTCTCCGAAACAAGTTATTATTCAGACCGAATCTCCAGGCCTCACCGCCGAGCAGGTGGAGGTGCTGGTCACCCAAAATATCGAGAATGCCTTAGGTGGGCTCATCGGGCTTGAGACGATGCGTTCCGAATCTATTGAGGGATTATCGGTAGTCACTTTGATCTTTAAAGATAACACCGATATCTACCGGGATCGCCAACTCACGGCCGAGCGCCTCGGCACTATCACGGGCCGCCTACCGCCAGGCGCGGGTCCGCCGGAAATCGTGCCGTTGTCCTCCTCATCGGCGACAGTCATGACCATTGGCGTGACCTCCGCTACCCGTAGCCTGATGGATTTGCGCACTATAGTCGACTGGACCTTGGTGCCGCGGCTGATGAGCGTTCCGGGCGTGGCGGACGTGAACATATTCGGCGGCGATAGACGTCAGTTGCAGGTGCAGGTAGATCCATCCCGACTGCACAAATATGGCCTTTCGCTGCAGGATGTAGTCGCTGCCGCCCGGCAGGCGACCGGATTACCCGGTCTGGGATTCATCGAAAACACCAATCAACGCATCGCCCTGCGCACGGTCGATTTCCTCGATACCCCCAAAGAACTCGCCGGAGTGGTGCTGTTGCGGCATGACGGCGCCAATGTCCTGCTAGGCGACGTGGCGAAGATCAAGGCGGCGCCCTCGCCGCGGATCGGTGCAGCACAGATTATGGGTAAGCCCGGCGTGGTGATGATGATCATCGGCCAGTATGGCGCGAACACACTCACTGTATCGCGAGCGATAGAGGCGGCGCTCGCGCAGTCGAGGGAGATCTTCAACCGGGAGGGTATCACCCTTCACTCGCAACTGTTCAGGCCGGCTAATTACATCGAGACGTCGCTGACCAGCATCGGCGGACATCTACTGATCGGTGGCGCACTGGTAATTACGGTATTGTTCGTGTTTCTGTATAACGTCCGCACAGCGTTTATCTCGGCGATTGCCATACCGTTGTCGCTGCTCGCCGCAGCTACGGTGCTGGTGTACTTAGGCATCAGCCTCAATATCATGGTGCTGGGTGGGCTCGCCATCGCGCTGGGCGAGGTGGTGGATGACGCCATTATCGATACCGAGAACATCTTCCGGCGCCTGCGCGAGAATCGGCGTCTGCAAGCGCCGCGCTCGGTGTCGCGGGTAATCTTCGACGCCTCCATGGAAGTACGCGGCTCGGTGGTGTACGCGACCTTCATTGTGGCGCTGGTGTTCGTGCCATTGTTGACCTTAGGCGGCGTTACGGGCCGCCTGTTCGCACCGCTTGGAATCGCCTATATCCTCTCGATCATGGCCTCGTTAGGGGTGGCACTGACAGTCACGCCGGCGCTGTGTTACTTACTTTTGGGCAACGGTCATTACGGCTACGAAGATCCGCCGCTGATCCGCTGGCTTAAACCCCGTTACGGACGGCTACTCACGGCAATCAGTCACCGACCTAAGCTTGCCATCGGTCTCACCGCAGTGGTATTGACTGCGGGTCTCTCTATCCTGCCACGCTTGGGTGGAGATTTTCTGCCGGAACTTCGGGAAGGGCATTATATGGTGCATACCGCTAGCGTGCCTGGTACCTCGCTCAAGGAGTCCATACGCATTGGCACGCAGCTGACTCACATGTTTCTTAAGATTCCTGGCGTGCGGTCAGTATCGCAATGGGCAGGGCGGGCTGAACGCGGCGCCGATACGTACGGCAGTCACTATAGCGAATACGAGGTCGATCTGGTGCCGCTCTCGGGCGAGGATCAGCAACGCGTTTTCGATCGCCTGCGTGCGGTGCTAAATGAATTCCCGGGTATCGTCTATGAGGCCAATACGTTCCTCATTGAACGGGTTGATGAGACAATCTCCGGTTACACGGCACCGGTAGTAGTGAACATTTATGGCAAGGATCTGGATGCGCTGGATCGCCTGGGGCGTCAAGTTGCCAAGATCATGGCATCGATCCCAGGCGCCTCCAGCGTGCAAGTCCGCGCGCCGCCCGGCATCCCAGTGCTGCGTATCCGGCTAAGGCCAGAGCGCCTGATAAGTCTCGGTGTGCGGCCCATGACGGTGCTGCAGGCGATTCAAATTGCCTATGAAGGCGCCTCTGTCGGCAAAACCTTTGAAGGTAATCGCGTATTCGATGTGGCGGTGGTGCTTGGGCCCAGGCATAGGCACAGTCCGCGCGACGTGAGCGACCTGCCAATCCGGACGCTAGATGGCAATATCGTTTCTTTAAGCGAGATCGCCGATATCAAGCAGGTGAACGGGCGCTACACGGTGCTACACCGCAACGCACAGCGCGTGCAGACGGTGACGGCCGATGTGGAAGGGCGTGATCTTGCTTCATTTTTCGCGGAATTAAAGCACAGAGTCCGTGCGCAGGTCCACTTCTATGCGGATACCTACCCTGAATTTACGGGCGCGGCGATTGAACAGGTCCACGCGCGCAACCAATTAATCGTTCATTCACTGATTGCGGGCAGCGGCGTATTGGTATTGATCTATATTGCCGTAGGGCGGCTGCGCAATGTGGCGCTGATGCTGGCTAATGTACCGTTTTCATTGGTCGGCGGTGTGCTCGCGGTATTGTTGACTGGTGGTCTGCTATCGGTGGGCTCAATGGTCGGTTTCGTTACCTTGTTTGGGATTACAGTGCGCAATTCCATTATGCTGATCGCGCATTACCAGCATTTAGTTGAACATGAGGGCATGCCTTGGAATCTCGCGACCGCGATTCGCGGCGCTCAAGAGCGGTTGACTTCGATTTTGATCACGGCGCTGGTAACCGCGCTCGCTATGTTGCCCATCGCGATCGGCAGCGACAATCCAGGCCGCGAGATCATGGGACCTATGGCGGCGGTCATCATCGGTGGGCTTACTTCATCGACGGTGCTGAACCTGTTGATTATGCCCACAATCATGCTGCACTATGGGCGCTTCGAGCGCAGGCGGCCTGAGCTGGCCGACGATATGCGTGAGCTCTTCTGATGATTTTGAGTAGCACGGGTGCTCCAATGCTGTGTCGTAGGAGAGAAGTTCTGAGGCTAGGCTTAGTCGCGGCGAATGCCCGACCCTCACCTTCATCATCCGCAAGAGAGACATCTAGTAAGGGAGGGCTTTTCATTGTCTAGCGTAGCGCAAACCCTTTACTCCGATCCAGCGCTGGGCTTCACGTTCATATTTCCTCCAAAAGTTACTAAGACTTGCACCGCAAGGACGAATGGAAGGCATTAAGTGGCACGCTTTTCGCTAACGCTTTTTGGACCCAAAGGGATTCCTCAAACTTCTAAAGCTTTCCAAGGGCGGAATGCCGATGCCGCATAGGTGATCCTCCATGCGCCGACTCACATACCACTTTCACCATTATCTCCTGATCCTATTGCCGGCACTGGCGTTGTCTGCATGTGATTTCGTGGATTCGGGCGGATCGCAAGGCGTATCGATCGACCCGCGCAACCGTATCGTAAACGAGCAAACACGGGTGGTGCTCGATGCCACGGCTTTAGTGGATGAACCCGAAGACAAGACCTTTGCGTGGTCTCAAGTCGGTAATCCAACAGTTATTCTGACAAACGCGAATACGGCGCGGGCGAGTTTTATCGCGCCGAGCGTAGAACAGCGACAGGTGCTGATCTTTCGGCTAATCGTGACTGATCCATTTGGCGCCTCCACGTCTGATCAGGTCAAAATCACGGTCAATAACACCCCCATTGCCAATGCAGGCGCCGATCGCAGCGGCAGGCGGAGCACGCGGATTGCTCTGAATGGCGCAGGCAGCACGGACACTGATGGCACCATTACGTACCTATGGCAACAGACAAGCGGCCCGCCTGTCGCCAGTCCGGATGGTTTCGACACTGTCCAGGCCAGCTTCGTCGTGCCCGTCGCGCCAGCCGGAACGGTTTTGAGCTTTCGACTCACGGTAACCGACAATAATGGGGCGACTGCAAGTGATATAGTCAGTGTCACAATTACGGCTCCGCCACCGCCTCCACCGAGCCCGCCGCGCCCAACACCTACACCAAACCCAACGCCGCCACCGTCGCCAGATCCGCAACCCCCTATTACAGGTCCAGTGCCGCCTGATGACGGTGAAGATGGTGATGGTGGTCCTCCGGGCCCGCCAACGCCTCCTGACGATGATGGGCCGGCGCAGCCGCCCGATGACGGTGAAGATGGTGATGGTGGTCCTCCGGGCCCGCCAACGCCTCC
>DATACK010000271.1:0-12953 GCA_036259115.1 Gammaproteobacteria bacterium | reverse complement strand
AAGGGCCGCATCCTCAGCTTGAGCCCGACTTAGCTTTGCGAGCTTGACCAAGCGACTATCAGGTTGATAGTCACTTACCCGGACACTGCCGTGGGTGGGCTCTTCGGAAAGCGCTGCCGCATTTGCCACTGCATTTAGCGCGCTTATGCTGCCTAGCCCTAATAACGCGCTCACGATAAAAGCGCCATAAGTGATTAAGTTCGTGTTCATGATTCGTCTCCGTGTAGTTGATTAATTCGCGGCGAACCACTCGACGCGATGGACTGGAGTATATGACTTGTTGCCTTAACGGAGCCTTTCCGGATTATTAACAAGCTGTAATGTTGTTTCCATGGCGCGTGTCTTAAGATTGACCCATGCGTGTGCTGATTATCGAAGACGATCGCCAAGCTGCCGGTTATCTGGCTAAGGGCTTGAGAGAAAGCGGCTTCGCCGTGGATCATGCTGCCAATGGCAATGAAGGTCTTTATATGGCTTTGAGCGAGCCCTATGATGTGTTGATTGTGGACCGCATGCTGCCCGGACGTGATGGGCTCTCGATCATCGCGACCTTACGCGCGCAGGGCAAAATGACGCCGGTGCTGATCTTGAGCGCCTTGTGGGAGGTGGACGACCGCGTGCGGGGCTTACGCGCCGGCGGCGACGATTATCTAACCAAACCTTACGCCTTCACCGAATTGCTGGCGCGTATCGAGGCGCTGTTGCGGCGCGGCAGCAATGCCGTGCAAGATACGGTCTTGCGCGTAGGCGATTTGGAAATCGATTTGTTGGCGCGTAGCGCGAAGCGGGCGAATAAAATTATCGAGCTGCAACCGCGTGAATTCCGCTTGCTGGAATACCTGATGCGTCATCACAATCAGGTGGTGACGCGGACCATGCTCTTGGAACACGTGTGGGACTATCACTTCGATCCGCAGACCAATGTAATCGACGTGCACATCAGCCGCCTGCGCCAAAAAATTGACAAAGGTTTCAAGACTACTTTGCTGCACACAGTGCGTGGCGCTGGATACTGCTTGCGTGAACCTGTCTAACCTGCTTCGCACTAGCGCTTTCCGCTTGACCTTGTTGTATGTAGTCTTATTCGCCGCTTCCGTGTTGGTCGTGCTCGGATTTATCTATTGGGATACGGTGAGCTACTTGAATGAGCAGACCGATGAGCGCATCGAATCCGAAGTGAGCGCATTGCGTAAGCAGTACGATCAGTTTGGTCTCAGCGGCCTGCGTCAAAGCATCGTCGGTCGCAGTGAGATGTTAGATGACACCGATCAGCTCTATACGCTTGTCGCTCCCAATGGTTCATCGATAGAGGGGAATATCGCGAGCTGGCCGCCGGGTTTGCGCGAGCATTCGGGTTGGTTGAATGTGTCCCTTCCTGAGCAGGATGATGACGGGCATGCAGGCATTAATACAGCGCGCGCATTGGCGATCACATCGCCAGGGGGTTATCACCTGCTGGTAGGGCGTGATCTTGACGAGCGTGAAGACCTACATGAGCACACGGTGCAGGTGCTGGTGGTCGCGATAGGTTTCAGTTTAATCCTGGCCTTGACGGTCGGACTTATCATGAGCCGCGCCACCTTGCGCCGCATCGAAGCGATCAATCGCGCAGGCCGCGCCATCATGGCGGGCAATCTGGCGCAACGCATACCAATCGCCGGCAGCGGCGACGAGTTCGATCAATTGGCTAAAAATCTCAATGCCAATGCTAGGCCAAATCCAGCGGCTAATGGAAGGTATGCGCCAAGTGACCGATAACGTCGCGCATGATCTGCGCAGTCCGCTTAATCGCCTGCCTACTCGATTGGAGGTGACACTGCTTGCGCCGCGCAGCACTGATGACTATCGCATCGCGATAGAGCAAACCTTGACAGATACGGAGGCCTTGCTTGGTACTTTTAACGCCTTGCTCAGCATCGCGCAGGTTGAATCGGGTGCTGATCGCGGCGATTGGACGTCCGTTGACTTAGCCGCCTTAATGCAAGACGTCGCGGAGTTGTATCAACCTTTGGCCGAAGACAAAGACTTACGGTTTACCCAACAGATCGCGCAGGGACTGCGGCTGCATGGCAATCAGCATTTGTTGACGCAGGCCATCGGCAATTTGTTGGACAACGCGATCAAGTACACGCCTGACGGCGGCGCAGTCCAACTTAGATCAAGAGAGACCCGTAATGGCATTGAAGTATCAATCAGCGACGATGGGCCAGGTATCCCGACAGCGATGCGCGACAAGGTGTTTGAGCGCTTCGTGCGCTTAGAGGCAAGCCGGACGACGCCGGGTAACGGGCTTGGCCTGAGCTTGGTGCGCGCCGTGGCGCAGTTGCACGGCGTAAAGCTTGAGCTTGGCGACGCCTATCCGGGCCTTAAGGTAAGCTTGAATTTTCCGATCCATTCGCGCCCGAGCCAAGCGCTTGGCTTAGATAAACCGAGCCAAGAAACCGTGGCGAATTGCAACAATCATACATAGTGCCCGCGGACGCTCAATTTAGAAGGCCATCTGGTCAAGGGTAAGGCGGCTTACACCGCTCAAGCGCCGGGTGCTGCAGCCAACCAACAGATTCGGCCGCCGTACAGGTCAACTACATACAACTCGCCATCATCATCTTCGGCGAAAGACACCCCACTAAGATCGGTCTTCACCAGCACGCGGCGCATGTAACCACCGCTGTCGTTGGGGAACGATCCCCAGATTGTGCCGGAGGTAAAGTCGCCGAACATATAGACGCCCTGCAAATCCAGAATGTCATTGCCGCGATACGCAAAGCGGCCAGTAATGGACTGGCCCTCATCGTGGCCGTATTCGACCACTGGCAAGCGATACTGGTCGCGCCCGCCGCAGCCCTTGAGATAAGGCCAGGCTGCCCTCGTAATAGCGCCAGCCGTGGTTGCCGCCGATGTCGATATTATCGACCTCTTCGCGCATCTCCTGGCCTACATCACCCTGCCATAGCTCGCCGGTGTCGCAGTCGAAACTGAATTGCCAGGAATTGGGCAAGCCATAGGTGTAGATTTCGCATCTGCCGCCGCCGGCGGCAAACGGATTGTTAGAGGGTATACCGTAAGGGTTGCCGCTATCTAGGTCGATGCGTAACCGCTTACTAAGTAGCACCTTCGTGTTCTGTGCATTGTTGAACGGGTCTCCCGCGGAGCCGCCATCGCCAAAACCGATGAAGAATTCATCTGGCCCAAATACGATGCGCCCGCCGTCGTGATTGGTGAACGGCTGAACTAAGGTTAAGAGGATTTTTTCGCTCGCGGAATCGAAGCTGGCACCGCCGTCATGACTTGTCGCGCGCGAGATGAGCAGCGTGTCACTATCCGGACCAGTAACAGTGTAAGACAGAAATGCCTGTCCGTTAGCGGCAAAATCTGGATGGAAGGCAAAACTCAGCAGTCCGCCTTCGCCGCTAGCGCCGACCTGCACATTGAGCACTGGCGTGGTGGTATCCGTGATTTCGTCGGTGGCGTCGAAGCGCTTTATGGTGTCAAGCCGTTCGACCACGTACCAATACGAACTGTCGCCAGGCGGCTGCACTATGGCGATCGGCGCATCGAAAGTGAGTTTGGAAACGCGCGCTTTAAAACCACGCCGCCTTGGCTGGATGCCTCGTCGTTTTGGCCACTATTGCCGCCGCAGGCGGCCCAAACAACTGCCAGTGCGGCTGCGCGCCCAAATGCGTACATGCCGACTGATCATTGCAGCATTATCAATCATGGCGCGTCTTTCGCAAAATAATGGCACGCGGTATTGCTTGACATAACGCTTATCAACAGCGCAACTTGCGATCGCCACGCCTGCGGCCATGTTGGGTTAGAATGATTAGTGCTGTTGCTGTAACGACCGTAAACGAGGTCACTCATGGGGCTGCTGGTTCGCGACACACAGCTCCACAACTATGGGGAATGTCTGACTGGCCCGAGGCACACGCTACGAACTGATCGATAGCGTGGCCTATGCTATGGCGTCCGCGCCGACACGAGTATATCAACGGCTGGAGGTCGAACTATCACGCCAGATTGGGGATGCTATGGAAGGCGCGCCATGCCAGGTCAACGTCGCGCCTTTCGACGTGCGCTTGCTGAAAGCCAATGAAGCCGACGAAGACATCTCTACGGTGGTAGAGGCTGATATCGTGGTGGTGTGCGATGCCGCCAAACTCGATGCGCGCGGCTGCCGCGGTGGGCCGGATCTTGTCATCGAGGTGTTATTGCCCGCTACCGCCGCGCATGATCAGGCGATTAAACTCGCGGCCTTTGAGCGTCACGGCATCAAGGACTGCTGGTTCGTGCATCCTACAGATCGCATCCTCAGTGTGGATTCTTTGGGCGGACGGCGGCTATGGCCGCCCGGCCATACACGAACTTGAGGCCAGTCTATCCTCCACTGCTGTGTCCGCGGTTACGATTGGCTGGGCGCGTGTAGTGGCCGGTTGCCGGATGCCCTGTGAACTTTACAGGAAGCGGTTTCAACCGCGATCAAGGCGGACTGTCATTAAAAAGGCAGTTCGCCCCGGCGAACACGCGGGCCGTGGGGAAGGCGGGCATTCATGTGACACTGCTTCATACCGCCGGACGTCCGAGTGCCTGCAAGCGCTCCGGCCGGACTGGCCGAGCTCGAGTTTGCACGTTTGTTACAGCATCGCATGGATGTACGTAAAGGATCATGATGTACAAGGTATGACACCCGCAAGATCGCTCCTGCAAACTACGCTACTCAACCATGATGCGCATCGATAAATCGATCGCTTGGATATCTTTGGTCAACGCGCCGACTGAGATGTAATCGACGCCCGTCTCGGCAATCGCGCGCACGTTCCGCAAGGTCACGCCACCGGAGGCCTCCAGTCGGGCGCGATGATTATTGATCTCCACCGCTACTTTGAGGTCGGCGAGAGCAAAATTATCCAGCAGTATCATGTCCGCACCGGCGGCGAGCGCCTCCTCGAGTTGCGCGACGCCTTCCACTTCTACTTCGATGTTGATATCAGGGTGTTGCTGACGAGCCGTGCGAACCACATGCGTCAAGGAGCCAGCGGCGGCGATGTGATTTTCTTTGATTAGAATTACGTCGAACAGGCCCATGCGGTGGTTGCTCGCCGCGCCGCAGGTAACGGCGTATTTTTGTGCCGCCCGTAATCCCGGCACGGTCTTGCGCGTATCGAGGATCACGGCGCCGGTGCCCTTGACCGCCTCAACATAGCAACGCGCCTTGGTTGCGGTAGCCGATAACATCTGTAGGAAATTGAGCGCCGTGCGCTCACCGGTCAAGAGCACACGCGCTGGGCCGCGCAAATGGCACAATGTCTTTCCCGCGGTCACCGCCTGTCCCTCCTGCGCCTGCCATTCGACGACTACATTCGCATCCAATTGCCGGAACACCTCGTCAAACCAGGGTCTGCCTGCAATGATGGCCGGCTGACGGCTGATAACGCGCGCGCAAACCTGCGTTTCCGCTGAAATCAACGCGGCGGAGAGATCGCCCGAACCAACATCTTCAGCCAGCGCGCGGGCGACCGTTGAGGCGATTTCTTGAGGCGATATCATGGTCTCAACGCCGTACGGGCTTTGTTATTGGCCAGATGCCTGCGCGTTATGCAGAAGATGGTTGGGTACAGAAGTGCCACTGCGGTGAAGCTGGCTATGATCAGGAGATCGTTTATCACATCTACAATGCCTCACCCGGTCCCGCGCTTTCGCATCGCGTGCATGGAAAAGTGAGTATACCCTCGGCTGAGAGGCCATCGTACCTCCTTGCCGACGGCATAGCACGAGCCGGCGGCTGCCGACCCTACGAATTTTGAGTATCCACGGTTGTAATTGATAAACCCTTTTTCAGATTGCGGCGCTGTTGAGGCGTGGCGGTGCACCCGGGTGTATTAGAGATCGGCAACGCACCAATGCGAGGCGAATACGATCGCGTTGCACCCAATCAGTTCGCCTGATAATGTCTCCGTCCTTCATATCTGTTTGATTTAAAAGATGATCATGGTTGGCATGCCAGTTGCCAAGGGGTCAGGTAATGAAAGAACTCAAATCTATGTGCTGTTATTGCGGCGTCGGCTGCGGCTTACTCGTCGAGACCGATGGTCAGCGCGTACTCGGCGTGCGCGGCGATCCTGATCACCCGGCGAACTTCGGCCGGCTTTGCAGCAAGGGTTCGACCTTGCACCTGACCGCGCGCCACAATGCACGTGCTTACTTTCCACATCTGCGTACCGCGCGCGATAAGCCTCGCCGGTGCGTGAGCTGGAATGAGGCGCTTGATCATTGCGCGGAGAAATTCGCCAGAGCAATCGTTGAGCACGGTTCAGATGCCGTCGCGTTTTATATCTCTGGTCAATTGCTGACAGAGGATTATTACGTCTTTAATAAATTCGCGAAGGGCCTGATTGGCACCAATAACATCGACACGAACTCGCGGCTGTGCATGTCATCGGCGGTCGCGGGTTATAAGCGCAGCCTAGGCGTGGATGCGCCGCCGACCTGTTATGAAGATATCGAGCATACCCAGTGTATCTTAATCGCTGGTTCCAACACCGCGTTTACGCATCCGGTCGTCTTTCAGCGTATCGAGCAGGCACGCACGGCCAATCCTAAGTTAAAACTCATCGTCATCGACCCGCGCCGGACGGCGACCGCATCCGCCGCTGATCTGTTTCTGCCGATCCTGCCAGGCACCGATGTGGCACTCTACAACGGCATGCTGCATATCATGCTATGGGAGGGCCTTTGCGATAACGAGTACATCCATGCGCACACGGAAGGCTTCAATGAAGTCAAGGACACGGTCAGAGAATACACCCCCAGACAGGTTTCGCACATCTGTGGCGTGCCCTCGAAAGACATCATGCAAGCGGCCGAGTGGTTCGCAGAAAGCTCTGCCACACTCTCGTTATACTGCCAAGGGTTGAATCAGTCCGCGCACGGGACAGACAACAACTGCGCGCTGATCAATCTACATCTCGCAACCCGGCAGATCGGCAAACCCGGCGCGGGACCTTTTTCATTGACGGGTCAGCCGAACGCGATGGGCGGGCGCGAGGTCGGCGGTATGGCGAACCTGTTGCCGGCACATCGCGAGCTTGCCAATCCAGAACACCGTGAGGAGATCGCGCGCTTTTGGGGTCTGGCTTCGATTCCCGCCCGGCCCGGCAAGACGGCGGTAGAAATGTTCGAAGCGGTGCGCCAGGGCGAGATCAAGGCAATATGGATCGCCTGTACGAATCCTGCGCATTCAATGCCCCACCAGACGCAGGTGCGCGAGGCGCTAAGCAAGGCCGAATTTGTGGTCGTGCAAGAAGCGTATGAAAACACCGAAACAGTACAATATGCGGATGTACTGCTGCCCGCCACCAGCTGGGGGGAAAAGGAAGGCACGGCAACCAACTCGGAGCGCCGCATCAATCGGGTCCGCGCGGCGATACCCGGCCCTGGCGCGGCGCGCGATGACTGGGAGATCGTGTGCGATTTCGCGCGCCGGCTTGCCCCGCGTCTAGGGAAAAGCGCAAAACTGTTCGAGTATGCAACCGCGGAGGCAATATTCAACGAGCATGCGGAGACCACGCGCGGCCGTGACCTCGACATCACAGGCCTGAGCTATGAATTATTGGATACCTGCGGCCCGCAACAGTGGCCGTATCCGGCCCATGCGCGATGCGGGCGCAAGAGACTTTATGAGGACGGTAGGTTCGCGACCGCAAATGGGCGCGCGCGGTTCATCGCGGTGCATCACCAAGGCACGGCGGAACAGCCCGACTCGCGCTATCCACTGCGGCTGATCACCGGCCGCCTGCGCGACCAGTGGCACGGCATGACTCGCACCGGCACGGTCGCGCGCCTGTTCAATCACGCCGAAGAACCATTACTTTACATGCATACCGAAGATCTCGCACGTCGCAACCTCAAGTCTGGTGACATCGTGCGGATCAAGAGCCGCCGTGGTGAGCTGAAGATTAAGCTAGCGGCAAGCGACGAACTGCGTGAAGGCCAGGTGTTTCTACCCATGCATTGGGGCAGCCGTTTTATGCAAGGACCAGGCAGCAACGCGCTGACCTTGCCGGCGGTCGATCCGGTCTCTAAGCAGCCCGAACTCAAGCACGCCGTGATCGCCATCGAAAAATTGGACCTGCCTTGGCGGTTGATCGGACTGCGCGTGAGCGACTCGGCAGCGGCGCTTGACATTGCACGCGAGGCGCAGCCGCTGCTTGGATTCTTTGATTATGCGAGCTTGACCTTGTCCGGACGCGATTCACCGATCGTGGCGTTGCAAGCCTATTCCAAACAGGCGCCCGCCGAACAAAACGTCGCCGCCATCGACCGAGCACTCGCACTGGACGATGAGAGCCGTTCTTTGACTTATATCGACAAGCGCCGCGGTATCTCCAAACGCGTGCTGGTGGAAATAGGTCGCGTGACCGGCGCGCGCCTGACCGGCGAGACTGCGGCGCGCGGCTGGCTCAAGGACATGATGGCCGAAGGTTTGCAGGTCGACGCCGTCCGACGCTGGGTGCTCGCGCCTTTGGCGAAACCGCCGATGTGTGCGCCAGTCGTGCGTGGACGTATCGTGTGTACGTGTCTGGATGTATCGGAGTCTGAGATCACCACGGCATTCGCACAGGGCGCTGATCTCGCGGGTTTGCAGGCCCGACTTAAGTGCGGTACCGAATGCGGTTCCTGTGAGCCAGAGTTGAAGCGCCTGTGCGTTCAGCTCGCAAGTGAAAATCTAAAGCGCGCGTGACGGGTGTTGTAAAACATGCATGGGTTCGAGGCGAAGATTCCTCGGCTCCCGAAGGTCGCTTGGAATGACGTTTCATTATCATTTCGACCGAGCGTGAAGGCGTGAGCGGAGAAATCTGTGTTCCCCTTCGACAAAGGAAAACCATGAAAGCCGGAAAAGTGTATCTGATCGGTGCAGGACCAGGCGATGTGGAATTGCTTACCTTGAAGGCAGTGCGCGCGCTCGAGATTTCGGACATGGTGCTGCTGGATGATCTCGTCGATCGTGAGGTGCTGAGATTTACGCGTATGAATGCTCAAATCATCCCGGTTGGCAAGCGCGGCGGATGCAAATCGACGCCACAGACATTCATTCAGCGCCAAATGATCACTTACGCGCGCAAAGGCAAGACCGTGGCGCGTCTCAAAGGCGGCGATCCCTTCGTATTCGGGCGTGGCGGCGAAGAGCTTGAGGTCTTACGCGCGGCGAGCATTGAAGTCGAAATCGTGCCGGGCCTGACCTCAGGCATTGCTGCACCAGGCATATTGAACATTCCGGTCACCCATCGCGATTACTGCGGCGGCGTGACGCTCGTGACCGGCCACGGCCGCGATGTCAACTGGCAGGCGCTGGCTCACAGCGGCACGACCTTAGTGATTTACATGGGTCTTAAAAATATCCATGCGATCACGCGCGCGCTGATCTGCACGGGCATGAATAGCGCAACGCCGGCGGCCGCAATCCAAAACGCCACTTGTGCCGATCAGCGCGAGGTCGTCTCGACGCTCGCGCATTTACCGCAGGATGTCGAGAGCGCAGACCTGAAAAGTCCAGCCATCATCGTGATCGGTGAGGTCGTAAGCCTCACGACACACCGCCAGGACATTTTGCAACGAGCGGCTTCTTAGGGGAGGAGCACATGAAGAAGATGAAGCTTGTAGTGATTGGAAACGGCATGGCTGGTGTGCGTACCTTGGAAGAGCTATTGAAAATCGAGCCGGATATGTATGACATCACCGTCTTCGGTGCCGAGCCACACCCGAATTACAACCGGATTCTGCTGTCGCCCGTGCTGGCTGGCGAGCAGACGATCAAGGACATCATTCTAAACGACATCGACTGGTACCAGCAGAACAACATCAGGTTACATCTGAACAAAGAGGCCACGCGCATCGACCGTGTGCACCGCGTGGTCAGCACGGCGGACGCAACACAAGCCGAATACGACCGTCTACTGCTTGCCACCGGTTCGACGCCATTCATGCTGCCGATTCCGGGCACCGAGCTACAGGGCGTGCTCACCTACCGCGATATTCAAGATACAGAGGCGATGATCGAGGCCTCGAAGATTTACCACAGCGCGGTGGTAATCGGCGGCGGGCTATTAGGGCTCGAAGCCGCAAATGGATTGAAGCTGCGCGGCATGAATGTCACCGTCGTACATCTGATGAAATGGCTGATGGAGCGCCAGCTCGATCAAGTCGCGGCCAATCTGCTCAAGCGCTCATTGGAAGACAAGGGGCTCAGGTTTCTGCTCGAAAAGCAAACCAGCGCGATCTTAGGTGAAAACGGGCGCGTCAGCGGCGTCCAATTTAAAGATGGCGAGAAGATACCCGCGGACCTGGTGCTCATGGCGGTTGGCATCAAACCAAACGACAAGCTAGCAGCGGATGCTGGTTTGATCTGCAATCGGGGGGTCGTGGTATCCGACACGATGCAGACCTTCGATCCACGCATCTATGCGGTCGGTGAATGCGTGTCGCATCGCGGCATAGGCTACGGACTGGTTGCTCCGCTGTTCGAGATGGCAAAGGTCTGCGCAAATCATCTCGGACACATCGGCATCGGACGCTATTCGGGTTCGGTGCTTTCGACCAAACTTAAAGTCACCGGAGTCGATTTGTTTTCGGCGGGGAATTTCGTGGGTGGCGACAATACCGAAGAGATCGTGTTGTCCGATCCAGTCGCCAGCGTTTATAAAAAACTCGTTATTCAGAACAACAAGATCGTCGGCAGCGTCTTGTATGGCGATACCGTCGATGGTGCCTGGTATTTCCAGTTGATGCGCGATCAACAGAATGTCTCAGACATCCGGGACCACCTGATGTTCGGTCAAAGCAATCTCGGCAACCTGGGCCACCAAGGCCAGACTAAAGCAGTCGGAATGCCGGATGACATGGAGATCTGTGGCTGCAATGGTGTGTGCAAGGGAACCATTGTCAAGACTATCAAGGAGAAGGGGCTGTTCACACTAGACGAGGTGCGCAAATACACGAAGGCATCGTCATCCTGTGGATCGTGCACGGGCCTGGTGGAGCAAATCCTCGCCTCGACGATCGGCGGCGCGTACACGCCTGATGCGGGTAAATCCAAACCAATGTGCGGCTGCACCGATCTCACGCACGAGGAGGTGCGCAAGGCCATCCGCGAGGAAAAGCTATTGTCTATTCCGCAGACGATCGAGTATCTGAACTGGCGCACACCCAATGGCTGCGCGTCATGCCGGCCGGCGCTGAACTATTATCTAATTTCGACTTGGCCGCACGAGGCCGAGGACGATCCACAGTCACGCTTCATCAACGAACGCGCGCATGCCAACATCCAGAAAGACGGCACATTCTCGGTGGTGCCGCGCATGTTCGGCGGGCATACCACGGCCGCGGATCTGCGGCGCATCGCCGATGTGGTCGATAAATATCAGATTCCCACCGTCAAGGTCACTGGCGGCCAGCGCATCGATCTCTTGGGCGTAAAAAAGGCCGATCTGCCGAAGGTCTGGGCGAATCTCGATATGCCGTCCGGCTATGCCTATGGTAAGGCGCTGCGTACGGTCAAGACCTGCGTCGGCACCGACTGGTGCCGCTTCGGCGTGCAGGACTCGACCAAGATGGGCATCGATCTGGAAAAGGCATTTTGGAAGATGTGGGCGCCGCACAAGGTCAAGTTGGCGGTGTCGGGCTGTCCACGCAACTGCGCGGAATCCGGTATCAAGGACGTCGGCGTCATCGGGGTGGAGTCTGGCTGGGAGATCTACGTCGCCGGTAACGGCGGCATCAAAACCGAGGCCGCGCAGTTTCTCGTCAAGGTCAAGACGCCGGAAGAGGTCCTGGAGTACTCAGGCGCATTCCTGCAGTTGTACCGCGAAGAAGCGCGCTATCTCGATCGCACCGTGCACTTTGTTGCACGTGTAGGCCTCGACTACGTGAAAGAGAAAGTTGTAAAAGACGCCGACAACCGCAGGGCACTTTACCAACGTCTGTTGTTCGCGCTCGCTGGTGAAAAGGATCCTTGGGTCGAGCGCGCGCGAGGCCATGACCGGCGCGAGTTCGAGAGCTTGGCGGTGTAATCATGAGCGGGTGGAGAGAAATTTGTCTATTGCAAGAGATCCCGCGTCTAGGCGCGCGGGTTATCAAATCCCCCGAAGGCGACATCGCACTGTTTCGCAACGCCGACGATGTGGTCCTCGCACTCGCCGATCGCTGCCCACATAAAGGCGGCCGACTGTCTCAGGGAATCGTGTTTGACGGCAAGGTCGCCTGCCCGCTGCACGGCTGGACCATAAGCCTTCACGACGGTAAAGCGATCGCGCCCGATGAAGGGCGCGTTGAGACCTTTGAGGTGAAAGTCGAAAACGGGAAAGTTTTTCTATCACTATGGCCCTCGTGATGTAGTTGAACATTTATCCGGCACCGTCCCTTCTGAGAATTATTAGCTAGTCTTCAGAGTCTCCGTAGACTCTTTGTTTCCCGATAAACGAGCTATCAGAGGAGAGCGCCCGGTTACCACCCTATCACGGGGATACCAAGGGCAAGCTGTCATTGCTGCAGCTGGCAGAGGAGTAAGACATATAGGCTTTGGGCTACAGCGCGTATCTTCGGTGGAGTTTAGGCAGCATTCCCATCGATTGCCGCCGGCCCTCTACGGTATCGCGCATCTGACCACCGCAGATTAAATTTCCGTTTGCAAGCTCAATACATTGGGTCGGGCACTACTCAAGGTAATGGACGCAAGCGAATTTCCACTAATCATCCCATATAAGCATACACATGTTATATAATTGATAGGAAAGGCGTATTTAGAATAAACTGGCTTGTAATACCCGCATTGCTACCCGCATTATTTCCTGATACTTATACTTGCATCGCCCTTATTCGCCTGCCTAGCTGGCATGAATTTCATGCGCCTAGATGTGGGATTTCTGCTGACCTTTTTGCCCTGACAACTACTCTAAACC
>DATACK010000270.1:0-1505 GCA_036259115.1 Gammaproteobacteria bacterium | reverse complement strand
GCGAAGCGGTGCTGACACCCGCGATCTCAGTACTTTCGGCTGTCGAAGGCCTTGAGGTAGGCACTACCGCCCTTAAACCTTACGTCATTCCGGTATCCGTTAGTGTGTTGATCGGGCTGTTCCTTTTTCAGCGCTACGGAACCGCCAGAGTTGGTGCGTTTTTCGGGCCCATCATGATGCTGTGGTTTGTCGCGCTGGCTGCGGCAGGGATCTACGGCATCGTTCGCCATCCACAGATTCTGGCCGCGCTCTCGCCCCTACACGCGCTTGGTTTCGTTACGCAACACGGTTTCTCCTCGTTTGTAGTGCTGGGTGCGGTGTTGCTCGCATTCACGGGTGCTGAGGCGCTCTACGCTGATATGGGACACTTTGGCAAGGGCCCGATCCGCACTGCATGGTTTGGCTTGGTGTTTCCGGCGCTTGCACTCAACTACCTAGGCCAAGGAGCGATAGTCGCCGTCAATCCACAGGCGATCACAAATCCTTTCTATTTGCTCTATCCAGACTGGGCGCTTTATCCGATGGTCGGGCTTGCAACCGCAGCCACAGTGATTGCTTCACAGGCTGTGATCTCAGGCGCTTATTCTCTGACTAAACAGGCAATCCAGCTGAGTTTCCTTCCGCGCATGCAGTTAATGCATACCTCTGCAACGAAAATCGGTCAGATCTACATGCCAGTGGTCAATTGGATGTTGCTCCTCGCCGTGCTGGCTGCGATGCTTGGCTTTGGTTCTTCCTCGAATCTCGCCTCGGCATACGGTGTTGCCGTGACCGGCACCATGCTGGTGTCGACTCTCCTCACCTTCTTTGTGATCCGTTATGGCTGGGGTTACAACCTGCTGTTGTGTATCTTGGCGACCGGCTTTTTTCTCTTTATAGACGCTGCATTTTTTTCCTCCAGTCTGTTGAAGATCGCCCACGGCGGCTGGTTCCCGCTCGTGGTTGGCGCTGGGGTTTTTACGGTGATGCTGACATGGTGGCGCGGCCGTAAGGTCCTGTTTCGGGAACTCCGAACCTCAGCCGTGCCGCTTAAGCAGTACCTGGATTCGCTGTTCGGCAATCCACCACCGCGCGTACCGGGCACGGCCGTTTTCCTTACATCGGCACCCGACGCGGTACCGCATGCATTCATGCATAACCTTTACCACAACAAGGTGCTGCACGAGCGCGTGGTGTTTCTGACCGTAAAGACCAAAGACGTGCCGTGGGTGCCGCCTGCCGAGCGCGTGTGCATCGAACCGCTGGGGCACGGCTGCTGGCAGATAATACTGTACTTTGGATTTATGGATCGGCTTGACGTGTCGCACGCGCTTAGCGAGCTATGCAAGGAGCGTGGGCTGGAGTTCGATATGATGCAGACCTCCTTTTTCTTGAGTCGCGAAACAGTCATCCCGGTGCCCGCTAAACGTAGCGGCATGTCGCACTGGCGAGAGCATATGTTTTGTGCGATGGCGCGCAACGCGGGCAGTGCCGTTGAGTACTTCAATATCCCGGCCAACCGCGTG
>DATACK010000269.1:0-5565 GCA_036259115.1 Gammaproteobacteria bacterium | reverse complement strand
GGAAACGCGTAGTACTTTTCGATTCAAAGACTTGCTTACCAGCGCACGTCTTGCACACCTCTCCAGATCAGTCGATGGAGAATCTGCGGGCAAACAGGATGGTGTTTCCTTAACGCACGCCCTAAGCGTGCCCTGGCGGTGCATTCTGCCTAGAACGCCGCGCATCGATCTTGGTCACGCCGTTTTGTTGTGTAGGAGTGCTATATACCAGCTCGCAGCTAGCTGCCTCGTGTCTTTGCTATTCATTATTAGCGTTATCGCGGCGGCGCTCGCTCCTGGCAAATCTTTGGCGCAGGAGGAGAACGCGCTCGTACCTGACCGCCCCGGTTCCGCGGAACAGTCCATTGGTTGTGCCGTCTGGATTTTTGCCGGTTGAGGCTGGCTATAACTTGACTCAGGCTGACGACTAGGGCATTCACAATGAGCCCGAAGTGTTGCTGCGCGCGGGCCTAGCACCGCGACTTTAATCTCGCATCGGGTGGCTGGCTATAGCTTTACCGGCGAGGAAGGCGCGCTGAATATCCCTGCCGGTTTCAAACTCGATGCCCTGGATCAAAATGGCCTCGTTCCGGAGTTGGCGATGATTTCTGAGGTCATCATTCCCACTGGTGATGAAGATGTCGCATCAGACGAGCTAGAGGGTGAGATCCGTTTCGCGGGGGGCTTTGTGCTTAGCAAGTACATATCGATTGGCGGCAATGCAAATTTCGCCGAGCGACAAGGGACATCAAGCGATGAACATTTCTTTGAAATCTCCAGCTTGGCTGTCTTTAGGCTAGTCTTCACCGATAGGCTCGGCAGTTTCATCGACTATTACATCATCCTGCATAACGATCCTGCTGCAGAAGACAGCCAATCGGTCGACGGCGGCTTCACCTATCTCGCCCGGAACCGTGTGCAGCTCGATGTCTTCAACGGCACTAGCCTAGACAAGGCCGCCGATGACTACATTGCCGGTGCTGGCATCGCCTTCGTGTGGTGATACGAGAATAGCGTCGCGCATGCCGTAGGTGCCAGACGGACCTAGAAGTCAACTTGCATCCCCAGTACCACCACCCGTTCGGATGGAATCTCATAGAAATCAGTGCGCCGCGCCGCATTGCGCGATAGAAACGCGAATATCCTTTCCCGCCACAGCACCATGCCGGGCACGTTGGGTGTGGGAATCAAGGATTCGGCCCCAATGTAAAATGTAGTCATGTCTAAGTCGACCTTCAGCCCGAGTCGCTCGGCCATGCGCAGCGCCACTGGTAGGCTACAGTTTTGCTTAAAGCCTATGTGTATATCGACGCGATAAAAACCCTGGTCGAGAGGTTTGACCTTCAACTGCTGAGCAGGCGCGGCCCACGGAATTCGTTCAGTTCTGACTGATAGTAATAGCACCTGCTCATGCAGAACCTGGTTATGTTTCAGATGATGTAGCAGGATCGGGGGCGTGCTCTGGCTACTCTCGGTTATGAACACGGCGGTGCCCGGCACGCGCGGCGGCGGATTACATGCGATGCGCGTTAGGGAAAGTATCAAAGGCTCGGTGTCTCGCCGCAAGCGCCCGGCCAAAAGCTCGCGGCCTTGCCGCCAAGTCGTCATTACAAAGAATACGGAAGCCCCTACTGCAAGCGCATACCAGCCGCCATCCGGAACTTTAAGCAGATTAGCGCCGAAGAAAGATAGATCCACCATCAACAGCCCAGTGCTTAAGCTACCGAGCAGGACGGGATTCCATCCCCACCGCTGCGCCACAACAAACGTCAATACGGTGGTAATTACCATATCCGTCGACACGGCCACGCCATAGGCGGCCGCCATATTGCCGGACGAGCGGAAACCAAGCACCAACGCAATAGTCGCCACCAGCAGCAGCCAGTTCATGAACGGGATGTAAATTTGTCCGTATTCTTCGTGCGAGGTCTGGGTAATCTTCATGCGCGGCATCCAACCCAGTCATATGGCCTGTCGAGTCAACGAAAACACGCCCGTGATCACGGCCTGTGACGCAATGATGGTCGCCAAGGTGGCGAGAATCACCAGTGGATACAACCCCCAGTGAGGTGCCATCTGATAAAACGGCTGCTCGGCTCGTGGTATGTTCAGCAGTAACGCGCCCTGGCCGAAATAGTTGAGTACCAAGCTGGGGAGCACTACGCAAAACCAACTAAGCCGGATCGGGCGCAATCCAAAATGACCCATATCCGCATACAAGGCCTCGCCGCCGGTGACCGCCAGGAATACGGTGCCTAGCACTAAGTAGCCAGCTACTCCGTTATGTAAAAGGAATTCAGCGCCATAGTAGGGGTTCAATCCCGCCAGCACGGCAGGTTCACGCGCGATTATATTGATGCCTAATGCCGCCAAGATGATAAATCAGATCAGGATCACCGGGCCGAATACCTTTCCAACACCCCCCGTGCCCGCTTTTGCACCGTAAACAGACCAATCAAAATGGCAACCGTAATCGGCACCACGTAGTTCTCAAATGCCGGGGTCGCTATCTTTAACCCCTCGATCGCACTTAGCACCGAAATCGCCGGCGTAATTGTACCGTCACCGTACAATAGCGCCGCGCCGAATAGGCCCAATAGCGTTAAGGCGTAGTACCCTTTGCGCGATCTTGCGCGGGGATTGATTAAGGCGACCAGAGCTATAATGCCGCCCTCGCCGCGGTTGTCCGCGCGCATGACGAACAGCAGGTATTTAATGGAAATGATGATGATAAGCGACCACAGGATCAGCGATAACACGCCGAGTATATTCGCCGGCGTTGGCAAGGTTGCGTGCTCACCATGAAACGCCTCACGTAGGGCGTATAGCGGGCTCGTGCCGATGTCTCCAAAAACGACACCTAAAGCGCCTAGACAAAGCAGTAGCAGGCGCCCTTCACGCGCCTCTTCACGCTCATCGGATTCAGCATATGCCGATTGGGACTTAGAGAGATTTGCGTGATCCGACTCAGCCATAACGCCAAGCATTCTCCGTGACTCAAGTAAGGACATAAGCTAAATTGAGGCCAACGCGCGCGCAAGCCATATGTACCAATTCTGATTGCTCGCCCACCAAAGACGAGGGTCGCGAGAAATTTCTACCTGCCATTACGTAAAGTTCAGTAAAAATTTCAAACCATCATAGGCTCCATCCTCTCGCCGCATACGGAGCAAAGAAAAGTAGCGCAAAATAGCCTGAATTTATTCGGCGCTGTGAAACAAGCAAGTCTGGTGTACATCCTGCGCGCGCACCGATAAGCCCAGAGGTCCTAGCGGTGCCTCTGGTATGCAACTCACGATCCACGACGTAATGAAAATGCAAGCTACGGCATACTGGAAAACCGCAACTGCTGCACTGATGATGGGCGCGTTTATGCTGGCAAGCTCCGCAGTATCTAATACGGCGCAAGCCACGGCCCAGCTAACCGCTCGCGACAAGCAATTCATCAGCAAGGCGGCATTGCGGAGGTAAAAAGGCGGGCCACATGGCGGTAAATCAGGCCCAGAGCAAGCTTGTCGAGCAACCCGGAGCGCACATGGTCAAAGACCATACGGCTGCCAACTAGCAGTTCGTGAACTTGGCAGATCAGCTTGGCGTATAATTGCCAAATCACACGGATAAAAAGCATCAGTAAGAACTGTCAAATTATCCAAGCTCTCCGGCAGTAAATTAGATCAGCAATACATTAGTACGGAGATCAAGGGACATAAGGAGACGATAACGTTGTTTCAACAAGAGGCGCAGCAGGGACAGAATGCAAAGTTGAAGGCGTTTGCGAATAAGACCTTGCCGACGCTGAAAGAGCATCTGCGGATGGTGCGTAACATTTAAGAATAAATGGAAGGCTTAAGGGGAACAGCGCAACCTCTTGCGAGAGGCCGAGCTGTACCGAGAGATCAACAAGTGCGGCGAGAGCCACACCAAGGCCAGTTTGGGTGGCGGTGGTACCGCACTGTTCAATCCGGCCGGCGTGCCCTGGACGGCGGCGTACGTCGATACGATCGGCGAGCCGACTGCTGGTCTATGCTCCAACATTGCAGCCGAGGCGTGCGCCAAGATTATTCACAAGCGGCTGATCGCGGTGACCTATGATTCCGGCATCAAGAACGCGCTGGGATTCCTGACGACGCGCGAAGTCGTTCATCAAAAATCGTTTGAGAAGGCGCTTTATTCCATTCAAAACAACTTGCCGCCGGGCAAGTTCCCAGACAAGCCTGTGTTTACGGCTAAATATTACGACATATCCCAGGGCAGCGCCGATGGTGTCCCCAACGAGGGCGGGGCATGGAATCAGAGCGAAGAATGGGAATATGTCAAAAATCGCGAGGATCAGTATGCAGTCGATGGCGGCGACGGCAGTGCTATGGCCGAACTGCCACAGGCAGATGGCGGTCTGCTACAGAAAGCCGCGCTGCACACCAAATCCAAGACAGACATAAACCCGACCACGGGCACCGATTTGGGCGCGGGACCAGGTGCGGGCCAGACAAAGAAGACGCCGTAGCTGGCTAGCGAAGGCAATCCGAGCGACTGCCTAACTGTACGGCACAAGGATAAGGCGGCGTCGCCGCGCCATCGAACGGGTGCAAAATGGTGAGCAGCACTGCTGCGAACGGGGAGCCTTCCGCCTTGGACTTGCAGGCGACGCGGGATGCATTGCTCGCAAGCGCCGCATTCCTTGAAGCGGTCTTCGTTCCACTCTATCCGACCAAGAACTGAAAGCTTTTACCCTCGCGCGACTTGTGTCTCATTTTGTAAGCTTCAATCGAGATTTGTCATTTCGAAAGCGCTTAGCGCCTGAGAAATCTTATAGCCGTGAATTAAGAAAGGTTCCTCACGGACACTCGGAGTGATAGTGATACGCTAATCTCGCGCGGGAGCGCCGCTTGTAAATTTTACGCAGTCTACTGAAAGAGCTACCTTTTGCTTTAGGAATATCGCAGCGACTGCTTTCCTTCTATCATGCTTAAAGGGCGGTACAAACTCGCTAGGCGGACGCCGCTATAAAAGGAAAATGCATCTTTAATCTTGTGATGCTAGCATTCGTGGCACTCTGCATTAGCACAATGTATTTCCCGTCGCGAGCGCGGCGGTAATTCTCTTAATTAGATCATTCACTCGGCCTACCGTACCCGTAGCGGCGTGCCGCCGATCGCCCAGGCATGGGCGGCAGGATTAACGTAGGGCGGCCGTTGTTTCACGTCACGCACGAAGTTTCCACGCAGCAGCAGCCTCATAAAGTTTGGGGAAACGGAAACAATCCCGTGAAACAATAGCGCAGGAAGAAAGGCCAAGTATTGCGATAGGGCATGTAGGGATGTATGGCGGCATACCCGCCTGAATACCCACCGGTATGACGCGGCATCATGAGGATACGTTGAGTCTGCTGCTCGTACCGCGCCTGTTGAGCCTCTTGCCGCGCGCGTGCCGTTCTCGCTTTAAGCGGCTTTGCTCAAGCCGGTTGAAGCGAGAACGGCACGCGCGCGGCAAGAGGCTCAACAGGCGCGGTACGAGCAGCAGACTCAACGTATCCTCATGATGCCGCGTCATACCGGTGGGTATTCAGGCGGGTATGCCGCCATACAT
>DATACK010000268.1:0-15791 GCA_036259115.1 Gammaproteobacteria bacterium | reverse complement strand
GCCGAGCACTATGGTGATAATAAAACCGCCTGGATCATCGCCTGGCATAATCAGCTTACCGATTGCGCCGGCGACCGCCCCAAGAATGATCCAACTCAAGATACCCATCGTCTTCTCCTGTGGTCGGTCTATTATGGGATTATTATCGAGCTTCGTAACGATCGTTTACAACAGCTTAAATGTCCAAGTCTCCGTCGCTTTACTGAACAAATGCTGTTCCCTTTACAACGGCATGTATACCGCTTGCAGTTAATGCTAGGCACGAAAATCCTTAATCAAAATCGTTAAGCACGAGCCAATGCTAACAAGAGAAACATGACTATCATATAGCCAGTAACATCGACAGCGGTCGCAAGAGCTACAGCGAAACTTGCATCACTCACTTTATGTATAGCTACGTATGTAGCTATACCACTTGTTTGACGATAATATCACCTTCATATCATTAACTTACATGGTGCAGTCTATAAATCGTTCCTGATCATCGGACTGCGCCATCCATGACTCCGCTTTGTAGTGGCTAACCTAAAGCTTTTGAAGGACTCCTACACATATTCGCGGCGGAGATCAAGTACAACAAAAAGCCGATTAGCGCGCGCATTTAATAGCTAAGCCTCCCAGTTCTATCAGTTCCCGCAGACAGACGAGGAACTCACTGATATCATCTCGACCCACCCCTGCACGGTGAGAAGATGAATCCGGATAGTCGACATTATGCTGGTCGGCTTGACCAGGAGCGACCGAAATTCCCACCGATACCATCGTGACTGCCGACATGACGGCTGTTTGCCCCAGTCATTTATCCGTGATAAACATCCTAACGCTGATGCTTGCGCTTAGTCCTTTTTAGTGCACAAACCGTTTGATTAAAAGTAGAGAACGAATCATGACGATCGAACAAGGCAAAGCCGCCCCGAGCTTTACGCTTAAGAATGCCGACGGAAATAAAGTCGCATTGCACGACTTCAAAGGGCGCAATGTAATCCTCTATTTTTATCCCAAGGACGACACGCCGGGCTGCATCAAGGAAGCATGTGGCTTTCGCGATCTGTGGAGCGAGATCGAGGCACAGGGCGCGGTGGTGCTGGGTGTGTCGTCTGACTTCGGCGAATCGCACCGGAAGTTCACGCAGAAGTATAATCTTCCTTTCACCCTACTCTCCGATCCTGATAAAAAAGTGATGGAAAAATACGGCGCCTGGGGCAAGAAGAACATGTACGGCAAGAAGACCATGGGCATGATCCGCTCGACGGTTTGGATCGGCCCGGACGGCAAGGTGAAGAAACACTGGAGAAAAGTCGCCAAGGCCGAGGAGCACCCTGCGAAGGTCTTGGAAGCATTGCGGGCGGGCAGTTGAGCGCCTAAAAACATTTTGATACTCATCTTCAAAGGGAAAGGCTCGGTTACGACCACGTCAATGGGCGTCTCGAGCTGGTCATCGCTCCAGAACTGGAGTACTTGCATGCCCTTGTCTCGAATCCAACTCTCTCGCACCGAAGGATTGGCGAACTGATGCGGACTGATCGGTACCAAGAGACGGTAGCCCAATATTCCGAGCGTGCGAAATGTGTGCTCAATATTGTCGGGGATCAGCTGAATCACGAAACCTACATCTTTGGTAAAGCGCAGATAACAATGCGCATTGACCGCGAGACCGCCGGCTACAAGATACCGTACATTGGCGTCTTTAAGAGCGCGAACAATGGCTTCAAAGTTGGCGAGCTTCATGCGCTCATGCTCTCAATGCGCACGTTCAAAAAGGCATAGCCAAATATCCCTGATGGCCCATGAGAAACAAGGCTGTGGTTATGAAGGATGATCCGTTTAAATGATCGCCGACATTCTGATCAGCCTGCCGATGTGGCACGCGAATAATCGAACGGCTGCCCCATTTTCTAGCACAAGGTTAACATGCAGGCTCGCGCTGGCAACTGATGCAATGTAAGAATGCGGCCGGAAGCGGCCCACGTAGCGAATCCCTCTTCCACGCTTTTACTTTTATTTCAGGGTCCTATCGCACTTGCCTGCATATGGCAAGCGCAAAGTATCGCACGCGAGTTGCCTTACCGACCCTTAATCGCTAATTGATAATTGACTTGGCCGGCGCGTTGATTTTTCAGTGCATCCCAGCTCGCGGGCAGTACAAGCTGGTCTGGTAGCGCGTGCATTTCAAGGTAGATCCGTGCCCCGGCTTTTAATGCTCGATAATCCTCAAGCGCTTGAGTGACGTTCGCTAACAAAGTTTTGTGGAAAGGCGGGTCTAGAAAGATGATGTCGAAGGGCATCGGCTCAGAGCGCAGAAAGCCCAATGCGTCCGCGAGCAGGACTTCGACTTGCGATGCGCCAAGTGTCACAGCCTGTCGGCGCAGATGATTCACAACCTGCGGATTGACATCGACCATCACCACCGACGTAGCCCCGCGCGAGGCCGCCTCGAAGCCTAACGCGCCACTGCCGGCGAACAGATCGAGGCAACGGCTGCCTTCAATCACGCCTTGCAACCAGTTGAACAGGGTCTCGCGTACCCGATCAGGTGTAGGCCGCAGTTCAGGTGTGTCTGGAAATTCTATGCGCCGGCCACGCCATTGCCCGCCGATGATGCGCACGCGCTGGCGCGTGCGCAGTGGTGACTTAACCCGTTTGCGCACCGCCGACGATGACTTTGACCATACGCTGGGCCCCCAAGTGTTGCTTGAAGGCTTTGCGAATCTCCGTCTGATTCACGGCCTTGACATTCTCATTAAAGGTATCCAAGTAATTCAATGGCAGGCGGTAATAGCCGATCAGCGCCAAGTATTCCAAGATATCCGCGTTGCTTGCGATGCGCAGGGGAAAGCCGCCGGTGATATTGCTCTTTGCAAGCACCAACTCCTGCTCGGTCGGGCCTTCTTTAACGAACTGCTTGACGGTGTCCATCGCTACGCGCGCCGCTTCAGTGTCTTGATCGGCGCGCGTCTGCAGACCGACCATGAATGGCCCAGCGACGACATATGGAAAGAAGTAGCTATAAACGTTATACGACAATCCACGCTGCACGCGCACTTCCCTTACTAGGCGCGAGATAAAACCGCTGCCGCCTAGCACGTGATTACCAACGTAGAGCGGAAAGTAATCGGGGTCGCCGCGCGGGATGCCGACCTCTCCCATGTAAACGTGTGCCTGCTCGGAAGGAAAAGGTATCTTAACTATCTTAGTCTTCTCAAGCGGTTGAACCTTAGGTAGCGGCGCGGGCGATTTGCCCGGCGCCATATTTTGGTCGATACGCTTTGCAATCTCCTCGGCCTGCGCACGGGTAAGATCGCCGACCAGCGCCAGTACCGCATTGCGGGCTACATAATAGCGTTTAAAAAACGCCTGCACGTCCTCGCGTTTTATACTCCGCACTGACGGCTTAGTGCCATACACAGGGTTGGCGAACGGATGCTCACCGTACACTGCGCGATAAAAGGCCTTGCTGGCGATCGCATCTGGATCTTGGGCCTGCTCTTGTAACGCCACCAGGATTTGATTCTTAACGCGCTCGAATGCGCGCTGCGGAAAGCTCGGTGCGGCCACGACCTTAATAAAGGTATCCAGTGCTGGCTCGAACATCTTTGGGTCGCTTAGCGCACGTAGCGATACTGAGGCCTGATCGAGTTCCACGTTGCTGCTGTACTGCGCACCCACATTCTCGAAGTGGATCGCGATCTCGTCGGCGTTCCAATTGCCACTGCCCTCGTTCAGCAAGCTGGCGGTCATGTTGGCCACGCCCAGCTTCTCGCCGTCGCGCGCGGCGCCCGCGTCGAATACCAGGCGCATGTCTACGATAGGCAATTGCGGCGCGCGGGCGAAGTACACCCTGATTCCGTTGTCTGTCGTCCAATGCTCAATGTCAACTCCAGCCTTGGCCGTCCACGGCGTCAATGCGAGCAGCGCCATTGCAAAAATCGATAACCGCATGTGTCCTCCGTTTAATTATCTTAACTTGGAACTCAAGCGCCCGCTTAGCGCTTGCAAAGCTGCATTCAGCGCAGCTCGCCTGGTGGCGACGAAACGCCGACCGACTTTTTCTCGACCGAGGTAATCGCCTCTGGTTGCAGCACGGCCACGGTCTTGTGATCGTCGATGAGATACTTACGCGCTACCGCGCGCACCTGCTCGGGGGTAACGGCCTTGATACGTTCAACGTAGCGTTGACCTACCCTCCACCCAAGGCCAACCGTTTCCAACATGCCAAGACGGGTGGCCTTGGTCATCATCGAGTCCTGCGAGTAGACGACCGAGGCCACTACCTGCGCTTTTGTGCGATCGAGTTCGGCGGGCGGGACCAGCTCCGTTTGCAGTGCCTTGATCTCCTTATAAAAGGCCTTTTTCAATTCGGCGACCGTATGTCCGGGAGCTGGCGTACCATCGAGCAGAAATAGGTCTTGATAGCGAGTATTGAGGCCATAGCCGGCAGAGGCCGAGGCCGCCAATTCTTTTTCACGTATCAGCTGACGGCTTAAGCGTGAGCTATGCCCCGCATCAAGTACACCCGCCGCCACCGTGAGCGCATAGGGCTCCCATTTGTGTCGGCTTGTCAGCAGTGCTGGCGCCTTATAGCCCAGAATGAGATAAGGCAATTCAGCCGGCGCCCTGACGACAGCACACCGCGGGCCACGCTGCGGCTCCTGCGGGCGCGGTAGGCGCTCCGGGAGCGGTTGCGGTTTCAAACTGCCAAAGTAATGCCGAGCGAGCTTGTATATGGCTTGTGGTTCGACATCGCCGACCACCACCAGGGTCGCGTTGTTGGGCGCGTACCAAGCTTTATACCACTGGCGCACTTCGTTGAGCGTAAGATTATTTAAATCGCTCATCCACCCGATGATGGGATGATGATAAGGACCGTGATTAAAGGCCGTGGCGTAAAGCTGTTCATAAGTTAGCGCGTCAGGATCATCGTCGGTGCGTAGTCGCCGTTCTTCCTTGACAACTTCAAGTTCCTTGAGGAATTGGTCTTTGCGCAACACAAGATTGCGCATCCGGTCGGCTTCCAGTTCCAGCGCGATTTTTAGACGGCTCTTTTCGAGCGACTCGTAATAGGCCGTGTAGTCGTTGCTGGTAAAAGCGTTCTCCTCGCCACCGTTAGCGGCGATAATGGCGGAGAATCTACCCGCCGGATATCGCCTCGTGCCCTTGAACATCATGTGTTCTAGCACGTGCGAGATGCCGGTGATGCCACTGTGCTCGTCGGCCGACCCAACCTTATACCAGACCTGCACCACAGCTACCGGGGCGCGATGATCCGGCCGCACTAATACCTTCATACCGTTTTGCAGTCTGTATTCGTGCACGTCGGGGGGAGACACGGCATAGACAGGCACGAGCGCTGCAGCGCTCCACAACAGGGTACTTGTCAGCGCCACGACCAGAGTTTTCGATCTCATCAGTTAATGCGCTCCTCTAACAGTGGTAGGATTATGAGGTTCTGAAAACCTATTCTCTGACTGTTACATTCATGTTCGGTTTCAAGCCTAAGGATCAATCGACTGTGCCGGAACCCGCGGCCGCATCCCAACCCGGTCAGCCGGCCATGCGCGGCGGCCTGTTCAGCCGGCTACGCCAACGCCTGTCCAGAACTGGTAGCACGCTGACTGAGGGCATGGCCACCTTCGTACTGGGCAAGAAGGAGATCGATGACGAGTTGTTGATCGAACTGGAGGATCGTTTGTTGCTCGCCGACGTGGGCGTGGATGCCACGCGCGAGCTGATCGACCGACTGACGACTCGCATGAAACGTAGGCAATTGGCTGACGTCGACGTGTTGATGGCCGCGCTGCACGAGGAGATGGTGGCGCTGCTCGCGCCGGTCAGTCAGCCGCTGATCATCGACACGCAGGCCAAGCCTTTTACGATTCTAGTGGTTGGCGTCAATGGTGTGGGTAAGACCACTACCATCGGCAAACTCGCCAAGCGGCTGCAGCAAGCAGGTCTTTCGCCGATACTTGCGGCGGGCGACACATTTCGCGCTGCGGCAGTCGAGCAGCTGCAGACCTGGGGCGAGCGTAATCACGTGCCGGTCATCGCGCAGGAAAGCCGCGCAGACAGCGCGTCGGTGATCTTCGACGCTATGCAGGCAGCGCGCGCAAGAGGCATTCCAGTACTCATCGCCGACACCGCCGGCCGTCTGCATACACAGGCCAACCTTATGGAGGAACTCAAAAAGGTTAAAAGAGTAATGGCCAAACTTGACGCCACCGCACCGCACGAAGTATTGCTGGTTGTAGACGCAGGCAATGGACAAAATGCGCTGCGTCAGGCTGAGGAGTTCGATCGGGCTTTGGGTGTCACTGGTATCTGCGTCACCAAGCTGGACGGGACGGCCAAGGGCGGTATTCTATTCGCCATGGCCAAGCGGCTCGGCATTCCGCTGCGCTTCATTGGTGTCGGCGAGGCGCTGGAAGATCTGCGGGTATTCGACGCTAATGAATTCGTAGCTGCGCTCTTGGGGCGCAATGGAGGCTAGAGAACAACGGGGCTCAATGCAGGAAACCGGCCTTGATACCACAAACGAAGGCGGCAAGGCCAGGAACTTACGAGCCGATAGTGGCACGCGACTGAGTAGTTATGGCACTTAAGAAAAAACAGATTGATCAGTCGGATTGACTTACCACGGCAGATACTACAGCTTCATAGAAACGAATCCACAAGCGTCAGGCCCGACTGAGCGATAAGCCGCGACTTTACCTTCTATGATCCAGTTTCAAAACGTAAGCAAGCGCTATCCTACGGGTTTTGAGGCGCTAAACCGGCTCAGCTTCGAGCTTAAGCGCGGTGAGATGGCCTTTCTGACCGGACATTCCGGTGCCGGGAAGAGCACACTGCTAAAGCTCATTGCCGCTATCGAGCGGCCGACTCGAGGTCAAATCCTGATTGATAACCGCAATATCACCAATCTTTCACGCCGCCGCATCCCCTGGCTGCGCCGTAGGGTCGGTCTAGTCTTTCAAAATTATCAACTGCTATACGACCGCAGCGTGTTCGATAACGTGGCCTTGCCGCTGGTCATCGCCGGCCTTACGCAACAGGAGATCAGCAAACGCACCCGCGCGGCCTTGCATAAGGTGGGACTGCTGCGCCGTGAGAGGGCTTTACCCATCACGCTGTCCGGAGGAGAACAACAACGCGTCAGCATCGCGCGGGCGGTCGTCCACCGTCCACCGATCTTATTGGCCGATGAGCCCACAGGCAATCTCGACCCGGAACTATCCGAGGAGATCATGCGTCTATTCGAGCAGTTCCATCAGGTCGGCGTGACCGTGCTTATCGCAAGTCACGCGCTCGGCCTGATCAGCCGCTTCAATAAGCGCATCATTCGGTTGGAACATGGCAGGCTGGTTACAACGCAAGTCATCGGACGCCATCGCTCTGAGCGGCGCGCGCGCTGATCATGGCTCGTGGTGCCATCCACTCGGGGTTACCGTTTACCACGCAGCTCCATGCATATGCGCGCGATCATCTGCGCACCCTGATTGCTAGCCTTGGTAGAATTTGTCGAACGCCGTTATCCAGCATCATGACCACGGCGGTCATTGGCATCGCGCTCGCGCTGCCCGGCGGCCTTTATGTCTTGCTAGCCAACCTACAGACGGTGATCGGCGGATGGGATAATTCTGCGAGCATCTCATTGTTCTTGAAGCTTAATACCCCGCTACAATCGGTCGAGACATTAGCGGCGCGACTAAAACGGCGTACGGATGTCGCAGATGTTCAGGTCATCAGTCCCGCGCAGGCCTTACAGCAGTTTCGCGCCGACTCTGGGTTTAGTGATGCGCTCGACGCTCTACCGGGAAATCCGCTGCCGCCGGTGTTGGTGGTCAGTCCCGCAGCACATGGCGATCAGCCTGAACAGGCGGCGGTATTAGTCAGCGAGCTCGAACGACTACCTGCAGCCGATCAGGCTCAGCTTGATACACAATGGCTTGAGCGGCTGCAAGCGATAATGGACATCGCGCGACGCGGTGTTACCGCTATTGCCGTTTTGTTGGGTCTGGCAGTATTGCTGATCGTCGGTAATACCGTCCGGCTCGATATCCAAAATCGCCGTGAGGAGATCGAGGTTGCAAAGCTGGTTGGAGCCACCGATGCCTTCGTTCGCCGTCCGTTCCTGTACGGGGGCTTTTGGTACGGGCTATTGGGTGGTGCGCTTGCCTGGCTGCTAATACTGACCGCCATGTTAATAATGGCTGCTCCGGCCAAGCAATTGGCACTACTTTACGGCAGTCAGTATCAACTGCTGGGACCGGGGATCAAGGGTACGTTACTGCTGCTGGGCGTGGGTGCGGCGCTGGGCCTTTCCGGCTCTTGGCTCGCGGTGGGGCGGCATTTGAGCGCAATCGAACCTCGCTAGCAAGCCACAAGTTACGGAACTCTCGCGGCCGTTGGCACTCTAAGGTACCGAGTGCTAAAATGGCGCTTAATTTTTGTGGGGGGAACTATTCATATGAATAAAGCATTGGTACAACTTCAGCCTGCCGCCCTGGCGGTTCCTGTCGGCAATCTGGAGAACTATATCAGCGCGGTCTATCGGCTGCCCATACTGAGCGTGGATGAAGAACAACGTTTAGCCAGGCGGCTGCGTGACCATAACGACCTAGAGGCCGCGCGCAAACTGGTAACCCATCACCTACGCTTCGTAGTGCAGGTGGCTCGCGGCTATCGCGGTTACGGGCTACAGCTGGGCGACCTCATCCAAGAGGGAAATATCGGTCTGATGAAGGCCGTCAAACGTTTTAATCCCGACCTGGGTGTGCGGTTGGTGTCGTTTGCAGTGCACTGGATTCGTGCCGAAATTCATGAGTTTATTCTGCGCAACTGGCGCATCGTCAAGGTCGCCACTACCAAGGCGCAGCGCAAGCTGTTTTTTAATCTGCGCAGTGCCAAAAAGCGCCTTGGCTGGCTCAACCGCGAAGAGGTCAAGACTGTAGCCGATGATCTGGGTGTAAGCCCGAGTGATGTCATGGAGATGGAAGAGCGCTTGAGCAACCAAGATATCGGTTTTGATTTCGATCCGGAAGACGACAACGACAGTTACGTAGCACCTGTCGCCTACCTAGAGGATCAACGCGCGGACCCGGCGCAAGCCGTGGAACAAAGCGATTGGGATACTCATCACTCCAAACGTCTACAGCACGCTTTGAGCACGCTTGATGAGCGTAGTCGCGATATTCTGGCCAAGCGCTGGCTGGCCGATAATAAGACTACGCTTACCGAGCTAGCCGACGAATATCGTGTATCCGCCGAACGGATTCGGCAGCTTGAGAATAACGCCATTAAAAAACTGCGGGCGGTTATCGAGGCCTAAGCAGGCCTCCGCCCGAGCCCTTGAGGCCTGAAATCTTCTCTAGCCTCCCTGACGTTACGGCGTCGCTATTGCGCGTAGCTAGCCCATGGTTATTTAGAATTGGTGTAGGTTAAAGAGCAGGCGACGTCCAAGAACTAGCTGGTGCTTCGATCTTTTCGATCGCACTTAGGTGGCGGAGACATTCAACAGCTGTGGCCGATGCTACGCACAAGCCAGCCATGCCCTAACATGGCGCGGGCGCTGAAAGGTCTACAGCTCGTCTGCATAGACCACATATTGAAACTGACGCCGTACGCACAGCAACGGGCACCATCTAGAAAGCCCTTAAATTGCGACCAATTTGCTGGCGCCGCGAAATAGATGTCACCGTAATACGCCGTCTCCTTGCGCCTGCTGTTGTCGCAATCGGTCATGAGTACCACGGCGTCGATATGGTCGAGCTTCAGATCGAAGAATCGCTTGAAGTCCTCGCGCACGTTGCGCCATTGCATATACCACTGCCCGGCGGGCTGCGCCGGTGGGCCCGAACGAACCGCTACCATCCATCACCTGGATAACGAAGGCGTTGGGCCAAGCTTTGTGCACCGGTTGCGAACTGGACCAGACGTAATCGATAGCGCGACTGCGCCACTTAAGCCAACCGCCATTGTGGATCATGTAAATGCGCACCGCGTAATCATCGCCGGCTTTGGTTTCTTCATCCAGACCCGGATAGATGCAGTCGACGCGCCAGAACCAATGCAAGATTGGCGTCTTGCTGAGATCGATCTCCCACTTCAGCACCAGGCCCGAGGCGCTACTGTCGCAGTGGGCACGTAGCGCGGTGCGGCTGCCTATATGCGCGAATTTGTATTGAGTCTTGCCTTCAAAGTATTCAGGATCCCATCCGACCAGACTGCCGGAAGAGAAATCGCCTACAGCAATTCGATCGCTGGTCAGGACGCCCGTACTAAAGACGCAACAGTAACGAGTCGGATGATTATGCTTTTATACATTTGGCTTATTCTCTATGATGCCGTGCCGGCTAGGCAATCGCACCATCTTCGGAAACGCTTTTCCGGTGGGCGGTGGCGGCCACTTCTTACTAAGGCCTTTACTTACATAACGTGACCGTTTCCGCCAATTACCTGTGTATTTAAGAGGAAAGCGCATGACCTTGAAAAAGACAGTAGTCGCCGCGTGCTGCTATATGCTGCTGATGGCTGAGGCCGGGTTTGCGGGCGGCATCACTGGGCGCACGATCGGCGTGACGTGCAGCGCGTGCCACGGACCGGAGGGGAAGAGTAACGGCGCTATACCCTCGCTCTACGGCATGAGCGCCAAGCAACTCGAGTCGGCGCTCTTGGCCTTCAAATCCGGCAAGCGAAACGGAACTATCATGAACCGCATCGCCAAGGGCTATACCGAAAATGAAATAGCGGCGGTCGCTGAATATTTTGCCAATCTGGAATAATGCCTCCAGACCGATGCTTACCCTTTCACGCAGACGGTTTTTACAAAGTCTTGGCGCCTCAGGCCTCGTCTTGTTGAGCCAGCGCCGCGGGCGCGCGATATACAGCAGGCGTCGTGTGGTGGTGATCGGCGGCGGTTTTGGCGGAGCCACGGCGGCCAGATACATCCGCGAAGTTGATCCTTGGATCGAAGTCACTCTGGTAGAGCCGAATAAGACCTACATCACATGTCCAGCCAGTAACTGGATATTGGGAGGACTGCGGGATCTGGATTCGATCACACTGGGTTATAAAGGCCTGGTGAAGTCTGGCGTAAAAATCGTGCGCGACACCGTGACGGCGATCGATCCACATAGGCGGGAGGTGAGGCTCAAGGGAGGAGCCATCTTGAGCTATAATCGTTTGATAGTGTCGCCAGGTATAGATTTCCGCTGGAACGCGATCGAAGGCTACAACGCCCAGGCGACGCAGCTGGCGCCGCATGCCTGGAAGGCGGGTGCACAGACAACGCTGTTGCGCAATCAACTGCTTGCCATGCGAGACGGCGGGACAGTCATCATCACCTCGCCACCCGATCCTTATCGCTGCCCTCCGGGGCCTTATGAGCGTGCCAGTCTGATCGCGTATTATTTGAAGGTCCACAAGCCCAAGTCCAAGGTGATTATCCTAGAC
Source organism: Gammaproteobacteria bacterium (assembly GCA_036259115.1). Lineage (GTDB taxonomy): Bacteria > Pseudomonadota > Gammaproteobacteria > JACCYU01 > JACCYU01 > JAPSGG01. The sequence continues at coordinate 4,346 of DATACK010000268.1, read as the reverse complement.
GCCAAGACCGCGTTCACCAAGCAGGAGCTATTCACGGCGGGCTGGGAGGCGCTTTACGGCTTCGGGACTGACAACAGCATGATTGAATGGGTATCGGGACCCGATGGCGAGGTTACAGCCATGGATGCGAAAGCCAAACTGGCCATCGCAGGGCCGCTCGAAGAGAAATATCGAGGCGACGTACTCAACGTGATTCCGCCACAAAAAGCAGGCAGCATCGTTCAGATCGCAGGCCTTACTGACAAGAGCGGCTGGTGTCCGGTCGCACCCGCGACCTCGGAATCGACGCTACAGAGAGGCGTCCATGTGATCGGGGACGCCTCGATTCAAGATCCTATGCCGAAATCAGCCTATGCAGCCAGCTCGCAGGCTAAGGTCTGCGCCGATGCTGTAGTTGCACTGCTCAATGACCGCACGCCCGGCGAACCCTCGTGGATCAATACCTGTTACAGCCTACTCAATCCTGAATACGGCATTTCGATCGCTGAGGTATTCGAAATTAACAACCAAGGGATGATTCAAGTGGTGCCTGGCTCCGGCGGATTAAGCCCAATGAACGGCAATCGGGCGCTTGAGGCCGCTTATGCCAAGAGCTGGTACACGAATATCGTAAGAGACAGTTTCGGATTATAGATATTGTACGAAAATTAAAACTGATTCAGCAGGATCGGGAGATAGCGGTCGAACAATAAGAGCGCAAATAGCAGCATTAGATAGATGATCGAGTACACGAACGTCTTGATAGCCAATGCTCGCCGCCGCGTGAGCTTTAGGGCGATGGCGTAGTATAAAAATAACGCGTCGAGGACCAGCGCCCCGACCAAGTAAATCGGACCGGCCATGCCGGTGATGAACGGCAAAACTGTAATGACCACAAGCAGCCACGTGTACAGCAAAATATACAGCCGCGTGTAGTCTTCGCCGTGAGTGACCGGCAACATGGGAATATTGACCTTGGCGTACTCGTCTTTTCTATACAGCGCCAGCGCCCAGAAATGGGGTGGTGTCCAGGTGAAGATAATCAAAAATAGCAAGAGTGCGTTAGGATCGACGTGACCGGTTACCGCAGTCCATCCGAGTAGTGGCGGTGTTGCGCCGGCTGCGCCGCCGATGACGATATTTTGCGGGGTGGCGTGCTTGAGAAACAACGTATAGACTGCCGCGTAGCCCACGAGCGAAGCGAAGGTCAATACCGCGGTGAGTAGATTCACATAGACAATCAAGATTGCCATGCCCAGTACACCCAGAACAGCGGCGAAAATTAGCACATGCCGTGCCTCCAAGTGTCCCGTGGGCAACGGCCGCATCCTTGTGCGCGCCATCACCGCATCTACATGCCGATCGGTCATGTGGTTAATGGCCGCGGCCGAGCTTGCGACCAGTGCTATGCCTAGGTTGCCACATACTAGGGTTGTCGCGCCGACCTCACCCGGCGCGGCCAATAGCATGCCCACCAACGCCGTAAATACCATCAGCGCCACCACGCGCGGCTTGCAGACTTCAAGGTAGTCCTGCCACTGAGACAGAATAGTACTTTGCGATAATGCTTGTTTAGGTAAGGGCATTGCTCACCGCTCCATTTTCACGCGCTTCGCGCTCTGTCTCATTCACTGCTGCTTTACCGACTGGTCGTAGCACATAATCCAAAGTCAACATCGACAGCAACAGCAGCGCTGCGATCGCATTATGCGCAGCCGCCATGCTCAACGGCCAGCCGAGTAATACGTTTGAAATTCCAAGCGCAACCTGTAACACAGTTAGCCCCAGCACGGCGGCGCTCACCACACGCAGAACCTTATCATGCGCCTTGAGTAGCAGCGTCGAACCAAGCGCCAGAATATAGATGGCGGTGATCAGCGCACCGATCCGATGTGTCATGTGAATGGCGGTACGCGCGGCATTATCTAGCACACCGAACTCATAGTTTAGCCCTAAGCCGTGTGACAGCGTAAAGCCTTGTGAAAAATCCATACGCGGCCACCATTGAGATTGGCAGGTTGGGAAGTCCGGACATGCGGCTGCAGCGTAATTAGCACTGGTCCAGCCACCCAGTGCAATCTGGCAGACCAGAATAGCAGTGCCTATCAGCGCAAGCAGGCGGTATGGCGCCAGCCCGCCGCCGCAGCTGGAGTTTGCCCAGTTAGAACCCGACAAGAACAACCACCATAACAGCGACAGCGTAGCAAACCCGCCCAACAGGTGAGCCATCACAACTATCGGCTTGAGCAGTAAGGTCACGGTCCACATGCCCAGCAGGGCCTGCAAGATCACCAGGAGCAGCAGTGCCAATGGTGTCTTTAATGGCTGGTGCGCACGCTGCCGATAACGTACCGCCAGGACCACAAGCACCAGGATCAATACGGCCAAAGTGCCAGCGAAATAGCGGTGCACCATCTCCTTAAGCGCTTTAGAGGTCACCACGGGGCGCTCGGGAAACGCCTGATTGGCGCGCGCGATCTCAGCCAGCGTGCGCGGCACGCCTGTTACGTGCCCATAGCAGCCGGGCCAATCCGGACAGCCCAACCCAGCATCAGACAGGCGCACAAACGCACCCAGCACGACCACAACCAGCGCCACACACAGTGCAATGCTCACCGTTACCTTAAATGGTAAGGGGAAGGACCTATTAACCAATGCCCGATACCTCAAGTAAATGCGCCAGGTCCTCTTTGATGCCCGAGGAGGTCGCATCGGGAGGATAGCGCATCATTAGATTCGCATGCGGATCGACAAGAAAGAAGGTTCCGCTTGGGTGCGGGCCGAATGCTGCCAGTAAAGGATAGCGGGAGGCTGCGCGCGGTTTGGCCACTATCATGCCCGGATATCGGTGTAGCAGCGGTCGCAAGGCGGACAGTGCGCGCGTGTCAGTCAGCAGGTACAGCCGTTGCAGCCTGGATTGGTCCGCGCCCAATGCCAAGCGCACCTGGCGCATCTTGAACAAACTCGCCTCGCACCATAGATCACAGCGACTGCCACCGACGTATACAAGCGTCCATTTGCCATACATAAAATCTATGTTCAGCGGCCTTCCGTTTAACCTCGTCAGATCGAATCGATCAAACGGATGTGGCGGTACAATTAACTTGCCATACGAATCGGGTGGCGGTACCGGCAATTGATCGCGGAAGTAATATACCAACATGGCCAACAATAGTGGAGCGACAAATACCACTATCAGCCCCACGAGCAGCGCCCGGGCACGCAGCGATGATAATGGTGCGGTGCTTACTTTATTCATCTCGGCCGACACGCATGAGATTGACGGACAGATAAATAGCTAGCAGTGTGCACGCCATAGCGAACCACTGCACCGCATAACCTAGATGGCGCTCGGGGCCAAATGGCACGACCTGCCATGCGCGTCGATAGCCATGTGGCGTGCCAGGATCAAGCCTCACAATCATGGGCGCGAGTGGGGCGCCCAGCCGCGCGCTCATTTGCTTGAAGTTGATAAACCCTATCCGCAGCGGCCAGCCCGTCTCTCCAGCGGTCATGCTCCCGAGGCTAAATCCCCGCGCGTACGGCACGTATACAATGCCCTTTATAGTTACTTTACTCGTCGTTACCGAGACTTGAGGCAGATCATCGCGGCTTGTGCCTAACGGCACCCAGCCCCGGTCTACCAGAACTCGCTTTTGGCTTCCCGGCAATATCAATGGAGTCAGCACATCGTAGCCCACCTGATGGCGACTGATCTGATTTTCCAGGAGAAATTGATGCTCGCTATCGAAACGACCGGTTGCTTTGACATGGCGATAGCGCCATGCCGCAAGGTTTGTAACAGGCAGCCGTAACTCAGCCGGAGGCCTATGACTTGATCGCTCGTATTGCAAAAGCATTGCCCGCTTTTCCTGCGCCCTGTTAAGCTGCCACATGCCCAGCGCGACGAACAACCCCATGAATGCTGCCGTGGCCACGGTCGGAAGGATCGCCGGTTTGAATCTATAAAGCTTGCTAGCACCGGCTATGTCGCGCAGATACTTCGTCAAACCTTACCTGCTCGGTTAAAGGAATTTATATGTTAGTAAAGATGATCGTCATCGTGTTGCTGTTCACAATCGTCGGGTGTCTGGCCTCCGGACTTATATTCTTAGTCCGGGATAAAGGTCATAGTGATCGCACGGTCAAGGCCTTGACCTGGCGCATCGCGCTGTCGATACTAGCGTTTGCGCTGCTGATAGTGGGCTACTACACGGGCCTTATTCAGCCACACGGAATCAACTACTGAGTTGAATATCCGGTACGGATGGATGTGGAACCCGTTGAGGTCGCATTTCTTGGTTAGGACTGTAACCTAGGACTCAGAAAAATCGATCTAAACCGTCTTTAAGGCAAAACCTGCAAGA
>DATACK010000267.1:0-7641 GCA_036259115.1 Gammaproteobacteria bacterium | reverse complement strand
AAAGTCGCTAACGCGCGAGATCTCATTCTCCTTAGTCGCGATCACATCGAGTTTCGAATCAGCCATCCAGTCGGAGTTGTCGATATTGCTCATGTAAGCCGAAACCCGCGCGTTCGACTCGGCCCTGCCGGTGATGGTGAGATCGTTGCCATCTTGCTTGACGCCCGTCAGATAGACGCCCTCTGGCACGTTGCGAGTCAATGCTTCGAACAAATGCACATTATTGGGGCGGGTAGCTTGTAGGCTGTTGATCACGTTCATACGCTTGAGCAAGGCCTTTTTGTTGCCCCCGGCTGCTGGATGTTCTTGATCTTGTCGTCTAGGATCTTGAATTCATTGTCCAGGCATTAGTTGCGGCGCTCCTCATAACCAATCATTCCGTTGGCGTAGATGGGCATAGAGCATCAAGATAAACTTCAACGCTGCCGAAAAGCCGCTAATCAGAGCGAATTCGCGTTGCTGCGCCCGGCGTTTTGCTCGCCGCCAGGGCAGCAGATTGATGTGTGCCATATCCGGTTTGGCGCCTGAATCAGAAGATTAAGCAAAGCTACGCAGAGCCAACCCGCACGCGACCATCAACCCAGCGGTATCGTTGCGCAGTTTTTAGAATTCACGCGTAGGGCCAGCGACATGCGGCTGAAGGGGATTGGCGATAGTGGTGGCAATGCCCTTCAGCCGCTCGATGACCTCGTCGGGGCCAGGTAGGGGCGCGCAGCCGCCCACAAGAATGATCTGGTCCACGTTCGTATGCTGGTTTGCAGAGTAGAAGAACGCAGAAAGCGGCTGGTCTCCTGTGCGACCGTCTGCCTGAACGGTTCTAATACATCGGTCACGTAGTTGTCGGGCAAGCGGCCTTGCTTTTTGGCCAGCCCAGCCTGCTGATACTGCAAGCCGTAGTGCTGCATGATTGCCTCGGTCAATTGGCGGCAGCCGAATGGCTGCTCGCGCGTATAGATCAGCTTCCGATTACTCATGGCGCTGCGGCAGGGCATAGTTGCACCGATGTCGACCAAGGCCACGACCTTATCGCGGCCCTTGTTCGGCACTTGGTCTAAGAGTAGGGAAATGCATTTCCCACTGCGTAGGCTTCGATATCCATGATCTTAGGCGTAAGTCCGGTGGCCTCGGCGGTGGCCGCGCGTAAGTCGATGTTTTCGCGGCGGGAGGCGGCGAGCAATACATCGACGATTTCGGTGTTACCTTCCGTTGGCCCCAGCACCTCGAAATCGAGATTGACTTCCTCTAAGGCATAGGGGATATATTGATCCGCCTCAAGCTCTATTTCGGCCTCCAGTTCTTCGTCTTTTAGGCCGGCCGGCATAGTGGCGATCTTAGTGATAACAGCGGAGCCGGTTACCGCGATGGCGCAATGCTTGTCTTTAGTGCCCGCGCGCTTGAGCGCCTTGCGATTGGTCTCGGTGACGGCGTTCAAATCCGAAATCGTCTTTTCGGTAATGGCATTTGGAGGTGGCGGGTTCTACAGCATGGTTTTCGACTCTGAATCCGCTGCCTGCGCGGCTTAGTTCTAGCAGTTTGACGGATGTAGAACTGATATCTATGCCTACAACCGGTGATTGCTTACGCTTGAAAAGAAACACACAATATCCGTATCTTTACGCCGGTGATTATAAAACTATTTAATATCCTTCTAGTCGGATTCAAAGACCCTTGCCGGCGGGAATAGTATCGCGGATTCCGTAACTTGTTACAGCCACACGGTAGGCGTTTTGTACCGTCCATCTTGTCTTAGGTGTACAGCCTTGCACCCCTTGTTTTTATAGATTATGCGTTTGTTACTTACGTTTTTGCGCCTCAGCATCTTTGTAATCTTGGGATGCATTACGCTTGGGGTGGCTGCTGCCCTCGGCACCTACTTGTATTTGGCGCCCGGGCTTCCATCGGTTGCTTCTCTAAAAAATATCAAGCTACAAACTCCCTTGCGCGTTTATACCCAAGAGGGGGATTTAATCGCTCAGTTCGGTGAGAAGCGACGCGAGCCGTTGGCGCTGAGGAAAATGCTAAAACTGATGCAAGAGGCCTTTCTGGCCGCCGAGGACGATCGGTTCTTTCAGCATCCCGGCGTCGACTACCAGGGTGTATTGCGCGCCGCCTGGCACTTGGTGCGCACTGGTGAAAAAGAACAGGGTGGTAGCACTATTACCATGCAGTTGGCGCGCAATATTTTCTTGTCCAGTGAACGCACCTACGGGCGTAAACTGCGGGAGATCATCCTCGCCCTCAAAATGGAGCAGGAGCTCACGAAGCAAGAGATTCTGGAACTCTATCTAAATATGATCTACCTGGGCAATCGCGCCTATGGGGTAGGCGCTGCGGCAGAGGTCTATTACGGCCGCGAGATCGGCGGCCTTAACTTAAGTCAGATCGCCATGATTGCGGGATTGCCAAAGGCGCCGTCAAGCTACAATCCTATCGCTGATCCTGAGCGCGCGCTCGAGCGTCGTAATTACGTGCTACGCCGCATGCGTGAGCTTAACTTCATCGACAATAAAGCCTATTACACCGCACTCAAGCAGCCTGTCACGCAGCGACTGCATAACCCCGATGTTGCCGTTCAGGCCCCGTACGTTGCAGAGATGGTGCGTGAGAAGATGGTCGCGAGATTCGGGGCGGATGCTTACACCGGCGGTTACAAAGTGTATACGACCGTCCATACTAAGCTGCAACGCGCGGCGAGTGAGACGCTTCGTGCAGGGCTAATAGCGTATGACATACGCCACGGGTATCGGGGCGCCGAAGCCCACGTCGACCAACACCGATTAGCCACTCGGTCGGCATGGGATGCCGCGTTGGCGAAATACACGCCGGTGGGAGGCTTGAAGCCTGGTCTAGTGGTAGACGTCAAACAACGGCAAGTTACTGTTTACTTGCGTGGTGGGCGGCGCGTGTCTCTCAACTGGCAAGACCTATCCTGGACTAGACCTTACGTGAATAAAAACGCGCTAGGCCCAGAGCCGCAGACCGCCTCCGATGTTGTCACCCGCGGCGATATCGTACGAGTCACACAGGATAACGATGGTAACTGGCGGTTGAGTCAAGTGCCGAATGTAGCTGGGGCGTTGGTATCGTTGAACCCTAACAATGGCGCGATCGCGGCGTTGGTTGGAGGATTTGACTTCAACCAGAGCAATTTCAACCGCGCCGTTCAGGCGCACCGCCAGCCGGGATCTGCCTTTAAACCATTCATATATTCCGCGGCGTTGGAGCACGGTTTCACGCCGGCCAGTATCATCAACGATGCGCCGGTAGTGTTCAGTGCATCGGGGCTTGAAGGAATGTGGCGGCCGGAGAACTACAGCGGCAAGTTTTATGGCCCCACGCGCATGCGCGTGGCGCTGGCTGAATCCCGTAATATGGTGTCAATCCGATTGTTGAGCAGCATTGGGTTGAAGGCTGCGATGGATCACATCGTAAAATTTGGCTTCGATCCGAAGTATCTTCCGTTTGACCTATCCCTCGCTCTGGGTAGCGGCTCTGTAACACCGCTTGAGCTGGCCACAGGTTACGCAGTTTTCGCCAATGGCGGTTATCGTGTGGAGCCTTATCTCATACAACGCATCGAGAACACGGGAAATCACGTCATATATAAGGCGGATCCGGCCACTGTATGTAATGATCCTTGTCAGCAAACCGGCACTTCGGCGGCACTTGTTGATACCGCCGCTAAGGCAGACACAGGCGCTTCTTCCAGGATTAACGACGCTATGGCCGGGCCTGCGGCTCGCAGCAACGGCAGCAGCCTAGTGCCGCGTAGACCAAGACCTGCACAACGCGTAATTTCGGCGGCCAATGCCTATCAGATGGTCAGCATGATGAAAGATGTCATACGTCACGGTACGGGCACTAAGGCCTTAGTGCTGAGCCGTAATGATCTGGCTGGAAAGACCGGCACCACCGATGACTTGCACGATGCGTGGTTCAGTGGCTATAACGCAAACCTGGTTACGACCGTTTGGGTAGGGTTCGATAGACCCCGTTCGTTAGGCATAAACGAAGTAGGTGGAGTGGCCGCTCTGCCGATCTGGATAGACTTCATGCGCGTGGCGCTTAAAGGCCAGCCTGAACGCAGCATGCCACAGCCTGAAGGCATGATAACAGTGCGGATTGACCCGCAGACGGGACTGTTGGCAAACGCAGACACCAAAGATGGCATTTTTGAGACATTCCGCGCCGATCAGATTCCCAAAAGGGAGGCGCTGGAGCCCGAGCGAGTTTCAAATGGGCCTCACGCAGATCAGCCAACGGAGATTCCCGAACAGCTGTTCTAGTGCGGCTTAATAGATCGTGACGGTCGCTGCACGTGCATGTGTGTACTTGCACAGGATTAACAAGGAAGCTCTGAATAAATCCACTTTGAATTTTTCAGCGCTCGAAAAGCGAGATTTTTGCTTTTCTTCATTTTCACGGCTGCAAGCTGTGGAAATGGCAGCACTTACAGGCTGCTTTCCTGCGCACTTGGATACCGGTGTGGGTCATCCTAGCCTGCCCGTTCACTGCCAATGCAGCCCACATGCTTTGCCTGTAAGTCCAGGACTTACGTTATGTATGCCCGAGTGAAGCACTGCGTCGCATCCCTGTGCTTGAGAAATCTCCGAAGCAATCAGAGATTCCTCAAGCCTGAGGATCTTAAGATTTACAAGCGTGTGAGATGGGTAGTCTAATGCAGATCACGTCCTCCTGTATGCTGCTGATAATTTAATCGACCATGACTGATACACACGACCAACGTCTACGCATCCGCATTGCACAGGAAGCCGCGCGCATTCTGCTCGATGAGGGAGTTGAGGATTACCACCTCGCCAAACGCAAGGCTGCCGATAGGCTCAACGCCAGCCACAGGAGTCAACTGCCTCGCAATAGTGAGGTTGAGCGCGCGGTGCGGGACCATCAGCGTCTATTTTTCACCAATGGTTATCATGATCTTTTATCGGTGCTCAGACGTGCCGCCTTAGATGGCATGCGGCTGCTACGTGAATTCGAGCCGCGTCTTGTCGGATCCGTACTACAAGGCACCGCCGGCAAGCATTCTGAAATCAACCTCCACGTGTTTGCCGATGCTGTCGAAGAGGTTTTGTTCGTGCTGATGCATGCGGGCATTGCTTATCGCAGCACCGAGCGACGTCTGCGCTACGGGAATGATGTCCGGCATTATCCGTGTCTGCGCCTTTTAGCAAACGGCTATCGGATGGAGATTGTTGTACTGCCCACAGGTGCGCTCAGACAGTCTCCATTAAGCCCTATAGACGGCAAGCCCATGCAGCGCGCGACTATCAAACAAGTGGAGCGGCTGTTGCAGCCGCAACCTGGTGAGTTAGCGCCTGATGTTAAGGTGTAGCGGTCGTTTAAGGTCCCGAGACAGGCGTACTTGCGCGGAAATGGGTCAGGCGTGGTAGCTGCGGCTTAATTCGTGTACTGCATCGATCAGCAGGTTGACGTGTTGCGGATCGATATCGGGATGAATACCGTGGCCGAGATTAAACACGTGGCCACTGCCATGGCCGAATTGTGCCAGAATTTCCGCTACTGCCGATTTAATGCGTGCCGGAGCCGCATATAGCACGCAGGGGTCCAGATTACCCTGCAAGGCAACCTGCTTTCCCACGCGCGCGCGCGCCGCACCCAGATCAACGGTCCAATCCAGGCCTAGTGCATCACAGCCGGTTGCGGCCATTATTTCCAGCCAGGCGCCACCGCCTTTGGTGAATAGAATGACCGGCACGCGCCGCTGTTCATGTCGTCGGATAAGTCGTGCAACCACCTGTCGCATGGGATTAAGCGAAAATGAGCGGTAAGCACTGGGCGATAGTACACCACCCCACGTGTCGAAGATCATGACGACTTGTGCGCCGGCCTTAATCTGGGCGTTGAGATAGGCCACCACACTGTCAACTAAAACGTCCAGCAGACGGGTAAGCGTCTCAGGTTGATCGTAGAGCAAGCCTTTAACTTGCGCGAACGCTTGGCTTGCGCCGCCCTCCACCATATAAGTCGCTAATGTCCATGGACTACCGCTGAACCCGATCAGGGGGGCCTTATCCCCAAGCTCTCGACGCACCATGCGCACGGTCGCCATAACATAACCAAGGTCCTGTTCCGGGTCTGGCGCGCTGAGCCGGCGTATGGCCGTGGTATCGCGTAGTGGGTGCTCTAACCGTGGGCCCTCTCCCTCTACAAAATGTAGCCCTAAGCCCATAGCGTCAGGAATGGTTAAGATGTCCGAGAACAGGATGGCGGCGTCTAACGGAAACCGCGCCAGCGGTTGCAGCGTGACCTCGCATGCCAACTCTGGCGTTTTGCACAGCTTCAGAAAACTGCCCGCGCGCCTGCGCGTGGCTCTATATTCGGGTAGATAGCGGCCTGCTTGGCGCATGATCCAGACCGGCGTCATATCTACTGGTTCGCGCAGCAAGGCGCGCAACAGACGGTCGTTTTTCAGTTCAGTCATGTAGGAATTGACGCGGATACATAGAGAGACGACGTTATGCACCATTGAAAGTCAGCGCACTTTGCGCCTCTGCGGAAGACCTAAACGTTCAAGTATTCCAGAATCCCCTTAGCGGCCTCACGGCCCTCAAATACTGCGGTCACTACCAAATCCGATCCCCGCATCATATCACCGCCAGCGAAGATCTTTGGATTACTGGTTTGATATTTATATATGTGCCGCAAGCTGGCGCCAGCACGCGGCCTGTGTCATCTGTGTCGATCCGATTTCCGCGAACCATGCCGCAGGACTTGGGCGAAACCCAAACGCAATGATGACGCGGCCCGTAGGGATAATCTCTTCGGAACCGGGTATAGGCTCCGGCTGTTGGCGGCCTCGCTGGTCTGGCGCACCAAGCCTGGTCGTTATGACCTTGACACCTTCTACATTGTTGTCGTCTACGATCTCAATCGGCTGACGATTGAACAAGAAACGAACGCCTTCTTCCTTGGCGCTGCGCACCTCGTGGCGCGAGCCTGGTATATTTTCGTCGTCGCGTCGGTTCACGCAGGTCACGGTTAGCGCCTGCTGGCGAATGGCGGTACGACTGCAGTCCATCGCGGTATTCCGGCCGCCCAGCACTACCGCCCGGCGACCACGCATGTCTATGAACTCAGCTGGCTCGCGCGCTAACCTCAACTGCTTGTTAACGTTATAAATTAGGTAAGACAATGCCTCATATACGCCGGGCAGGATCTCGCCTGGAAATCCGCCTTTCATGGCGGTGTAAGCACCCATCCCGAGAAATACGGCGTCATAGTGGCTTAAGATCCGGTGCAAAGAGATGTCGCGCCCAATCTCGACATTGAGCTGAAATTCCACGCCCATCCCCTCCATCAGCCGGCGGCGTGTGCGGACAACCTCTTTTTCGAGCTTGATGGGCGGAATGCCAAAGGTTAGTAGGCTGCCAATCTCTGCATAGCGATCAAACACGATGGGTTTTATGCCATTGCGGATCAGAATATCGGTGCAGCCCAATCCAGCTGGCCCGGCACCGATGACAGCCACCCGCTCTCCGGTTGCTATCATGCCGGATAGATTGGGTCGCCGGCTTGCTTTCAGCGCTTCGTCGGTGATGTACTTCTCTATGACGCCGTGTGATACCGCCGAAGCCGTCGTTCAAGGTACAAGCGCCTTCA
>DATACK010000266.1:0-1741 GCA_036259115.1 Gammaproteobacteria bacterium | reverse complement strand
GTCTAGTATGCTAAGGATGTGTGTGATAGCCGTGTTTACGGGCTACTGTGGACACCTCTTCGGACACCTATACACGCGTGTAATGAAGTACGTATGATTGGCGCACAGATACCATCGAGTTCACAACTAAGACACCTAGAGCTAAGCGGAAATTAGCCCAGATCTGAGGCACACCGCAGGCGCGATAGACAATCCTGCCAAGCACCGGCACTAGCAAATGGGCTCTGCAAGTATCACGGCCGGTTACGCATAGCCCAGAAGTACCGCGGGGAAGCCCATACCTTGACGAACTTGAAACAGCTTGGAATCCTTGACGGAGTGAGCCTTGATGAAGGCCTCGCGCGCTGCTGTGCACTCAGCATCCTTCCGTCTCAATTGCACGAAGCCGTCATCGCAGGTCGCGGCTCCAAGGGTGATCATGGCAGTTTAAGCTACATCGCCGTGCGAAATTAAGATCGAGCAGTTCAGCTAGTTCAAGAGGCTAGCCCTTCGAATATCTCGGTGTCGCTACGATAGGTAATGATCAAGTATTTTGATTAACGAACCGACACAGACTCGGAGGATGCGCAGCGCTTTATCAGGAGCATGACGAAAGCGCCCACGATCACCTCGTTTTGCTTCATAATACCTCCAGCGTGTCAGATTAAGGACTCTTGAACGCGCTCCCAAACGTAGCCGAATACGTCAACGCCCGTTAAGGCGGGCGAACCAGTCGTCACTAACCCAGGGTTGTGGTGATCTTTTTGTGCTGCTTGCGTGCTCGCGCTAGACTGCTCGACTCATGCATTTTGCCCAGAGTTCACATCTAAGTGTTGGGGTTGATTGTAATGGTTCAGCAATCCGGAGGCTCACCATCTGAATCTTGGCCTGCATTACCGCTTGATGCCTGGCAGGACACCTGTGCAACCCTGCACCTGTGGACACAAATCGTCGGCAAAGTCCGGCTGGCACAGACGCCTTGGATCAACCATTCCTGGCACGCGACGCTGTACGTAACCGCGCGAGGCTTGACCACCTCGCCCATCCCCTATGAGGGTCAGATCTTCCAGATCGACTTCGATTTCATCGATCATGCGCTGCTGATCCAAACCAGTGAAGGAGCCGAGCGGCGGCTGGCGCTTACTGCGCAACCGGTCGCGGAGTTCTATGCGCAGGTCATGGCGGCGCTTGCCGATCTCGATCTCCAGGTTCAAATCCACGGTGTGCCGAACGAGATCCCCGATGCCATACCTTTCAACGAGGATCGCGTGCATAATGCCTACGATTGTGCCTGCGCGCAGCGCTTCTGGCGGGTACTACTGCAGGTCGACCGCGTGTTCAAGCAATTCCGCACCGGCTACCTAGGCAAAGTCAGCCCGGTGCATCTCTTCTGGGGCAGCTTCGATTTGGCGGTTACGCGTTTCTCCGGCCGGCGCGCACTGCCGCATCCGGGTGGCGTTCCCAACCTTCCGGATTCCGTGACCCGTGAGGCGTATTCACACGAAGTGAGCAGCGCGGGCTTTTGGCCCGGCGGCGGTGGGGTCAACTATCCCGCATTTTACTCGTATGCGTATCCTACGCCTGCGGGTTTTGATGCGGCGCCGGTACAACCGGGGGAAGCGTTCTACCACAAGGAGATGGGCGAATTCATCTTGCCTTACGATGTAGTGTGCACTGCCCAGGCGCCAGATGAGGTGCTTATGGGATTCCTGCAAAGCAGCTACAGAGCCGCGGCTGAGCTTGGCGGATGGGACCGTGGCGC
>DATACK010000265.1:0-4240 GCA_036259115.1 Gammaproteobacteria bacterium | reverse complement strand
GCGTTAACTGGGCGTAAGCCGCCACTACGCGCCTGAGATCTTCGGCGATACTGGCTATTATGCGTTCGTCAAGCGGCAGCCGCGTGATGAGGCGGAGACACTCGCTGCGCAACAGGCATTACTGGCATGCCCAGTTGGTTCGATCGGTATGCAGGAGAAGAGAGATATGCTGTCGCTAAGAACTCTTTTCTATTTAGATAGTTCTAATCACCGTGAATCCTATGGCGTACACATCTACTTCATTGGTTCCACGGCCCGTAACTGGCTCGTCAATTTGCAGAGATTTATGACGCGGCTGGTCAAGAAATTTCAGGCGATGGGCGGAATTCTCTATTTTTTCACCCATTCCGATGATGTAGCTGATACATATCACTATGCAGCCCATTTCGACGCTAAACGTATCATCCACCGGCTGGAGGTGCATGCGCAGCCCGGGTGCCGAGATGATTCTGAATGGCGGCTGCGATCATTTTATCGAAGGCGCACGCGTACTCTTCACGCCAGGACGCACGCACGGACACTGCGTGCTGTTATGGGAAGATAAATATCTTTTCACCGGCGATTATTTCGCGTGGCTGCCTGCCCACGATCGCTTTGGATCATTTCGGGACACGTGCTGGTATTCATGGGAAGAACAGATCGAGAGTCGAAAAATTAAAGATCTGTAAGTATGTTGAATGGGTATTCCCCAGTCATGGCAAGTGGGAAAGGTGGCTAAGGGTGAGTGTCCAGCGATCATTGACCAAGCCGCACACCAGATGCGAACGGGCGCACGCCGAAATACGCGCTGACAGAGACCACGGCATTTGCACTGGGTCTAAGTGCTCCAGGATCGGTGATTCGACGAGTGTATCGCTTGTTTAATGCGCATCATTCTCATCTTTGCGAGCAAGTAAGCTCCGTATTAGATGTCTCTGCGATAACCGCATCCAGTTCGCAATTGCGCATGGATGCATATCCCTGTGGATCGTCGTCATCCGGAGTACACAGATAGGTCTCATCAGTTGGACGGCTGTTAATGCGAAAGCCGCTCGCACGTAATAGCGCCTCTACGCAAGCGTGATTGGGCGCCCACCAGTTGGTAGGGTCACCGGCCAATCGATGCTCTATAAAAGCCATCTTGGGCCAGCCAGGTTCTTGCATGAGTTCCCGCTCAAACAGACCTAGATCAGTGGGCGTGGTCAACACATCATCACCCGGCATAGTCATGGTCTGGAACACCATTATCCCACGCACCTTACAACGCACAATATCGAGCGCCAGCAGCGGATAGCGCAAGTGGTATAACACGCCCATAAACCACACCAGGTCATACGATCCAGACTCACGCGCCAGCGCGTAAAGCTGCATCTGTCTGAACGTGATATTGGCTTCAAGACCGTATTGCCGCGCCGCCCATTGCGCCTGCTGTAAGTAATGGGGATTGACGTCGATGGCCGTGACGTGACCGCCGCGGCGCGCGAGCTCGAAACTATAAAACCCTGCGTTACAGCCTATATCCAGGATTTCCCAACCGCTTAGATCAGCTGGGACGTGGGCCGCAATCGATCTCCATTTGTAGGCGGGAAAATCGCCTAGCGCATGATCGGGTGCGGTTTGTGTCCCGTCCGGCAAATGCAGGTTGTGAAACCAGGGCGCGAGCCGCGCCACGTCGGCGCGCAGGCCATCGTTTGCCTTCGATGATGGCGCGTTCACTTAATCTCGATTCACGAACTTGAAGAACCGGCTGGTCTTTCCCTGTTTGGTTTCATCCTGATAGAGAAAAGCTAGCTTCTGCTCCTCGAACTTCTCGAAGAAATCATCCCAGGAAATCTCTTCCAATGAATCACCGCTTTCCTGCTCCTGAAACTGGATCCGCAATATCCCTGGCTCATCTTTTCTGCCTGTGCTACGCACGGTAGCAGGTACGCCGCCGCGCGCCTCTACCCATTTGCGGATCTCGTCATGATCAGTGGTTTTCTTGGACTCTTGAGTCATGATCTACCTCCTTTGGCAAATAATTAGAAGCAAGATCTATCGCTCATTCAGCACTATCCGGCAGTGCCGCATGTTTCATGCCAAGCGCGTTCATACCGCTGCTAATGCATAGCTTCATTTCGCACGCGCTACTGATGTCGCACTGGCATTGGCAACTCGATAAAAACACGCCTCCAAAGTCGCTGCCCGATGCGCGGCGGTGTGCGCCGCCATCACGCGCGCTCGCGCACGTCGTCCGACACATCGGCGTTGAGCCTCCGGTAAATCGGCCAGATACGCCAACGTTTCATCCGCTGAATGGCAAACCAAGATCTCCTCGCCCGGAGTGAAGAATTCGTCTAACCCCTGCCAGGCGTCGGTAAGCACCGGCACGCCGCAGGCCGCGGCCTCGAACAAGCGTACGCTAGGCGAATATCCGGCGGTAACCATGGGCGCGCGGGTGATATTTAATGTGAAGCGTTGCGAATTGTAGAATCGCCGGTGCTCGCTCGGTGACAAGTGCTCAATACGTCGCACATTAGACGGCCACGTCAAAGATTCCGGATACTGCGGACCGGCGGCCACAAAGTGGCCTTGCGGCCAACGCCGTGCCGGCTCTAATAACAGGCGCTCTAATGGTTGTTGTCGATCGGTGCTGTAGGTGCCGAGATAGCCGAGGTCGTACGTTTTCTGGACATCTTCCGGATAGTACAATTCGGGATCGACGCTACAGTAGAGGGCGTGTGTGCAGCGTGAATGATAATCGTGTTGCAGCTTCGCCAGTAGTGGACCGCCAGTGAAGGATAGATATAAATCGTAACGCGGAATCAATGGCGGTGAGAGATATTCATAATCACCACGCGCGAGCTTGTCCAAGGTCACGGGCGTGTCGATATCGTAGAAGGCAGTAATGCCCTTGGCTTGATCGAGCACCCATGTGCCCACTGCGACGCCATCCGGCACATAAGAGCCGACCATGACCAAATCGGCCTCGCGCACCGCATTATAGAACCGGTCTTTCAACTCCTCCAGATTCGAATAAAGGGAGGTTCGGCCGAACGGCGGTTCCGGCAGATCGCGTTGCACTGCGTACCAGGGCTTATCGCACTCCAGAAATAGTACATCGTGACCCCGTGCGCTCAGCGCCTTGACCAGTGCGCGGTAGGTCGTTGCATGGCCATTGCCCCAGGCCGAGGTGATTGACAGCCCAAGCATGACGATGCTGAGCGCCGCGCTCCGTCTTGCTACCGGTTGTTGCTCCCCTGCGCTCATCCGCTGACAACTGTGCCGCCGTTGGGGTGCCACACCTGACCGCTGATGTATGACGCATCCTCGCTTGCGAGAAACACGTAACAAGGGGCGATCTCATCCGGCTGCCCCGCACGCTTCATCGGCGTGTATTCGACAAAGTGCGCGACATCTTCACCGCCGAAGGTGGCGGGGATTAGTGGCGTCCAAATCGGGCCGGGCGCAACGGCATTGACGCGAATCCCCTGGTCAACCACGTTCTGCGCCAGGGAGCGGGTAAAGCTTACGATCGCGCCTTTGGTGGCGGAATAATCCATCAACGTTGCGTTGCCGACATAGGCGTTGGCCGAGCTGGAATTGATGATCGCAGCGCCCGCATGCAGGTATAGGAGCGCAGCCTTGGCCATATAGAAAAACGAAAAGACGTTGGTCTTGAAGGTCCGCTCAAGTTGCTCAGCGCTGATGTCGGTTAACTTGTCTTGCGGATGTTGCCCGGCCGCATTATTCACCAGGATATCGAGGTGCCCCAGAGTATCAACAGTCTCCTGCACTGCCTGCTGGCAAAACACTTCGTCAGCCACATCGTCCGCGATCGTAATACAAGGTCGACCCTCCTGTTTGACGCGCTGGCGCGTAGCCTTGGCATCCTCATGTTCGTTAAGGTATACGATGGTTACATCAGCGCTTTCTTTGGCAAAGGTGGTGGCGACCGCGCGTCCGATGCCGCTGTCACCGCCGGTGATGATCGCGGCCCCGCCATCCCGTTTTCTGCGAGCGAGGTAACGATCACTCTTAGGCTGAGGCCGCATTTCGGCCTCAAGACCCGGTTGACGGTCTTGATGTTGCGGGGGGAGTGCTCGATCTTGTGGATTCATACGATCCTCAAATGTGAGCTTAGGTTATGCGCTCAAGCGCGAAGCCCGAGCGCCGGTCAGCAATTCTTCAACCTGCAGGGCGCGATGCGAATAGGTATGCTGAGCGCATATCCGCTTCAATGCGGCCTCGCCGATCATCCGCGCACGTTCGGCTGACAATG
>DATACK010000264.1:0-3579 GCA_036259115.1 Gammaproteobacteria bacterium | reverse complement strand
CTCCACACGAGAGGTAAGCCAATGAATGCAGCAGTAGAAGATAGCGATGGCACATTCAAGGCGGCATGTCAAAGCTTCGAGACACGGAAATGGACTGGCATGATTCCTGAGAGGCCGACCGAAGACTGCACCGACTTGTCTGGAGGCCTTCATGCGTCTGCCTGTGATAGCGCCAGCCGATCTTAGCCCTGAGCAGCGCTCACTTTATGAGGACATGCGCGCGGGCATCGAGAAGAATTTTCAGGGATTCAAGGCCATCAGCGAAACCGGTGCACTGATTGGACCGTGGAATCCATGGCTGCACGAGCCCAGATTCGGCAAACGCATCTGGGACTTGGTCAAGGCGCTGGCGACCTCGCCCTCCCTGCCGCCGCCGGTGCGGGAGGTGGCGATCCTAGTCACCGGGGCGAAGTTCCGTGCGGCCTACGAGATCTACGCGCATGTGATTGTCGGCGAGCAGCGCAGGCTGACGGACGAGAAGCTCGCCACCATCGTCGCTGGCCAGCGCCCTGGCGACCTTAACCGTGAGGAGGCGATCGCCTACGACGTCACCTCCGCGCTGCTGGAGAGCGGTGCGCTTCCGGAGCTGAGCTTCCGCCAAGCGGTAGAAGCGTTCGGACAGCACGGCGCTGCAGAGCTGATCTACCTGGTTGCATTGTACTGCCTTGTGTCGGTCACGCTGAACGGGTTTGACGTGCCCGTGCCGGAGCCCGGGTAACCAGGCCGGCCCGCGCTTGTTTGAGCCTCATGCTGCAGGATGCTGGAAGGATCAGTTTCTAACAGGGGGCTCTAGCACCGTGATTTCCGGCGGCCTAAAGCAAATCGGGTATGGGTTTTCATCAAACGTTCTGGTCTCAAGGAAAGCAAAAAACGAGAGTCAATCACACCTTCTGGAAATCATGAGTATGATGGGTTAACTACGGCGGCCAACATGCGGGCATTCATGGAGCAAGACATGAGCGCACAGGTTGGGTGGCTAGCGCAGCGAGCCACGGCTCACGGGTATGCAGATTTGGACGACCTGTTCGGCAGGGTTCCCACAGTGTACACGGACCTCGGCGTAACGTGGCGGCAGGTTCATCCACTGCCCGGCGCGGCATAGGAGTAGCAGCATGAATCGATTAACTCAAACAAGAACGAACCGCCTTATCGCTGGTGAGGCCCGCATGTTAACAACCACGGTACTCGCCAACTGGGACGCTCGCTATACAGGGGCTAATGGGGTGAGCCAAGGAGCCAGATGTTATGGTTTTCGGCCAACGTCTTTGAACACGGGCTCCGGCGAACTTCATCTCAACAGCTTCGTGCCCCGACCTCCCGGACTAGCACGCCACCGCCCGACAAGATTACGGCGATGAAATCCTGCATAATTACCGGTTTCGTGCGGCTCACTGTTTTTGTATCGAGAGTATGATGCCGCGGCCGTGTCGAAAGAAAGCGGAACAATCCGCACGCACTCCACAGTGCCTTTCCGCAGGAATACGTTAACAAAATATTACTAGGAGCTGTCCATGCTAGCGGAAAAGTCAGCCCTCATCACCGGATCGACCAGCGGAATTGGTCTGGCGATTGCACGTGCACTGGCAGGCGCCGGTTGCAACATTGTGCTCAATGGCTTTGGTAATGTCGATGAGATCGAGTCACTACGCCGCGGTATCGAGGAAGAGTGCAGCGTACGCGCGCAATATTCCGCGGCAGATATGACTAAGCCCGCGGAGATTAAGATCATGGTCGAAAATGCCGTAGCTACCTTCGGTGGCGTAGACATTCTGGTCAATAACGCGGGTATCCAGCATGTGGCGCCGATTGATGAGTTTCCTGTCGAAAAATGGGACGCGATCATTGCGATCGACCTCTCATCGGCCTTTCATACAACGCGCGCCGTACTGCCCGTCATGAAGGCGAAGCGCTGGGGCCGCATAATTAATATTGCTTCGGCACACGGGCTAGTCGCATCGCCATTCAAGTCCGCCTATGTGGCGGCCAAGCATGGCATCGTTGGCCTAACGAAGGTCATCGCGCTGGAGGTGGCCGAGCAGGGTATTACCTGTAACGCCATCTGCCCGGGTTACGTTCAAACACCGCTGGTGGAAGGGCAGATCGAGGATACGGCTAAGGCACGTGGCATCAGCAGGGAAGCCGTGATGCGCGATGTGCTGTTGGCGGCGCAGCCTACCAAGCAGTTCGTGCAGCCCGGGCACATAGGATCTTTGGTGGTTTATCTTGCTAGCGATGCCGCCGCCTCAATAACCGGAAGCGCCTTAACGATAGATGGCGGTTGGACGGCACAGTGAGCCGATAAGTGGAAACCAAAAAGGATACCGAAACCCGACCCAGCCGGAGGCGACCTAAACCGATCAACCTGGCATTGCAGGGTGGTGGTGCTCACGGTGCGTTTACATGGGGTGTACTCGACAGGCTGCTGGAGGATGAGCGAATAACCATAGAAGCCATCAGCGGGACTAGCGCGGGCGCTATGAGCGCCGTGGCACTTGCCGACGGCTTTCAAAAGAATGGATGCATGGGCGCACGCCAGGCGTTGCTTAGCTTTTGGAGGGCAGTCAGTCAAGTGGCCTGCTTTAGCCCCTTCCAGCGAACACCGCTGGACCGTCTGATAGGAAACTGGAGCCTGAACACATCGCCGGGATACTTGATGATGGATCTGCTGAGCCGGCTGGCCTCGCCTTATGACGTCAATCCTTTGAACTTAAATCCGCTACGGGACTTTTTGGCCCAGCAGATCGACTTTGACTCCGTACGGCGTTGTGGTGGGATTAAGCTGTTTATCTCGGCAACCAATGTGCGCACCGGCCGCGCACGGATCTTCGGTAATTCCGAGCTTTCGGCTGATGTGGTCATGGCCTCTGCGTGCCTGCCCGATTTGTTTCAGGCCGTCGAGATCAACGGGGATCCCTATTGGGATGGGGGCTACATGGGCAATCCAGCGCTTCATCCGTTCATTTATCGATGTGCCACACGCGATATCCTCATCGTCCAGATCAACCCGATTGAAGCTCCAGGCACACCAAAGCGCGCGCGGGAGATCTTGGACCGCCTCAATGAGATCACCTTCAACAGCAGCCTGCTGGCTGAGCTGCGTGCTATCGAGTTCGTAACGCGTCAGCTCGACGAGGGACAACTGGATCCGAAGCGCTACAAAAGGATGTTGATTCACCGCATTGGTGGTGATTCTGAGCTTAAGTCTTTGGATGCCTCAAGTAAGCTCAATGTCGAGTGGGCCTTCTTGGAAGAACTGCACGGATGGGGCTACCGGGCTGCCGACCAGTGGATCGCTGCGCATTTTGACAACATCGGCAGGGCATCGACTGTGGATGTGCGTGCCATGTTTGAGTAGGCTGATCAGGAAGCTAAGTCAAGATGCTACACCAGGTTTAGCCGTGCGGCGTACTGCGCGCGAGTGCCGACAACGCCTCATAGGAGTACATGTGAAGCCAATGTGGCTTGCCGCACTCCTCTAACCTCAATCTTTTTCAGGAGGGCAGCGGCTCATGATCAAGTTAGCGATTATCACTGGCAGCACACGCCCGCAGCGTGTTAACGAGTCGGTGGCCCGCTGGG
>DATACK010000263.1:0-2642 GCA_036259115.1 Gammaproteobacteria bacterium | reverse complement strand
CACGTCGATTGCCAAACTGACAGACACATAGGGATTCTGACCGTCGAGGCTGATGATAACATTACGTGTCCAGTGATTGTTGTGGCCGTTGGTAGAAAGGGCAGAAAGATCAAAGATCTTCCTGTCATCGGCCTTGATGTGCGTCTGCCGGGCTTATAAGGGGATTGGGCATCTGACTTGGCGACAAAGAGCTGGTTTGCGATCAGCGCCATACCGAGCTTGTAAAAATACGCGCCGCAGCTCGGCCTTGTCATCACCATCGGTATCCCTCCATAAGGTTACGCGGTTAGCGTTGGTCTGTGTGTTTCCTGCCTGCCGTGGGTCAACTACGGAGAGATATCTTCGTTCGTGTTGGCTACTTTTGTTGCCATCATCACGCATAATAATATTTAGTTCAAGGTCAAATATTTATGGGCGAATTGCACGGCCATAGCCCCCTCACCTACGGCAGAGGCGATGCGCTTGGTGGAACCAAACCGCACATCGCCGGCGGCGAAAGTATTTGGGCAGCTGGTCTCCCGCAGGAACGGCTGGCGGCGAAGCGGCGATACGTCTAGGCTCGCCACCCGCAGACCCCTCTTCACGAATCCATCCTGATCGACTTGAATGGTCTCGGGCAGCCATTGAGTTTTCGGCATCGCACCGATAAAAACAAACACCGCCTGGCATGCGACGATCTCGGAGTGGTTTGTTTGAATGTGCGTCAACTCGAGCGCGGTGGATGATTCATCACCATGCTGGGCAGCGTTCTGCGTGCCGCTTCGCACCTCGATGTTGGCTGTCTGCTCGATATGTCGTATAAGATAATGCGACATGCTGTTTTTCAGGTCCTCCTCGTGAATAATCAGCAGCACCTTGGTGCTATGCTCGGATAGAAAAACCGCGGCCTGACCGACCGAGTTGCCGCATCTTTCAAACTGCTCGTAGCCGTCAACATTGAGCTTCCGATAGGAGGTGCCGATGGCGATGAGAACACACCTTGCGGAGACTTCCTCACCGCTTTTTAGATTTTTAGACCCGGCGCGTGATTGCCATTTTCAATGTGTAGCCGAACGACCGTGGCTGGCGCTGACACAAATAGCGCCGAAATTTTTCGGCCTGTGTTACCGCTCGATTGGCTAAATCGGCACCAAACAGGCCGGTCGGAAACCCCACATAGTTTTCGATCCTAGAACTGGCTCCTGCCTGGCCGCCGGGACCGATCCTGTCCAGCACAAGGTTTTCAAGCCTTCCGGCGCTCCGTAGACAGTGGCCGCCAGTCCCGCAGGACCCGCGCCGACGATCGCAAGATCATAGACCGTCTGTTCAAGCGGCCGGCTTATCCCTAAGCAATCCGCTAGCTTGGGATTGGAGCGGTTTCGTAAGATTTTATCGCTGCTGCAGGCCACGACCGGTGTTTCGTCCGCGGCGACTTTGAATCGGGCAAGCAATGTATCCACGCGCGGGTCGTTCTCCAAATCGATCCATGTGAACGGAACCTTATTCTCGGAGAGAAAATCGCGGATTCGATGTGTGTCTTTAGAATACCGCGAGCCCAGCACGCCTACGCTCGCAAAGCCAGATGCCTCAAGCAACTGCGTGCACATGAGAAAGCCTCTGAGCAGCACATCGTTAACGCGCGGGATCTCATTGAGGATGAGGCGAGAATCATCGGCTGAAATCTCATAGACTTCACAGGCGGTGCGGGCGATGCAACTGCCCACCGCCGGTCTGCTGGTCAGCACATCGATATCGCCGGTGCACTGCCCAGGCCCGTGTACGGTTACGGTCTTGATGTGACCAAAGGCGCGATCGACGTTTCGACTTCCCCGCGCATCACGACGAAGAACCTGAAGTCACGTTCGCCCGCGGCAACCAGCAATTCTCCCACTTGAAAAGCCTTACGTCGAAAATCGGGCTAACGATTCTATCTGGGACCCGTTGAGTCTCGGAGAGGCGATCGGGTCTTGGCTGCCGTCATGATTGAAACCGTATGGCTTTAAAACTTAGGATGTAGTGTTTTGATCGGCGATACGACTGCCGGTGGATCGTTTTCCAGATGGACTCATCGGCATCCACGCAGAGCTCTACTTCATTCCCATCCGGGTCGTGCACATACAAACTCTGACTTACGGTATGATCGCTCATGCCGTTGATGTTTACGTCTGCCTTTTAGCTCCCGTTTAGCGGCACGACGTGTTCGTCCAGACTATATCCGATCTTGATACCGCGGTGATAAAGACTGAGCCAGCGTCCTCGGCGGGATGGCGCGGGCGCCCTATCCGGCAATTCCATGAGCAATAACTCGTGGTGCGTTCTGCCCAAGGGAACGCGGCCGCTGTGCCGCCAAAGATTTTCCCGTCTTCTTTAATACTTAGTAGAATGCGATAGAAGTCAAGCGACTGAGTCAGACATCTTGTTTGCTCCGCGTTATCGCCAGCGCTCGTCTACACAGGGTCTCGGTTCCTCACCCCTTTCCTGGGCCAAAGTCGGGTAATCGGTATAGCCCTTGGCGCCGCCACCGTAATAAGTAGAACGGTCGTCCGCGTTAAGCGGCGCCCGGTGTTGGAAGCGCTCCGGCAGGTCCGGGTTAGCCAGAAACTTGCGCCCGAAGGCGATCAAATCCGCCTTGCCATGTGCAAGCCAGTCTTCAGCGGTGTCCT
>DATACK010000262.1:0-7104 GCA_036259115.1 Gammaproteobacteria bacterium | reverse complement strand
ATACGTGGCGCGAGCGGCGGTGGCCGTGTCGCCGTTTTATCCAATACCTATTTTACGATCCACGTCTCCAACCAAGCTGGTCGAATACATGGCGATGGGCAAACCGGTCGTCGCGAACGATCATCCAGAGCAACGAAAAGTGATTGCAGAGAGCGGGGGTGGTATCTGTGTTCCATATGAAGAAGCCGCATTTGCAGATGCGGTTGTGGAGCTGCTGTCCAATCCTGACAAGGCGAGAATCATGGGACGGCGAGGCAGACGTTATGTGGAAGAATATCGCTCGTATACAGTGCTTGCAGATCAAGTAGAACAACGTTATCTCGAACTCTGTCAAGGCATCCCCGAGATGCTAGACAGTAATTAGGACGGTGGATACGTCAACTCTGAAGTCGGCTAGGGTTGCTTTGACGCTTCCAAACTTTCTCATTGTTGGAGCGTCTCGGTGCGGTACAACATGGATGGCCAAGAACCTCAGGTTGCATCAGGAGATATTCATGCCATCAATAAAGGAGCTTCATTTCTTTGACAAAGACTTTGGCAAGGGATGGGAATACTATGCTAGTTTCTTCCCAAAAGAAAAATGCTGGCATTGTAAAGCGATAGGAGAGGCGACACCGGCCTATCTATATAGGCCGGAAGTGCCCAAGTTAATAAGATCGGGAATACCCGATGTTAAGATCATCGTGTCTTTGAGAAATCCAATCGACCGGGCCTACTCGCATTACTGGAATTTAGTAGCAGCGGCGCCGGAAGGGCATATTAATAGGAAGTTGACTTTTGAGGAGAAGTTGGAATTCACACCAAGACTGATAGACGAAGGCTTTTATGATGAAAGGCTAAGTAACTACTATCAGTTTTTCCCTAAAGAAAACATATTGGTCGTTCTATTTGAGGAGATAATTGAGGACCCGGTAAGATATTTTAGAGAGATATGTAAGTTTCTGGGGATTGATACGAAGTTTATGCCGCCGTTAGGCAGCGTACGAATCAACTCAGCCTCCAGTAAGCTAGGCCGGTCTAAAATACTAGACTTTTCCTACAAGGCATTTTACAAACTCATCAGAATCCCAGCGTTATCCAAGCGTATTGACAGCATGAACGCCAAGCAGCTACCCAAAATGAATCCTACCACTAGAGAGAATCTGCGGCACAAGTACGCACCTCGAGTTGCCAATCTTGAACGATTATTGAATAGAGACCTCAGTATTTGGAATCAGTAAAAACCTGTACAAACGGTGAGCGTATAGGACAACCTCGGTCTACAAATCTTGAAGCAACAGGACTGTCTGCCTTGCTGGCTTAGCTCGCATATCGCCGGAGCTTTTTAAAATCCTATCATCTAGGTAGCCTACCAGCTGCAGCATTAAGCATCTATTGATCCAATTCTCACCTGCGCCAGGATACCTTCCCTAGCATTGTTATAAACTTAATAATACGATGAACCATGAACACAACATAGTTGTGGCCGCATGAGTTAACGGGCTTTCTTGTATTGACGTGCTCCCCCGGTTTAGTCCCGTAACGGAGTAGAGTCCGCTCTGGCGAGGAGTGGATGAATGAAGAAGCAGCGATTTGGTGAGGAGCAGATTATCGGGGTGCTGAAGGAGGCCGAGGCGGGGGCGAAGACCCAGGATCTGTGCCGTAAGCACGGTATCTCGGAGGCGACGTTTTACAACTGGAAGGCCAAGTACGGTGGGCTGACGGTCTCGGAGGCGCGACGGCTAAAGGCGCTGGAGCAGGAGAATGCAAAGCTCAAGAGGCTGCTGGCGGAAGCCGAGTTGGACAAGGCGGCGCTGAAGGATTTGCTCAACCGAAAATGGTAAGCCCGCAGGCGAGGCGTCAGGCGGTGGAGGTGCTAAGGCAAGTGCACGGCCTGGCTGTGAGGCGCGCTTGCGGGCTGGTGCGGATATCTTGCTCGCTGTATCGGTACCGGAGCAAACGGCCGGACTGTGCGGCGCTTAAGCGGCGTATTGGCGAGCTGGCGGCTGAGAAGCGCCGTTATGGTTATCGACGTATCCATATTCTGCTGCGCCAAGAAGGTTGGATGGTGAATGTAAAGAAGACCTATCGACTGTACCGGCAGGCGGGGCTCACGGTGCACAGCAGAAAGCGCAAACGCATCGGCCTGTTTGAGCGTAAGCCCCTGCCACGGCCCACAGCGATCAACATGAGCTGGTCCATGGATTTCATCGCCGATGGGCTCGCCGACGGGCGCCGGCTGCGGTGTTTGGTGATTATGGATGATTACAGTCGTGAGTGCTTGGCCATCGAGGTCGATACCTCCATTACGGGCACACGCGTCGCCTTAGTACTTGACCGACTGGCAGACTATCGTGGTTTGCCGACATCGATCACAGTCGACCATGGCCCGGAGTTCGAGGGTCGGGTGCTGGATGCGTGGGCCTACTTGCGCAGGGTGCGGCTATCGTTCATCCGCCCTGGCAAGCCCATCGAGAATGCCTATGTCGAAAGCTTTAACGGTCGCTTCCGCGATGAATGCCTGAATGAACACTGGTTCGTCGATATCGCGCATGCCCGCCGCGCCATCGAGAACTGGCGGCTCGAATACAACACCGAGCGGCCACACAGTTCATTGCAAAACCAAACCCCTACAGCGTATGCCCAGGCGCATCAAAACCAACAACCGGAACCAAGATTATCAACCGCGGACTCTACTTCCAGGTGATACTAAGTTAGGGAGCAGGTCAGCGGAGCAAACAGGCCGATAAACAAACGCAGTCTCTTGGCTTAAAATGCCTCGGCCCAATTGGAAAGGATCACAAGCATGAACATGACTAATAACCACACACGGGCCGATTTACTCTGCCGCGCCACCATGGGCAGAGACAATTTGAGGCGATTGAGGCTGAGCGTTGCTCTATTTATAGCGGTTGCCCTCGCGCTTTCCGGCTGCGCGACCTATGGGGAGCGTGTCGCACCGGTACCATTACCCGAAGCTCAGCAGGGACATGTGAACGCGGATGGAGTCAAGCTGATAGCCCAGGCGTATGTAGATCCTGCTAATGCGAAGTCAGCCCTCGGCTTTGATGCCCGGCAAGCTGGCTTACTACCGGTGCGGTTCGTGATTGACAATCAAGCGGGAAGACGCGTCTCGGTGACTCCCGGCCAGACCTTTCTCATTGACGACCGAGGGCAAGCCTGGCCTTTGCTTACTTCTGAGCAGGCATACGACCGGGTTAAAGGGCACGTCGATGTTGGTGAAACAGTTGCAGGAGCCGTAAAGCCTGCTGGTCTGTTTGGCGCTGCCGGTGCGCTCGTAGGCGCAGCGGTCGGAGTGGTCACGGGCGAAAACG
The DNA here is from genome assembly GCA_036259115.1 of Gammaproteobacteria bacterium. GTDB lineage: Bacteria > Pseudomonadota > Gammaproteobacteria > JACCYU01 > JACCYU01 > JAPSGG01. Next base: position 3,790 of record DATACK010000262.1, on the reverse strand, counting down.
TGGGCACAACGGCGGCCGCGGGCGCTGCGGCCGGCGTAGCTGTTGGCGGCGTCGGCGGCGGCGCCTATGCAAATCGAGAGGTCGGACGCAAAATCAGCGAGGATCTCTCCCGAGAATCGTTACGAAACCGCCGCGTTGAGCCTGGCGAACTGGCTTACGGCTATTTATTCTTCCCGGGCAAAGACGAAGCAGAATCGGCAAAGGAACTGCGCTTGGGTCTGCATATCGGCGATGAGGAACAGATCGTCAAGCTGCCGCTTTGAGGACTTTCATGCGTCAAGGAGACAAACCGCAGTTACTCAGCTTGCCCACGTCTACTTACCAAGCGAGCTTGGCAGTATTGCGTGAAAAATCGCGACAGCCTAAAGAACCTTGACTTTGAACGGCATCCATCAGCGCGAGCCGCGTAGATCCTTTAATTGATGCGATTTTTCTAACGGCGCCGAGCGCTGGGTTCAAGTACCAGGTTCTGCCAATCCACATCGGCCGGATCAATGTTGGTTCCCGGTACCAGGATCTCATCGATGCGATCTAGCAGTGCATCTTCTAACGTCAGATCGGTGGCACCGAATTGAGGGTCTGAGTGGCTTTGTTGCATAAATCTTGGACAAGGCAGACTACCTGACTGTGAAGCGTGCTTCACACGGCATAACTATCGGGCATGCCTAAGTGGGTCATGCGGTTCAAGGCGCTGCAGCGGATGAGTATCTCTGTAGCCTGTGCCTCGAACAGTCGCGAGCGCACCCGATCACCGAAGATGATCTTGATCCGAAACACCCCCGTCTAAAGCCTTGCTACGGCGGTGATAACCAAGCTTGTGTTTCCAAGCAGCACACCCAATACGTCGGATGTACCGCAGGTTCTTATCGCGAGCTAACGGCAGAGCTTTGAGTTGCCATGCTGCCAGATACGCGCACCACGTCCTGGCGGAATCGCCAGCTCTGCCGTTAGCTCGCGATAAGAATGAGAAAATAATTGCTGGAGGCAATGAGTTCGGCCATGTTGCTGATGATGAAATTGATCGTGAGCAGCTCATTTCAGAAACGGCGTGGTCAGATATCCGTATCATCATCCCATTGCTCTTCGACTTTTACCACGGCGTGGAGATACTCCTCAAAGGGTTTCTTATTTGCAAAGACAAGCTACGTGACAAGAACCATAAGCTGTCTGAGCTCCTGACCACTTTCGACTCCGCATATTCCAATCACAAGATCGGTCGTCTTTTGAGCCCATACATTATCAACGAGCAACTGCTAGAACCGCTGGCATCGTTCTGCGCGAAGTCGAACATATCCATTGACGAATACTACCAGGCACTCAAATACCCTGAAAGCATGAGTGGTAGTGCTTACAGGCACACACTGCTCATGTATCAAGACGAGGCTGGTTTAGATTTCTTTAGGCGCCTTGTAGGAGATGTCAAGCAACTGCAGCGCGAAGAAGTCGCACTGGGAAGGTTAATGTGTCCTGGTGCGTAGTAGTCGCTTTAGGCCAGCTGGTACCCGCGCAAATATCACAGCAAACCTAGGGGCCTAATTTAAGCGATGTGGATCCCATGGAAGCAGTTGCACACTGCAGGTCACAGATCTACGACTATTTCCACGGTAACGACGCATGCCAAAAGTACTTCTTTCATGACGCGCACGAAGAAGAATACGCTGCTTACTACACCAGCATGTATTTGCTTCAGGACTCCACAGAAACTTTGCTGCAACATCGACAGCGTGGATTTTCGAGCAGCCCTCTTGATGTTTACCTTGAATTCTGGGGCGTAATGCAGGCAATAATTATTCAGCAGGACTCGATTGCGGAAATATATACGGTCTTGGTTCAGCAAGATTTATCGCCTAAAGATAAGGATCTGAAATCTTGGCTGCAGGTGCGTGAACTTCGAAACATTTGTGCCGGTCATACAGCCAGGAGAGATAGACCTAAAAGTGCGCCTCTCACCCGAACTTTCATGGGTCGCGCGTTTGGCGGCTACGATGAAATTGAGTATGAACAGTGGCAGCGGGGCATTGGGATAACCTTCCTCGCGTGGCGCTAGGTACTTTGATCGACGCGTACACAGTGGAAGCTAGTGTGCAACTAAAGCTTGCCTTAACAGAAATGAAGAAACGTTGGCCGTAATAGTTTAGTCGTCCAGCCAATTGTCTTATTGCGCGTGCGCGGCCCCGTACATTGAAACTTCTCATACACGTTGCCCACCGACTGGGCCACCGCTCCTTATATTGTTGCCGGGGGATATACGCTCTAGTCCTTCTTCAGGCACCTTCTATAAGTGCGAAATAAGCGAAATAGGGGTGCAAAGCCTAGCTACTTTTTTCGATTAATTCGCTTTTTTCGCAGGTTACTGCGCGCGGCTTCAGTATTGTACAAAGGCATTGTCCGGATAGCAGTACAGCCATCGCTCCCCGGGCTCCGCCGAGGCAATCACAGGATGTCCACTGGCGTGCGCGTGCCTCGTGGCGTGGCGGTTTGGCGAACTGTCGCAACACAAAGTCGTACCACACACTTGGCACGTCCGCAGATGAACCCATCGGCCACCAATCTTGACGCACTCATCGCATTCTTGGCGTTTCGCATGGCTTATGGTTGTGAGCTCATCGAGATGAGAACAGGTTCGGTTCGATGTCATCGTCTTTCCCTATTCGTGTAACGCCTGGTGTACGAAGGAGACCGCAATCGATCCCTCTCCAACGGCTGAGGCCACCCGCTTGATATTGCCACCCCGGACATCGCCAACCGCGAACACGCCGGGCAAACTCGTTTCAAGCAGATGCGGTGTCCGTGCCAGTGGCCAGCGCGCGGTGGCCAGTTCGTCCTGCGACAAATCCGCGCCCGTCTTGATGAATCCGTACGCGTCGCATACCAAACAACCGTCGACCCAGCGCGTGTTGGGAGCGGCGCCTGTCATAAGGAAGACGTGGCGGATGTCGTGAGTTTCCGCACGGTTGGTTTGATTGTTCCGTAGTCGCACGCGCTCGAGATGGTTGCCGCCTTCCAGGGCCACGAGTTCTGTACGCGTGCGCAAGACAATTCGGGGGTTTTCTTCAATGCGTCGAGCCAGGTATCGTGACATGCTCTGCGCCAGCCCACTCGACCGAACGACCACGTGCACACGCTTGGCCGTCTGCGCGAGGAAGACCGCGGCCTGACCAGCTGAATTTCCGCCACCCACCACGATCACCTCTTCTTCACCGCACCACTGCGCTTCTATGAAGGTCGCCGCATAGTAACACCCGCACCTTCAAACTGCGATAAGTTCCCGAGTGTCGGTTTCCGGTACTCGGCGCCTGTGGCGATGATGATGGTGTGCGCCAGCACGCGCAGATCATTATCGGTCTCGACGACGTATGGCTTGCGGTCGCATAGGAGCTGTTTGGCCGCGTTGGCGATGACCACTTGCGCTCCGAACTTCTGCGCTTGCACGTATGCGCGTCCCGCGAGCGCTTGACCCGAGATGCCCGTGGGGAAGCCGAGGTAGTTCTCGATCTTAGAGCTGGACCCAGCCTGACCACCCGGCGCGCTTGATTCCAGCACCAGGACATCGAGTCCTTCCGAGGCGGCGTACACCGCCGCCGCAAGCCCCGCAGGCCCGGCACCCACGATGACCAGGTCGCGGATCTTGGTTTGATCGATCGCCTTATTGAAGCCGAGACATTCGGCAATCTGTTGATTGGTCGGGTTACGAAGCACCACATCGCCTCGACAGATAAGTACCGGTACATCGGTGGCAGTGACGTGAAACCGGTCAAGGAGAGCCTGCACTTCTGTGTCTCGGTCCAGG
>DATACK010000261.1:0-32473 GCA_036259115.1 Gammaproteobacteria bacterium | reverse complement strand
GTGACACAGGAGGCCAGAGAGTGCAATCGTTTTGCACTAGCCCGTAAAGAATGCAATTCAACGGAGTGGTAGTTCAGCTGGTTAGAATACCGGCCTGTCACGCCGGGGGTCGCGGGTTCGAGTCCCGTCCACTCCGCCATAATCGCCATTTGCCAGGGCGTGTAATGTTGTTCTGGAATTACGGTGCACCGCGGTTGAAGTGGCGTCGCTGTATCCAGCGGCCCATATCGTATTCTTCCTCGCCGTGCTGACAACAATTCGCGATCGCATCAGCGGTTGGATCGCCTACTTCGTCGTGCTGTTAATCAGCATTCCATTCGCGTTTTGGGGTATCGAAACATATTTCGGCGGCGGCAATGATCTCGTTGCGGCTGAGGTCAATGGGGTTGAGATTCCCATGCAGGCGTTTACTTATCAATATCAACAACAGCGACAATATCTGCAGCAGCTTTATGGCGGCCATCTTCCCCCCGGCCAAAGCGATGCCGCCATCAAACGGACGGTGTTGCAGGGTATGGTGCGCGCCGAGCTGTTGCAGCAGGTGGTGAATAATGCAGGTTACCGAATAAGTGACCAGGCGCTGCTAGACGCGATTATGCAGCTCGACGCGTTTAAGACCCATGGACAATTTGATCCACGTCGCTACGAGCAAATCCTGCGTCTTCAGGGGCAAACCAAGGAAAGCTTTGAACAGGGTCTGCGGCAGCAATTGGCTGTCTCGTATTTCGAAGATGGCATTATGCAATCGGCGTTCCTGCCGCCAAGTGCGGAGCAGGAATTACAACGTTTAAAGAACCAGCGCCGTGCCTTCTCGTATTTTGTAATTCCAGCCGATCCTACCAGTGTCAACATCGGTGATGGGACCATCGCACGGTACTTTGCGGCTCATCGAGACGGCTTTCAAACGCCCGAGCGCGTCAAGCTTGCCTATGTGGAACTCGACGAGAAGGATCTGCTGGGCAAAATCGAGCCGAGCCGGGCTGAGCTGCATAAGTACTATCAGAGCGAGGCTGATCGGTACACTACACCTGAGCTGCGCAAGGCCCGTCAGATCCTGCTCAAGCTGCCAGAGGGTGCAGATCAGAAGTCCATCGATAAGACCCGGCAGCGGGCTGAGCAACTGGTGGCTCGTTTGCAAGCGGGCGCGGATTTCGCAAAGCTCGCACAGCAGTATTCCGAAGATAAGCTATCCGCGTCCTCCGGCGGCAATCTCAGCTTTATCGCGCGCGGGGATTTGAACCCTGAGGTTGAAGATGTATTGTTCCAACTCAAAAAAGGGGAAATCAGCGATCCAATTAAGACAGATTTGGGCTTCCAGATCATTCAGCTGGTCGAGATCAAGCCGGCTAAACAAAAACCATTTGCAGCAGTGCGCGCCGCTGTCGAGCGGGATTTTCGGCAACAGAAGGCCCAGGATCGGTTTCTAGAGCAGGCTGAGCGGTTGGAGACCTTAACGTATGAACAATCCACCAGCCTGGAGCCTGCCGCTAAGGCCTTGGGTCTTGATATCAAGCAAACGGGTTGGGTGACTCGTCAGCATGGTTCAGGCATTGCCTCCAGTCCCAAGATTCGCGCGGCTGCATTTGGCGAAGATGTGCTACAAAGCGGGCACAACAGCGATGTGGTGGAACTGGGGCCGAATCGCATCGTGGCAGTTAGAGTCATCGCGCATGAGGCCGCGCGGCCTAAGCCCCTGAGTGAGGTGCGCGGCGATATCGAGCGGCTTCTGGCGGCACGGGCGGCGCGGGAGAACGCGGTCGAGACGGGGCAGCGGGCGCTGGCGAAACTGCGAAATGGAAAACCAATGCACGAAGTAGCCGCGCAATATAAGACATCCGTCAAAACTTCCGGTCTGGTCGGGCGCGCGGATACGCAGTGGCCGCAGCCGGTCATCGCTAAGGCGTTTACGCTGAATAAGCCGTCATCCAAGGCGGCGGAGACTTTCGGGGGCGTGCAGCTTGCCGAAGGCAACTACGCAGTCATCGCGCTGCGTGAAGTGCAGCCAGGCGAGGGTAAAGCCGACGATGGCGCGCTTGGCGCTGAATCCAGCATCAATTATGGTCTGCGAGAACGAGACGCGGTTTATCAAGCGCTCGAAGCCGCCGCCAAGATCGACATCAACCGCAGCAACCTATAGCCCCTACGCCTACAGATCTTGCTCGTAACCCGCCATACCGATGATGTTATAGCCGGCGTCGACATGGACGATTTCGCCGGTGATGCCGGAGGCCAAGTCCGAACACAAAAAGGCGCCGACATTACCTACGTCCTCAATTGAGATGTTGCGGCGCAACGGTGCATTCGCTTCCACATGCTCCAGCATACGGCGGAAATTGCCGATACCCGCCGCGGCCAAGGTGCGGATCGGGCCGGCGGAGACACCGTTTACGCGGATGCCTTCAGGGCCAAGTGTGTACGCCAGATAACGGATATTCGCTTCTAGGCTGGCCTTTGCTAACCCCATAACGTTATAGTTTGGCATGGCGCGTACAGATCCCAAATAGGTGAGCGTCAACAGCGCACCTTTGCGACCATGCATCATTTGGCGAGCGCCTTTGGCCAATGCCGCAAAGCTGTAACTACTCACGTCATGCGCTATACGGAAGCCTTCGCGGCTGATATTGTCTAGGTAATCACCTTCAAGCATTTCACGCGGCGCGAAGGCTACCGAGTGCACGAGAACATCGAGATGATCCCAATAGTCATCGAGATGTTCGAATACTGCCTCGATCTGATCGTCATCCTCCACATCGCATGGCACGATAATGTCCGAATCGCAATCGCCGGCCAATTTCTCCACGCGCGACTTAAGTCGATCATTTTGATACGTGAAGGCGAGTTCCGCACCCTCACGTCGCATGGCTTGCGCGATACCCCAGGCGATTGAACGGTTACTCGCTACGCCCACTATTAACGCGCGTTTATCGGCGAGAAAGCCCATTCGCTATCTCCTGTGCTTTACCGCGGTTGATTTGGCCTTGTGATATGGACGAAAAGGTATGTGCCATGATCATTGTCATTGCGGAATTATTGCCCCTGCCAGACGTCAAACGGAAGGCTTGTTCGTCATGCCTACGGTAAAGAAAATCATCGTGATGATCACTGCCCTCCGCATGATATTCGCCCTGCGGGCGAGATACAATTCGCCGCCGCGGATTTGCCTATGAGTACGGAAATATCATGATTGCCGCCCGATTAAGACCATCGCACTAATAATCCCAATCCTTCAAGTTTTTCGATCCTCGGATCTTAAGACACGTTTAGTCTAATCCACCGCTTAGGGCTTGCAGTTGGAACAACATTTTACGGTCAAAGATTTCTGGTTATTTGCTTTCTTGGCCTTGTTGCTGCTCATGATCCTGCTGTCGATGTACATGGTTGATCGGCAGTGGGAAAGGATGACGGAGATGGAGCGCACGATGACAGAGCAGGCAGCTAGTCTGCGCGACCTCGTGCGCACGATAAGCACGGGAATAAGCGCCAATATGAACACGGCGCGCCGCGCGGTGAACGCGCAAACCATTCCGGATGCCTTCAAGCGCGCTTATCGGGCGACTCAGATCAAGGGTTACGCCGTCGGTGATTGGCTGGTGTCGCCCTTTGGCACCGGTTTGAAGACGCTTACGCCATTGATCTCCTCGGATGCCTACTCGGCGGAAGTGCAGGCCTATGTGTTGGAGTCTCTGCTGACGCGCAATCCAGCGAGCCTCAAATGGGAGGGCATGCTCGCCAAAGATAACGGCTGGAAGGTCAGCGATCACGGCCTCACGATCACCTTCCAGATGCGCCGGGGCTTGAAGTTCTCCAACGGTCAACCGATGGACGCCGATGACGTCGTGTTCACTTTCAACTTCATCATGAATCCACAAATCGCGGCCCCGCGTCAGCGCGCTTATTTTCAAAAGGTCAAGAGCGTGGAGGCGATCGGCAAGTATAAAGTGGCATTTCATTTCAAAGAGCCGTACTTCCAAAGCCTAGAGCTGGCGGGCACCATGCCAATCCTGCCGAGGCATTTCTACGCGCGGTATCTAAAAAATCCGCAGGCGTTCAATCAGTCCACGGGGCTGTTGATGGGCTCTGGCCCCTATCGATTGGAAGATCCTATGAGCTGGACACCGGATATAGGCATCGTGGAGCTGGAACGCAATCCTTATTATTGGGGGCCGATCCAGCCGCCGTTCGAAAAGCTACTGTGGAAGGTAATTGAAAATGATAGCGCACGATTGACCACGTTTCGGAACGGCGAGATCGATCTTTACGAGGCGCGACCACGCGAATACCAGACCCTATTGAAGGATCAAGCCCTCGCCCGACGCACTCAGAACCTGGAATACATGAGCCCCACGGCAGGTTACAGTTATATCGGCTGGAATCAACAGCGCGACGGAAAGCCGACATTGTTCGCGGACAGGCGTGTACGCCTGGCGATGACTTACCTGACCGACTGCAAGCGCATCGTCGATCAAATCATGCTCAGTTATGCAGAGGTCGCCGTAAGCCCTTTCAGTCCGCGCAGTCCGCAGCATGATAAAAGCATCAAGCCACGGAGATTCAATCCAGGAAAGGCCAAGGCACTGCTTGCGCAGGCCGGTTATAAAGACCGCAATGGCGATGGCGTAATAGAATCCGCTGACGGCAAGCCATTCAAGTTCGATCTAGTCTATTTCCAGGACAACGAAGACACCCAGCGTGTCGTATTATTCTTGAGAGATCTTTATGCGCAGGCTGGTATTCTGATGATCCCCAAGCCCACCGAGTGGTCGGTGATGATCGACCTGTTGCAGCACAAGGACTTTGATGCCATCACTTTGGGCTGGACCAGTGGTATTGAAGTCGATATCTTTCAAATGTTTCATAGCAGTCAGACTGTACCCGGCGGCGATAATTTTATTAACTACAAGAACCCGCGCCTCGATGCGGTAATTGAAGAGGCTCGCTCCACCGTCAATGAGAAGGCCCGTATGCTCTTGTGGCATAAGGCCGAACGCATTATGTATGAAGACCAGCCCTATACGTTTCTGCTGCGCGCCAAGAGCCTGGTATTCATTGACAAGCGCATCCACAACGTGCAGGTGACTAAGCTCGGCCTCAACAAGGACATCTTACCAGTTGAGTGGTTTGCGCCCGCAGGTATGCAAAAGTACACTCACTGACCACCGCAGTTTAAGGACGCTATGCATACCTACGTCCTACGACGGCTGTTATTGATGATCCCGACTTTACTTGGTATCACCGTAATCACGTTCGCGGTCATGGCCGCCGCGCCCGGCGGCATCACCGCACAAAGCCTGATCCGGGGTCAGAGCCTCGAGCCCGCGGCGAAGAAGGCGCTGGAAGATTATTACAATCGGCTTTATGGGCTGGATCAGCCGGCCCCCGTGCAGTACCTGCGATGGCTAAACAACATATCACCCATCGGCTTCACCTTTGACAAGAACAACCATATCGCAGGTTTTTCTCTGACCAAAGGTTCAAACCTCGGCACCAGCTTTTATTACGGCCGGCCAGTGCTAGATCTAATCAAAGAGCGGGTGCCGGTAACTCTGCTGCTAAACGTCTTGTCTATCCCCATCATCTACCTCATCGCCATCACCATCGGTGTGCATGCCGCCACCGAACGCGGCAGGCGTTTCGATGTGGTCTCGGGTACCATCATGCTGGCTCTATGGTCGGTGCCAACCATGCTGACCGGCGTGCTCATGATCGCATTCTTCGCCAGTGATCAATATTGGCACTGGTTTCCAGCCGCTGGCATCAGTGAGCGCCAAGCGCTAGATATGCCTTTCATGCCACATTGGAGCGCATTAAGTGACTTGCTACTAGTTTTTCTGCTGTCAATCGCGGGGACTGCGCTCTTTACGTTACTAAGTCGTAAAGGCCGGCGGACGATGCGTACTGGTGTCATGAGCGGACTTGGTGCGGTGCTCGGTATCCTCATGGCCAGCCAAGTGGTGACAAAAGGCATTTCGATGCTGCACCTGTTGCTTGGACTCGGGTTAGCCGGCCTGTTTGCGTTGATCGGCCGCTCCGACTACGAGCGACTGCGCGGGGCCACGATGGGATTGATCGGCTTCGGCGTCGGGGTAGGGCTCGCGTGCGCCCTGGCACAGGGGCATTTCGTGCGTGGCTTCTTGTTAGATCGCCTATGGCATCTGGTATTGCCGGTATTATGCCTCTCCTATGGAGGCTTTGCTTTTCTCTCTAAGCTCACGCGCACCGCGGTATTAGAGAACTTGCTCGCGGATTACGCCCGCACGGCGCGCGCAAAGGGAGTCAAGGAATCCGATGTCTTGTGGCGACACGTGTTTCGCAATAGCCTACTACCGCTAATTACCGTCTCTGCGACGCTTTTGCCAGGTCTTTTGGCAGGTTCTGTCATCGTGGAGTCTATTTTTAGCATCGAAGGCATGGGCAAGCTCGCGGTGGAAGCGGTATCGGGTCGAGACCGTGAACTGGTGCTCTCGGTGACCTTGATCAGCGGTGTACTGACCTTAATGGGTTACCTCATCGCGGATATCTGCTACGCTGTGGCGGACCCAAGGGTCAGCTATGAATGATATCCAATCCCTTGAGTTGGAAGGCAGCACGCGTCCGCAGGCATCAGCCTCGCTGCCAATCACGGCCGGTCAGCGCAAGCGGCGCAGCTACGCGGCCGAGGTGGTACGGGAGGTGTTCTCCCAACGGGGCGCAAGGCTTGGCGCGGTCTGGATCGCGCTGCTCGTTGTATTGGCGGTATTTGCACCGCTGCTTGCCAACAGCCAACCGTTACTGGTGAGCCAGCATGGCAACATAAGCAGCCCAATGCTTGCAGCCCTAACGCCAGTGGACGTCATACTGCTGGTTGCGTTTTGCATCGGGCTGGCGTTGGTTTTCACGCCTGTGCGCCTGCGCATCAAGCTAATTACCTTTGCGGTGGCGCTGGTAGCGGCAAGCGCATTAAGTCTGGCACTGGTTTCACCGCCGCAGCTTACGGTCTATTCGGAATACCGCGCCAAGGAGCGTAGTGGTGTCTACGATTGGGTGCTGCATGCGCCAGTGCCTTATTCACCTAAGGATTATTTGCGAGACTACGGCGACATGGGCTTAAAGGCGCCCCTCACACGCCCCGGCGTACACTGGTTTGGCACCGATGAGAACGGTGCCGATGTGCTCTCCCGTATGATATACGCCGCGCGCATCGCGCTAGGTATAGGCTTTATCGCCACCGGCATTGCCATGTTTATCGGTGTCATCTTAGGCGGTTTGATGGGTTATTTCTCTGGGGCGCTGGATATCATTGGCATGCGCTTAGTCGAGATCTTCGAGGCGGTGCCTACCCTGTTTTTGTTACTGACCTTGGTGGCGTTCTTCGGGCGCAGCCTTTATCTCATGATGGTGATCATCGGTATTACCAGTTGGTCCGGCTATGCGCGCTATATCCGGGCTGAATTTTTGAAGCTGCGTCAGACGGAATTTGTGCAGGCGGCGGTCGCCTGCGGACTACCCTTGCATTCGATCCTGTTCCGCCACATGCTGCCCAACGGTATCGCGCCCCTTTTGGTCGCAGCGAGTTTCGGCGTGGCCTCCGCGATTCTCGCCGAGGCCACCTTGAGCTTCTTAGGGTTGGGTCTGGTCGATGACCCGTCTTGGGGGCAGATGCTCAATCAAGCGGTGCAATCGTCGACGTTTAACTGGTGGATGGCTGCCTTCCCGGGCGGCGCGATCTTTCTGACTGTGTTCGCGTATAACCTAACTGGCGAGGCGCTGCGCGACGCCATCGATCCATACCTCAAGAAAACGGCGGCCTGATAGAGAACAGATCTCCGAGGCGCTAAGTTGTTGCCTCATTGATTGGCTCCAATATGTATTGCAATTTTCTTCGCGTCTTTGCGGCCATATTGATTCACTTATCATGCTGCTGCAAGTCGAAAACTTAAAAGCCTACTTCGGCGGCGATAGCGAGGTCGTCAAGGCGGTTGATGGCATAAGTTTTCATGTCAATCAAGGTGAGACCTTTTGTCTGGTTGGTGAATCCGGCAGTGGTAAGTCAGTCACCGCCTTGTCCGTGATTCAACTGAATCCGTCCGGTTCGACATCCTATCCTAGCGGCCGGATCCTGTTCGATTATCGGCAACAGAGCTGCAAGATCGAGCGTGTGGATATGCTGCGCTTGCCGGAAGATGTCAGGCGTCAGATCCGCGGCGCACGCATCAGTATGATCTTTCAGGAACCGATGACCTCGCTCAATCCCGTGTTTACCGTGGGCGATCAGATCATGGAGAGCTTACGCCTGCATCGGCCAGACATGAATGAATCGCAGGCACGCGCCAGAGCCATCGAGATGTTAGAGCAGGTGCAGATTCCAGATGCTCGGCGGCGCTTCGATGAGTATCCTCATCGCTTGTCCGGGGGCCAGCGGCAACGGGTCATGATTGCTATGGCCATGGTATGCGAACCGGATCTGCTGATCGCCGATGAGCCCACCACCGCGCTAGATGTTACGGTGCAGGCAGAGATCCTGCGTTTGATGAAAGACCTCCAGGCGCGCAGAGGCACCAGTATTCTGTTCATCACGCATGATTTCGGCGTGGTCTCACAGATGGCTGATCGATTGGCGGTGATGCGGCTGGGCAAGATTGTAGAGACCGGCCCCCATGAGCAGGTGCTTAAAAATCCTCAGCATGCCTACACCAGGCAACTGCTGGCCGCGTTGCCCGAAAACATGGCAAGGCCGCGGGCCGCTGGTATAGCGCAGGCTAGTGCCAGTGGCGGGGTCACGAAGCCGAAAACTCCGGGCGCAGAACCACTGCTGGATCTCTCTCAGTTGCAGATTCATTTTCCGATAAGAAAGGGGCTTCTAAGGCGCACTGTCGGCTACGTCAAGGCCGTGGATGGCGTCACGCTGCCTATCCCGGCGGGCCAAATCCTGGCGCTGGTGGGCGAATCGGGCTGCGGAAAGACCACCTTAGGCCGTGCAATCCTGCGGCTCATCGAGCCGACCGGCGGCAAGATCATTTATGAGGGGCAAGATATCACCGCCTTATCGCGCGGTAGAATGAAACCGTTTCGTCGGCGCATGCAGATCGTTTTTCAAGATCCGGCATCATCTCTAAATCCGCGTCTGACCGTCGCCAGGACCTTGACTGAGCCCATGGCCGTACATGGCATAGGCGAGTCGCGTGAAGAACGGCTCGAGATCGCGGCTCGGACATTGGAGCGAGTGCAGCTTGATCCCAGCTATTTATGGCGTTATCCGCACGAGTTCTCAGGCGGGCAGCGCCAGCGCATTTGCATCGCGCGGGCGCTGGTGCTGGAGCCACGCTTTCTTATTTGTGATGAGGTGACGAGCGCGCTGGATGTGTCTGTACAAGCCGAGGTTCTCAAGATATTGCTGGATCTACGCCGCGAGCGTAGCCTTACGATCCTGTTTATTTCGCACGACATCAGTGTGGTGGAGGCTATCAGCGATGAAATTGCGGTCATGCGTGATGGCCAGATCATCGAGCATGGCCCCACAGACCAGGTATGCGGTGCGCCGAGCCACGCTTATACGAAAACGTTATTGGCCGCGGTCCCCCGCGTGCGGCTCTAGGATAGAACAATCCCAAAACTCCTCATGTCACTTCGAGCAAAGCGAGAACCCTGAATAAATGAACGCTTGAGTTAAACAAGATTCTCATCGCGATCTACTTTGGAATGACAGCAATAACTGGGCTAGGAGATGGCTTCTAGGCGAATACGTCCGCTTCTAAGGCCCTGCAGCCGATCAAAACCAACTGACAAGCTTTCTATGCCAGTTCTTGCAAATCGGAGAAGGCTTTTTGGGCCTGACTAGCACTACTGACACATTATCTATACCGCCGTTTTCCTTGGCCAGCGCGACGCGCCGCTCGGTGGCACAATGCAGATCGGTGCCGCACGTCTTCACAACATGGGCGATGTCAGCATCATCGGTCAGGTCGCTGAGGCCCTCTGTACGGAGTAAATCGATGTCGTTCGGTATCACCGTCCTCACACATATCGACGACGACCGCCGGTTCAATGCCTAGCGCGAGTTAAGACATTTTTGTTCAGTGACGCGCGTCTGCTCCGGTGTGCAAACGCCTCTAGCTATCAGTTCCTGAAGCAGCGAATGATCGGTTGTGATCTGTTCGAGCTAATTGTCGCGGAAGCGGTACATGCGCGAGTCTCGGACGTTGGCTATGCTCACAAGATTATCGTAGAAGGTAGCCGCTATCAGAGTTGTGCCCATGTCTCGGTATTTGGGTTGCGGTTCAGCCGCCGCATAAATCGTTTTGTTGGCGTGAAAAACCGCCTGCCGAACGGCGAGACTCTGCTTTGAATATTCTGTCGCCGCATCGATCTCGCCTGGTGCAATGCTGGATAAAGTGGCCCGGAGATGTCGTAGTATGGTATCAACGGCGAGCGTGCTGGCTACGTCGCCGCCGTGATGGCCTCCCATGCCATCGGCCAGTGCTACTGCTCCAAGCGCCAAGTCCTCGCCGACCCGATCTTCGTTGCGTGAGCGTACGCGGCCGGTGTCGCTGTGGGTTGCAGCATCGAGTACATATTTCAAGTTCATCTCATATTCCTTTGTCCGAGCAGCGGATTGCGGATAATGAGTTCTGGGCCTCGATTCCACCGATAAACTATAGCTTGCGCCAAACCGCACAAGGACGGCCACACCAAGATCATATCGGCACCTTTGTATAAAACGTGCATTGGGCCAGTTCACATTATGAGCTTATATGTCTGGAGGCATGACGTAAGCTTGATCACTAGTACCGCGTTATGGTCGCTCATTAACCGATGGCTACTGCGGGTACAGCAAGCGATGGCGAACGAGAAGGTGTCTGCTATAAGATCCTTGAGATTAGCAAGGACTGGCGTAGGCGCGATTGTGGCCTTTTGTGAAAGCAAAAGGTTGAGTGCTGAGCTGATGTTATCTGCTACAAGGTCATGCTTGTGGCTAACTTTCGTCCAGCTCGGCTACGTCCAGATATAATGTCAGCCCCTGCCCAGGATACAACACGCTATTGTCTTGCACGTTGTTCCAGCGACATAGATCGGTAATGCTCACGTTGAAGCGTCGCGCAATAGCATATAGCGAGTCCCCATTTTGCACCGCATATTTGATGACCTGAGCAGTGGAGGGCGCGTCGTCGTGCTGCTGTGCAGCAGCCGGGCCGGACTTTCTCCAAATGATTAATTGGTCGCCAGGTTTGATAATGCTGTCCATCGATCTGCCATTCCAATCGACCAGTTCAGCGGCCGAAACGTCGTAACTACGCGCGATGCTCCAAAAGCTATCTCCCTGCTTGACGACATGCGTATATGGTTCTGCGTATTCTAATGCTGATGACGCCGGCCGTTGCATTGCCGCAAAAGAACTATTTGCCGCGGTAGCGGTTTGAGGTATCAGCAACTCGCTCCCGGCATGGATAATGCTGCTGTGAAGCCCGTTGGTTTGCTGCAGCAGACTGATGCTAACGTCGTAGCGTTGCGCAATGTAAGATAGGGTTTGACCTTGCTTAATCTGATGGCGCAGCCAGGTTACGCGCTCCCTTACCGGCAAATTGGTCAGCCGCAGCTTGAATTTTTCGACGCGGTTTATGGGCAACAGTAACCGATGGGGGCCATCCGGATCTGTCGCCCAGCGGTTGAAGCCGGGATTGAGCAGCTGAAATAATTCAACTTTCATGCCCGCTAGCTTAGCGGCCAGTGCTATGTCGATTTGGGTACCAATGTCTACTGTGGTCAGATAAGGTTCGTTTGGTATTGGCCATAATTTGATGCCGAATTTCGCCGGATTCTGAACTAGCGCCTTGACTGCGAGCAACTTAGGTATGTAATTGCGCGTCTCGGTCGGCAAATTGAGATGCCAAAAATCGGTGGGTTTGCCAAGGCGGCGATTATCTTCGATTTCCTGCAGCACCCGACTGGGGCCGGCGTTGTAGGCTGCCAGGGTATTGAGCCAGTCTCCGGCAAACAGTTGATTCAACGTCTGTAGATAATTCAAGGCGGCGATGGTGGAGGCGTAGATATCGCGCCGCCCGTCATACCACCAGTCCTGTTTGAGACCGTATAGACGCCCCGTATCCGGTACGAACTGCCATATGCCTGCGGCGCGGGAACGCGAATAGGCGAAGGGAATATAGGCGCTCTCGATGATCGGCAGTAGCGCGAGCTCGGTGGGTAAGTGGCGACGCTCGATTTCCTCGAGGATGAAATACAGGTACGGTTCCGCGCGCTCGGTGACGAGGTGTAAATAGTCCGGTTTGGCCCGGTACCAGTTCTCGTACTGCAGAATCTGAGAGCTATCGTCTTCGCGAGGCAGCGCAAAACCGTCACGCACGCGCTGCCAAATATCGCGCGCCTGTTCCACTGGCACCTTATCCGCTCCGATCGGATCGGACTTGAGCAGCACCACGGGCAGCGGCTCGTTCGGTTTTGAGCTTATTTCCACCCTATGGAGCGCCAGGGAATCGGTATCATTCGTTGTTTTACTGTCACGCGTAGGTTGCAGCGAACACGCGCCTATGCCTATCGACAGCACGGTGATTGCACCGTGCGACAAATACAAAAGGTACGGCTTGGGCATAGGGGGACTTTAACTTTTCATTTCTTGTTAATACAAGCCAATATTTAAATTAAATAAACCGTCGTCACATTTGAGGTGTCACGATCCTAAGTGGATGTTGAAAAAGTCCTTGACCTTTTCAGCTCACAACGCCGCAGTGTAAGCTGGTGTGTGCTTCAAATCGCCAAGTGCTATGGGCTTGGCAACTTGATGTAGCGCCTGCGCATCTGGTTGGTACCTGCTGGGCTTAGGCTCAGAGCGAGCCCCCAGAGCTTGCCGGGTCGCCGGGCCTAAACCAATGGGTATTTGGTTATGCCCGGTTCACTCTGCGGCGCGCCTAGAGGCTGTTTTTCAACGCCGTAGACAGTCGATTTCGTGACTGCGATGTGGTAAACAGGCTATGCTAAGCTGCTATGGAGAAAAGACTTCGCTGTATACAGGATCCAGCCCATCTAACGGCAGCCATGCGCGACTGGTACGCCACGCGCACTGGGGTGTTGTTGCTGAACGATATCAAGTGTCATTTGGATCGCTTGTTGCCACAGATATTCGGTTATCACGCCGTGCAGATCGGTTGCGTCGCGCCTGAGATCGACCTGATGGGCGGAAGCCGTATTAAACACTGGGTAAATATGGACATAAACCCGTTCGGCGTTGATCTCATGGCCGCCGCGGATGCCTTGCCCTTTGACGCGGATTGCGTCGATCTTATAGTGCTATGGCACACGCTAGACTTTGCTACAGAACCTCACCGTGTGCTCCGCGAGATTGAACGCGTGTTGATACCGGAGGGGCGCTTGATCATCGTAGGGTTCAATCCGCGGAGCGTATACGGCCTATGGCGCCTGGTCTTGGGCTGGCGCGGCCGCGTACCTTGGTGCGGACACTTCTTTTCTAGCTCAAGACTTAAGGACTGGCTCTCCTTATTGGGTTTGGTAATTGACACCTGTGAATATTGCGGATTTAGACCGCCAATCCAACGCGCGCGAATTCTTCGATATATGGCTCCGATAGAGTGGCTGGGGTACTCAGCATTTCCCATTTTTGGCGGGGTGAGACTACTGGTGGCATGTAAACGAGTGACGACGCTCACGCCGCTGAAGCCGAGCTGGCGGCGGCTGGGCAGATTGGCGCCGGGCAAGTTGACTGAGCCTGCGATGCGTTTGCACACGAATGTCCCAAGCAGTTGAAATCTTCACCGACGGCGCCTGCCGCGGTAACCCAGGCCCGGGCGGATGGGGTGTGTTGTTGCGTTATGGAGACTGCGAGAAGAGGCTCAAGGGAGGTGAACTGCTGACGACTAACAATCGCATGGAATTGACTGCCGCAATTGTGGCACTTGAGTCTCTCAAGCGCGGCTGCGACGTGGTCTTAACCACGGATTCCAGATATCTCATGCAGGGCATCGGCTCGTGGTTAGCCGATTGGAAACGGCGGGGCTGGAAGACCGCCGCGCGCAAGCCGATCAAAAACGAGGATCTCTGGCAGAGACTGGATGCAATCAGCGGTAAACATCGCATCGAGTGGCGCTGGATCAGAGGCCACAGCGGTCATCCTGAGAATGAACGAGCAGACCGCCTAGCGAATGAGGCCATCGATGACTTGCTGGCGGGCGCCGGTGCACCGCGCTTGGTCGGTAGGTGTTAGTAAGCACGTGATAGGCGAGAAAGATTGATGCGGCAAGTCGTGCTCGATACCGAAACCACGGGTCTTGAGGCATCACAGGGCCACCGCATCATCGAGATCGGCTGTGTGGAAATCATCAACCGTCGCATAGAGCGCACGTGGCACAAGTACCTTCAACCCGATCGAGAAATCGACGCGGCGGCTGTCGAGATACACGGTATTACCACCGAGCTCTTGGCTGACAAACCGCGTTTCGCCGAGGTGGCAGCAGAGTTGCTCGACTTCATACGTGGCGCAGAACTGATCATTCACAATGCATCGTTCGACATAGCCTTCGTTGACGCGGAATTAGCGAGGACTGGCCGCGGCGGCGTACGCGACATCTGTTCCATCCTGGACACGTTGGAGTTGGCACGGAAGCTGCACCCGGGGCAGAAGAACAACCTAGACGCGCTGTGTAAGCGTTACAGTGTGGACAACGCCGACCGCGAGGTGCACGGTGCGCTTTTGGACGCGCGCATCCTCGCCGAAGTCTATCTGGCGATGACCGGCGGGCAGACTAGCCTAGCATTGGCGTCGGATGCCCAGCCGACAGAACAAGGGAGCGACGCGGCAGTGCTCGTACCGACCATGCGGCCATTGCGCATTATCAAAGCCGATAGCTACGAGCTTGAAGCGCATGCCATGCGTTTACAAGAAATCGACAAGATCAGTGGAGGCAAGTGTCTGTGGTTGCGGCGGAACACCGAGTAATCTTCTGTCTTCTTTAATAACTTCTAGTGACTCTCATACCTACAGGCCGCCAACCTCTTGATGGTCACCGCAAAAGCGCTTGCGATCAGGGATTACGCGGCTTATTTTTCAGACAGGGATTAAAAAGCCTGAATAAGGCGCTGTAGCCCTTATGGGATATAAGCCAAAGATGCGCCTTTAGTACTTCAGCGCGATGTACTGACTCCAAGAATGCACGTGCAGCGGCCATAGTTTATGGCGTTACTTTTCTGCCTGTTCTAAACCATAGGCTTTTAGAAAAGTCTCCACTGCGGCATCGGCTATTCGCTTAAGTCTTCCGTTTCGTCTATGCCAAGCACGCGGCGTAAGAATAGATCCCCACGAAGCATACCCAAAACTGAGCGCCCGCCAACCGGACGTCCTGGGCCTGAATGAGCCCAGAGTTGCAAGCACGCTCTAGGTAATGCGCTACGCCATCTAGGGCTACCCTCGGTTCGGAGTCACAGTAGATGCCTCTAGTTCAGGGCAGCGCCGCACTTTGGCGATTATGATTCGCAGGATGGTGAGTATGCGCGGCGCCATGAGAATCTCTAGAAAGGTGTGTGCGATGCTTTAAGCGGCGCAATTTCACAGTGGCGACCATCGCTGTGATCTTGGGGTTCATGGCATATTTCAGTGACGTGGTTTTGTTGCCGCTGTGGCTACAAAATGAACAGGGATACACTGCCACCTGGGCCAGCATAACTACTGCCTCGCTTGGGCTCTTAGGCGTCATCTTCTCGCCTATAATCGGTCGGCTTACTGATAAGTTTGATGTGCGCATCATCGTGACCTTTGGCATGCTCATTTTTTCGGTGCTCTTGTTCCTCAAGGGCAGCTTCAACGTAAACGTGAGCCTTGAGCCACTATTTCTAGTTCGGCTCCCTTGGGGTATTGGATTGTCCTGCTTTTTTATTCCCTTGATCACTCTATCGCTCTCCGGTCTGCCACCCAATGAGGTGGCGAGCGCCTCGGGCCTGTTTAACTTTCTGCGCCTGATCGCACTCTCCATTGGCACTTCACTCACTGTGACGCTATGGGACCACCGCGAGTCCTTTTACAATCATCGGCTGACCGAAAACATTACGACCTTTGATCCAGCCACGCAGCAGTGACTTGTCCAGGCGCACGCGCTTGGTATGGATCAGATACAGGCGATCGCCAAGTTGGCTCAGGAGTTTACAGCCACCCCTACATACTGAGTTTGAACAAAATGTACTGGCTTGCTGGCTGGTTATTTTTGGGGCCCACCGTATTAGTTTGATTTGCCAAACCCGAGGGCAGGGCAGCGGGAGCGGTAGCGGTGCATTAGCCAGATTTATCGCTCTGATATCGCGACTTGCTCATTTACACTCAATAATTTAAGGTGCCGGCCTGATAAGGCCATCGTGCTGCGGCCTCCATTTGTATAGAGGCTAGCGCTGCTGCTTCAGCAGGCGTTGTCTGTCCCGCTGCCAATCGCGTTGTTTCTGTGCGGCGCGCTTGTCATACTGCTTTTTTCCGCGGGCTAGGCCCACTTCCAGTTTGGCGCGCCCATTCTTCCAGTACATCGCGGTCGGGACCACGGCATAGCCTTTCCGCTCCACTGCACCGATCAGCTTATCCAACTGGTCGCGGTGTAAGAGCAGCTTGCGTGTACGCACGGCATCCGGTGAGATATGCGTGGAAGCGGTAGGCAGCGGCGTGACATGTGCGCCCAGTAGCCATGCCTCGGAATTCCTAATCAAAACGTAACTTTCATTGAGTTGCGCGCGGCCTGCACGCAGGCTCTTGGCCTCCCATCCCTCAAGCACCAATCCCGCTTCAAACCGCTCTTCAATGAAGAAATCGTGCTGAGCCTTTTTGTTGACCGCGATCGTGCTGCGGTGATTGCTTTGCTTGACCATAGCCCCATTATATGCGATTCGATCGTGCGTCCCGGCTCAACATCGGTTGTGCAATATTGAATTTTTCACCACAATGCCGCTCACATGGTGATCAAGAGGATCTGACAGTGCCAGATACTTCCAGTCTTTTTAGGATATCTTGACACCGCGCATGCGCACCATTCACCGCAGCGCCTCAGTGCCCTACACGCCAGCACAGATGTTCGATCTGGTCAATGACATCGAATCCTATCCACGATTTCTGCCTTGGTGTAAGGCTGCGCGCGTGTTACAGCGCGATACGCGCCAGATTCGAGCGATGCTAACGGTCGCCAAACGCGGTGTTGAGAAATCCTTCACCACGCTCAATCTACTGCAACCGCCCCAGCGGATTGAGATACGCCTGGTCGAGGGACCGTTTCGCCGACTTGATGGACTGTGGCTATTCGATCCGGTTGGTACCGGTTGCCGCGTCTCGTTGGACTTGACGTTCGAAATATCGGGTAAGATTTTGGCATTGGCCCTGGGACCGGTATTCAATCATGCTGCCAATCTATTGGTTGATGCCTTCGTCAAGCGTGCATACGAAGTCTATGGCACACGGTGAGATAGATGATCGGATAGTGGTGGAAGTCGCATATGCGCGCGCCGACTGGCAGATCATCATTGAATTGGAATTCAATTACGACGTTACGGCTAAACAGGCCATCGAGGCTTCCGGCATTCTTGAGCGCTGTCCGGAGATCGATCTTGCGTCGAATCGGGTGGGGGTGTTCGGTAAAATGGTTAGCCTTGACCGGCGATTACGTGATCGGGATCGGGTAGAAATTTATCGGCCGTTGTCAACAGATCCAAAGGCGCGTCGGCGGCGGGCGGCTGCGGGTTTACGTAAGCAAAATTCCTGTTGATGCCGCTGACGATTTTTGTGCGTCATCCATTGGCGATCTTCCGCGGTCCCTTTATTTTAATCACCTGGCCACCATCGAAAAACACGGTCAGCTTGCGTTCTTCCACCGGGCCTTTGCCTGGATCATAGTAATAGACATAATCCCAGCGATTCGCGTGATAGCTATCGTCGATCATGGGCTCTCCGAGTAGATAGCGTACCTGTGCGGGTGTCATGCCAACCTCCAATTGATCAATATCCTTCGGTTCCAGGGCATTGCCCTGCTGCACGTCAACGTGATGTACCGAAAATGCAGAGCAGGCGGCAAGAAAAAGGCTGGAGGTGCTCACTATAACGAGGCGTGAGTTTGCGGTGCGTCTGAACACTTTGTTCATCGAATACACGGTCGAAAGTGATAGACTATTTTGGACTGCGCATAATACGCCATACGACCCGGAGTGCATAGTGGAGAGCCAAAATCTTAAAAAGGCAGGACTCAAGGTCACGCTGCCACGCATGAAGATCCTCGAGATATTAGAGAAGTCTGATCCGGCGACTCACCACCTCACTGCAGAGGACATCTATCGAGCCCTCCTGGATGCCGGCGAGGATATCGGTCTGGCGACCGTCTATCGCGTGCTCACGCAGTTTGAGGCCGCGGGTCTGGTCATCCGTCACCATTTCGAGGGTGGTCAGGCGGTATTTGAGCTGGATCGTGGTAAGCACCACCATATGGTCGACTTAAGTAGCGGCAAGGTTATCGAATTTACCAGTAACGAGATCGAGCGGCTACAAAAGGAGATTGCGGA
The DNA here is from genome assembly GCA_036259115.1 of Gammaproteobacteria bacterium. Classification (GTDB taxonomy): domain Bacteria; phylum Pseudomonadota; class Gammaproteobacteria; order JACCYU01; family JACCYU01; genus JAPSGG01. The sequence continues at coordinate 13,957 of DATACK010000261.1, read as the reverse complement.
TAAGCATGGCTACGTGATTGAGGAGCGCAGCATGGTGTTATATGTTCGGCCAAAGCCGAAGCAGCAGGATGATTGAAAAGACGCTTTCGGCGCCTCGCTCATAGACCCTGCGCGCGGACGATCATCTCCATTGCGTGCGCACGCGTTTTATCGGTAAGTTCCAGACCGCCTAGCATGCGTGCGATCTCTTCTACGCGCGCTTGCATGTCCAAGGCAACTACCCGCGTGCGAGTTATTTTTTTATCTGTACGCTTACTGACCTGGTAATGATGGTGGGCCTGCGCCGCGACCTGAGGAAGGTGCGTGACGCACAGCACCTGCCGCTGTTCGCCCACTACGCGTAACTGGCGCCCGACCACCTCAGCCACACCACCGCCGATGCCGGTGTCGACCTCGTCGAAAACTAAGGTCGGAATGCTGATGTCCCGTGCGGCGATAATCTGGATCGCTAGGCTGATTCTGGACAGCTCGCCACCGGAGACCACCCTGTGTAGCGGTTTTAGGGGTTGTTCAGGGCTGGCACTGACCCGAAATTCGATCCGGTCGAGTCCATGTGGCGCGGGACAGTCCGTCTCCTTATATTCGAGCGCGATCTCAAAGCGTCCGCCGGGCATGCCTAAATCCTGCATCGCTGCGGTGACCGCGGCACCCAATTCTCGTGCGGCGCTTGCGCGGGCGTCATGGATCGCGCGCGCCATCGATTGATAGGCTTGCTCGGACGTCTCTAGGCGCATGCGTATGCTTTCCAGATCGAACTCCGGGCCTTCCAATGATGCAAGTTCCGCCTCTAACTCCGCTAGCCGGGCCGGTAGTTGCTCCGGAAGCACACGGTGCTTACGCGCTAGAGCGTGAAGCTCGCCTAATCTCGTCTCCACCCACGTGAGCCGCTGTGGATCGATGTCGAAGCTATCGGCATAGCGGCGCAGCTCGCTCGCAGCCTCCCGCAACTGCGTCTGCGCCTCATTCAACAGATCGATGGCACCGCCGAGCTGCTCATCCAGCTCACGCAGCGACGCCAGTTCGCTGACGATCTTGCCTGTACGCGTATCTAAATTATCCTCCTCAGCTCCATAAAGCGCGAGATAAGCCATTAGACTCACATCTTGTAGACGACCAGCATGGGCCAGGCGTCGGTACTCCTCGTCTAGTGCTTCAAATTGATCAACGCTGACCTCAAGCTGCGCGAATTCCTGCGTTTGATAACGCAATAGATCAATGCGGTCTTCGCGCTCGCGACCTTGGGTTGCAAGTGCCCGCAACTGCTCGCTGAGCGCACGGAACTCGCCATAATATGTAGCCAGTTGTGCAAGGCGAGCGGCGTTGTCAGCGTGCGCATCGAGTATTTGACGCTGCGTCTCGCTGCGCAGCAAGGACTGATGTTCATGCTGGCCGTGAATGTCGACCAGCATCTCACTAAACTCACGGATAACCTGCAATGGGGTTGGCGTACCGTTGATATAGGCCTTGGAACGCCCGTCGCGAGAGACCACGCGGCGTAGCAAGCATTCCTCGCCCGCGTAAAGATCATGCGCTGTCAGCCACTGTCGCGCGGCAGGTTGCTGCCTTATATCAAGGCCGAGCGTAATCTCGGCCTTGTCGGCGCCTTCGCGAACTGCATCTGAGGCCGCACGGTCGCCGAGCACCAAACCCAGTGCGTCGATCAGAATCGATTTGCCGGCGCCGGTCTCGCCAGTTAACGCGCTCATGCCGGACTCGAGTTCCAGTTCCAGCTCATCGATGATGGCGAAATCACGAATGTGGATGCGGGTGAGCATTGGAGTAAAAGTCTCAGGACAAAGCATAGTCTAGCCATCCTTGGCGAGACGCTTGAGCGTTCTAATACCCTAGCCCGCACATCCTTGTGCGGGCGTTCGCCGGGAGCCGATGTCCACTGAATATCGGCCTTAATCCGCCTCACTCATGGCGGGTTGTTCAGCCAATTGAGAATATTCACTGGATAAGAACTACTACTCACAGGCATTGTGCCCGCCACGCCATCCCTGGCGAACATTGCCGAATTTCTAAGCCCCAGCCCAGACTTCCTTGACCGGGTGTTCGACCAATTGCGAGTGTGCACTGGACACTCGTTTGCTTAATTTCAATACTGTGCAAGCCGTCCATAGCGAGACATTCCAGCACCTTATAAACCTCAGCCCACCATCCATGGTGAGTGTTCAGGACTCGGTATTCGGTCCGCAGTAGCCATCCTTGGCGATGCACTTAAGTTTTTTGATATCTCAGCTCGTACTTCCAGCGCATTGTGCTCCCGGCACCGCTTGGAGGCCAGGCAGGCTGTCCTTGCTTGCCCGTTCGCGGTGCAGCAGCGAATCCATGTGCAGGCGCTTGTTGGGGTGGGGCGTGAATTCGCAAAGCACTGCTTCGCGCGGCCGAACGCCAAAGCGCCTGCAGGCACTTTGGCTGGGATGATGACGCATTAATAAGTGCCATTTCTTAGTCCGGCTCACCCCCACCTCAATTTCGCGCGCAGGATCTGAAAGTAGTCGTGGTCCTGCGGCTGGATGAGCCGCAGTGTAGATGCCTTACGTTCGATTTGTATGCAGTCGTTTAGGCTCAGATCGACATCAGCCTGACCGTCAAAGGACGCATGCGCCAGATTAGTATTGTGCCGACATAAGATGACTTCAATGCGGCTGCTTGCATCCACTACGATTGGCCGATTGGTAAGCGTATGTGGGCATATCGGCACCAGCACGATGGCCTCCAGGCTCGGATACAGGATCGGCCCACCGCCCGATAAGGCATAGGCCGTGGAGCCGGTAGGTGTGGCAACGATCAGACCATCGGCACGCAGAATATTGACAAAGCGACTATTGATATAGATCTCAAGCTCGATCATGCGCACCGAACCTTTCACGTGTGCGACAACCTCGTTGATGGCATCGCTTTCGGCGATGATCTCATCTGCACGTCGCACGGCGGCGTGTAGCATGTAGCGACGGTCCTCTTTGTAGCGACCAGCTAAGATCTCATCCAGCCGCGAGATCATGCCCTCGGGTGAGATGTCCGCCAGAAAACCCAAGCGGCCGCGGTTGATGGCCAGCAGCGGCACGTGGTGGTCGACCAGCGAACGTGCGGCATGCAGTAAAGTGCCGTCACCACCGACGACAATCACTAGATCGCAGTGCGTGGCGATCTCCTCGCGGCGCACGCTGGACTCTCCCGTGCCCTGCAGCAAAACGCCGGCGCTGTGGTCTACCAGCACATCGAGACCGCGCGCGTGCAAGTAGTCGAGCAATGTGCGCACGGTGTCGGCGAGTAGCACGTCACCGGGTTTGGTAATCAGGCCGATGGTGCTAAAGTCAGTTATCGGTTTCTCCATGTTCAGTCTAAGGTAGCACGCGCCGGCAATACCGCCAACATGGTGTTTTCTTGACACCTTAAGCGGCTGTTGTGATGATGCTTTGACGTTCCATCCGCAAGCGCCGGCTAGCTACAGCCGCAGGATCGGCCACAATGAACCATCAAGCATCCTCTGGAACCTTTCTAAGCGAACGTGCGCTGCACTTGCTCAAGGTGCTGGTTGAAACCTATATCAGTGATGGCAAACCCGTCGGTTCGCAGACGCTAGCGCGCGTCGCGGCGGTTGACTTAAGCCCGGCCACGATCCGCAATGTGATGGCAGATCTAGAGGATAAAGGCCTTATCTACTCGCCGCATGCCTCCGCGGGTCGAATTCCAACCGTCAAGGGCTATCGCTTATTTATTGATACCATGCTGAAGGTTAAACCACTCAGTAGTGCGGCGATAGATCAGCTCAAGGAACGGCTGCACCATGATTTGACGCCACACAGCCTGATCGAAGCGGCCTCGGAGATGGTATCGGGCATCACCAAACTGGCCGGGGTCGTGACCGTACCGCGCCAGGAGCATGCCTCACTACGCCAAGTCGAATTCTTGGGACTTTCGGAGAACCGCGTGCTGGCGATCCTGGTGATGAATCAACAGGAAGTTCAAAACCGCATTATCCATCTCGACCGTGCGTACTCGGACTCGGAATTGCAGCAGGCGGCCAACTATCTGAATGAGAAATTCGCCGGTCGCGGTTTACGTGAAGTACGGCGCGATCTGCTCAAGGAGCTCGACGCCGTGCGCGAGGAAATGAACCGTATGATGCGCGCGTCCATCGAGTTGGGAGAGAAGGTGTTTGCTGAAGACGTCCAAGATAAAGATGATTTCATCATGGTGGGACACACCCATCTCATGGACTACGAACCGTTCTCGAATGTCGATAAGCTGCGGCAGCTATTCGAAGCCTTCAGCACCAAGCGCGATATCTTGCATTTGTTGAACCGCTGCATCTGCGGTCGTGGTGTGCAGATCTTTATTGGCCAGGAGTCAGGCTATCAGCCGCTGGATGAATGCAGCATCGTGTCGGCGCCGTATTCGGTGCAAGGTGATGCGCTCGGTGTACTGGGCGTCATTGGCCCCACGCGCATGCAGTACGACCGCGTGATTTCCATTGTCGATATTACTGCGAGATTGGTGGGCGCGGCCTTGAATACCCATAAACGGGGTCCTATATAAGCCCTCAAACCAGGGGCTGTAGAGGCCCGATCCAGTCTGAAGATTTTTTCTGGAGTAAGTAATGATCAATAAGGAGCAATCCGAACATACCGTAAATTCATCGGCTGATGAGCCTATCGAAGTCGCCGAGCAGGATTCCGCGAACGCGCCTGAGGTCGAGCAGCCGCAACAGGCCATTGATATTGAGGCGTTACAGGCGGAGCTGGAAGAGGCTCGCGCCAAGGCCGACGATTATTGGAACAGATTACTACGTACGCAAGCCGAGATGGAAAATCTGCGCAAGCGTAATGCACGAGAGCTGGAGCAGGCTCATCGGTTTGCTGTGGAGCGGTTTGCGACCGAACTACTGGCGGTCAAGGACAGCCTGGAGCTGGGCGTCGATGCTGCGGGTGGTAAAACGGACGCCGAAAAACTGCGCGAGGGCATTGAGTTAACCTTGAAGATGCTGATTCGGGTAATGGAGAAGTTCAATATCGAGGAGATCAATCCTAAAGGCACACCGTTCGATCCCACGCGTCATCAGGCGATGGCAATGCAGGAAAATCGAGAGTTGCCGCCAAACACCGTGGTGACGGTTATGCAAAAAGGTTATGCGCTTAATGGGCGTCTTTTGCGACCGGCTATGGTGATTGTATCCAAGGCGCCTGAAGAAGGGGCTGGCGAATAACGGCCAGAGGGTAGAAGTTGAAATGTTTGTAGATTAGGCGAGGCCCTGGATTTCTGATTCATAATTCCTAGTGATCAGCCTTGAAATAGGTTATCACGCCTCAATCTAGTGCCTTACTTACGAGTTTTTGCGAAGGTACAAGTTTCTGGAGACATGCTATGGGAAAGATAATTGGCATTGACCTTGGCACCACCAATTCTTGTGTGGCCGTTATGGAAGGCAAGTCCGCGAAGGTCATCGAAAACAGCGAGGGCGATCGCACGACACCTTCCGTCGTCGCCTTTATGGAAGACGGTGAGGTGCTGGTTGGCCAAAGTGCAAAACGCCAAGCGATCACCAATCCCGCCAATACCTTATATGCAATAAAGCGGTTGATCGGGCGCCGTTTTCAAGAGGAAGCCGTCCAGAAGGACATTAAGCTGGTGCCTTATAAGATCGTCAAAGCGGATAATGGCGACGCGTGGGTGGAGGCGCGAGGTAAGAAGATGGCGCCGCCAGAGATCTCCGCGCGCGTGCTGCAGAAGATGAAAAAGACTGTAGAGGACTATCTGGGCGAACCGGTGACCGAGGCGGTAATCACCGTACCCGCTTATTTCAACGATTCCCAGCGTCAGGCAACCAAGGATGCGGGTAAGATCGCGGGCCTGGATGTTAAGCGCATCATCAACGAGCCCACCGCGGCGGCACTGGCCTATGGCCTGGATAAGCAGCGCGGCGATCGCAAGGTGGCGGTATACGACTTAGGCGGGGGTACCTTTGATATCTCAATCATAGAGATCGCCCAGGTCGATGGTGAACATCAGTTCGAGGTGCTGTCTACTAACGGCGACACGTTCTTGGGTGGCGAAGACTTCGATCGGCGCTTGATCGACTATCTGGCCGACGAATTCAGGAGGGATCAGGGCATCGATCTGCACAAGGATCCACTGGCCGTGCAGCGTTTGAAAGACGCAGCTGAGAAGGCCAAGATCGAGTTATCTTCCAGCCAGCAGACCGAGGTCAATCTGCCGTACATCACCGCTGATGCAAGCGGGCCTAAGCACCTCAACATCAAGGTGACCCGCGCCAAGCTAGAGGCGCTGGTGGAGGATTTAATACAGCGCACTATCGAGCCGTGCCGGATCGCACTGAAGGATGCAGAATTGTCGGCCAAGGACATCGACGATGTTATCTTAGTCGGCGGTCAGACTCGTATGCCCAAGGTGCAGCAGGTAGTAAAAAATATCTTTGGCAAAGAGCCTCGCAAGGACGTAAACCCCGACGAGGCGGTAGCTATCGGCGCCGCTATTCAAGCAGGCGTATTAGGTGGCGAGGTCAAGGATGTGTTGTTGCTCGATGTGACGCCGCTTTCATTGGGTATTGAGACCTTAGGTGGCGTGATGACTAAACTCATCGAGAAGAACACCACCATTCCGACCAATGCGAAGCAGGTGTTCTCCACCGCCGAGGATAACCAGACTGCCGTGACGGTGCACGTGCTGCAAGGTGAACGGGAGATGGCCAGCGCCAATAAATCACTGGGACGATTCGATCTCACCGACATTCCGCCGGCCCCGCGTGGCGTGCCGCAGATCGAGGTGACTTTCGACATCGACGCGAATGGCATTCTGAACGTATCTGCCAAGGATATCGCGACGGGTAAGCAGCAGTCGATTGTCATCAAGGCCTCGAGTGGCTTGTCTGAGGACGAGATCAAGCGCATGGTGAGAGATGCCGAGGCGCATGCGGAGGAAGATCGCCGGTTCCATCAGACGGTGGCGGCGCGTAATCAGGCTGACAGTCTGATTCACGCGACCGAAAAGTCGCTTAAAGAGTTGGGCGACAAGGTTGATCAAGCCGAGCGCAGGCGCATCGAGGATGCTATTTCTGACCTGAGGGAGAGCATGAAGGGCGACGATAAGGATGCGATCGAGGCGAAAACTGCGACCTTGAGTGAGGCCGCCGGCAAGCTTGCCGAGCGCGTATATGCAAACAGGCAGGAGACCGCCGGTAGTCAGCAGCAGTCCGGTGGTCGGAGCGCCGAATCCGGTGCCGCTAGCAGCGAAGATGTAGTCGATGCCGAGTTCGAGGAGGTCGACGACAACAAGAAATAACAGAAGTAAATGTAAGATGTGAGGCGTAAGGTGTGATAATTCATCTTGCGCCTCAACATCTTTCATACAACAATCTCAGGCATGAGCAAACGCGATTACTATGAGATCCTGGGCGTAAGCCGAGGTGCCGGCGATGCGGAGTTGAAAAAGGCTTATCGTCGGCTGGCGATGAAATATCATCCCGACCGCAGACCGGGTGACGAGGCGGCCGCTCAACAGTTCAAGCAGGCCAAGGAGGCTTACGAAGTTCTGTCGGATCCGCAAAAAAGAGCCGCGTACGACCAGTTCGGACATGCGGGCGTCGAACGTGCGGCGCGTGGTGGTGGTTTTCGCGGCGGCTTTGGGGATATCTTCGATGACATTTTCGGCGATATCTTCGGGCGCAACAGTGGTACGACACGTGCCTATCGCGGTGCCGATCTTCAATATAACCTGCAATTGAGCCTTGAGGAGGCGGTATTCGGCACCGAGACCAGTATTCGTGTGCCGGCACTTGCCGAGTGTCGCACCTGCGGCGGCAGCGGCGCACGGCCCGGTACGAAGCCCAAGACCTGCAATACCTGCGACGGCGTAGGTCAGGTGCGGATGCAGCAGGGATTTTTTTCTGTGCAGCAGACCTGTCCGCACTGCCGAGGTGCAGGTACGATTATCACCGAGCCATGCAGTGCGTGTGGTGGTCGAGGGCAGGTAGAAGAGTTCAAGACATTGACGGTCAAGGTGCCGGCCGGCGTTGATACCGGCGACCGTATTCGCTTGTCCGGTGAGGGCCAGCCAGGTACACGCGGTGGTGGTGCAGGTGACCTTTACGTGCATATCGAGGTCAAGCCACACCCGTTATTTGTCCGCGATGGCAATAATCTAGTCTGTCAGGTGCCAATAAGCTTCACCACTGCTGCGTTGGGTGGAGAGCTTGAGGTACCCACGCTAGACGGGCGCATTAAACTCAAGATTCCGGCAGAGACTCAGACCGGCAAGCATTTTCGGCTGCGCGGTAAAGGCGTTAAACCGGTCCGCGGCGGTCCTCAAGGTGATCTCATCTGCCAAATCGTAGTAGAGACACCCGTCAATCTCACCAAACGTCAGAGAGAACTTATGGAAGAGTTACACAAGACATTAGTTGATGGTGGTGAGCGCCACAGTCCACAGGCGCAAAACTGGCTTGATGGCGTTAGGCGCTTTTTCGAGGATATGAAGTTCTGGTCATAAGCAGATCGATTTGTACTCACGCCAAGACGCACAAGAAGGAAGCTGCGGAAATTAAATGATCCAAGGGCGGAGATATCTCCGGCCCGGCAACGTACCCGTCTTTCCCCTTTTGCTAAGAAACGATGCCGCATCGATCAGCAGTCGATATGATGCGAACCTCGTGCAATTTGTGCTAGTGCTCGTAGAGACTCCGCAAGCCGGCTCGTCTGGCGGAGATTCTTAGCCCAAATGACCATCGGGCATTCGAATGGCGACCCATAATCGCTGATGCGGTAGCTCACGTTAGCGACTGCGAAGCCTTGGCTTTTCAAGAGCTTTCTGATCTTATCTTCAGCGATCGGGCTATTGCGGTCGAAGCGACCGAAGTGTTGAGCGTAAGTCTTGCTCAGGAGGTCGGTTTCCATGCAGCGGAAAATGGAAGGAACGAAGGTCAGCGCAGCCAAGAGAATGGCAGACTACTAGAAGTCTATATCAATCCAATCAGTATACCGGTCGCGGCCCTGATCCAAATCGATGCGACAGCGATTAAACCACGGATGATAGGCGCGTTCCTTAAAGATTACGTCCGCGCCGAAATAGCCTACACACGTTCAGCACTTCAATGAGATGAAGCGTCATTATGGTGTAATCACTAGGTATCAGATTTTCCATAAATGTCGACCTGGGGTTCCAAGGTTTGATCGGCTTATGCCTTATCGAAGAGGATGTCAAATCATGGTTCAGTCCGTGCCGCACGGCATTGATGAACTCCTCAAGGCCGATACAGGCTAGCTTGAAGCAGTTTCATCAAAAATCTAAACGAACACTCGCTGCTTGATGGAGCGTATGGAAATGCGGTCGCCGCTTTCGGTTCGTCATGTCCCGTGCATTGCTGCACCTTTACTTGGTGCATCGGCGTCTTCATGATGCACGTCCAATCGGGGTAGTCCAATACCACCTGCCCCGTCGTTTGAATGGGCTTTGTAAACTGAGGCGTAAGCCAAACAGGACAGCCATCGGCATAAATTCACACCGTACCGCACAGTTCCAGCTACACGATAGGCGCAATGTCGCACCTGCTAGATATTCCACATGTGAATAGCGTTAGCAACAAAAGATTGCCCACGGAGGATTTATTCGCGTTTCAGCCAAGGCCGTGCCCGAAAATCGGAATTTCATCGTGGAGTGCTTATATAGTTATTCATATAAATAATAGACAAAATTTTATTTCCATCTAAACCGTGAAACGGACTAGTATGCTCAAGTCATGCATTCGGATAGTTCAGTCATTGCAGTCCGCGCATTATCTACGTGATGAGATTCAATGCTAGTAAGTTCGTGATGCGGAAAACTTTCGTCATTAACCCTGCAATGCTGCAATCGAGGAAGCAGTCGGATGAAAACTCTCTCTAAGACACTACTTGCCTGCGCCCCTGACTATAGGTGTCATCAACACGGTATCTGCTTATATAGGACCAGGTGCCGGGTTGAGTCTCCTTGGTGCACCGTGGGGGCTGCTAGCTGCGGTATTTCTGTCTTTGGCATTTGTGCTGCTATGGCCATTTCGGCGAATGTTGACTGGACGTCGCAATAGAAAAGCAAACGACGACGGTACTCACACACGTACACCCGACGATCTAGAGGGAGGGCCTGCAAGTAACTCAGCAAAAACTAAGTCGCGACGATTGGACGCTTGATGGATCAGCACGGCGTCATTAGGTTAAGGGCACAACGGTAAGGAAGCTTTGCTAGGTGGAATACTGCATGCATATCGTCATTAGTTGATCTACCAGCGCGTCGTAGATAATGAGAGTTAGAGAGGCGTTGGCAACCAGTAAAGAGCGGAGGCAGCACCATGCCGTTTAGAGAGCCAAAACTGTCATACTTGATTTGCGCCACGCCGCGAAGCGGGAGCACACTTCTCTGTGAAGCGCTCGGGAGTACTGGAATATCCGGTAGGCCCGCGGAACATTTCGAGGTCCTCATTGAGACAGGCCGACCTCACGGGCCGCGAGACTACTTCCAGCGTTCGAATGACCCGGAGGTATGGGCGTTTCTCGACGACCCTGAGTTCCAGGATATTCTCGGAGAGCAAGGCGGATGGTACGGAGATGGTCCGGTTGGCACCGAGCTAGGGGAACGCCCGGACTTCGAAAAGCTCAGACGGAATGCTTTTGAGCAGGGCACGACCGAAAACGGAGTATTCGGAACCAAGATCACGTGGGCCTACTTCCGGGACTTTACGCGGCTGGCCCGGCGTGCGGGCAGGCAGGATGTGGCGCCACGAGATATTCCGTCAGCCGTCTTCCCGAACCTCAGGTCTTTCGTTTGGATTCGCCGCAGGGACACGGTCAGGCAGGCTGTCTCACTGTGGAAAGCCCTCCAAACCTGGGAGTGGAGACAGGAAGGCGAGTCCAACGCTCAGAGGCCCAAGCTCAGGTTCAGCTATCCTGCGGTCGACCACTTGAAGCTCCGGATAGACGAGCACAACGCGGCGTGGAAGAAATGCTTCCGCCAATATGGAGTTAGGCCGATCGAGATCGTCTATGAAGATTTCATCAAGGACTATAAGACGGCAATCTTGAAATTGCTCGATGAGATAGGCGTCTCCGTGCCCGAAAATTTCACCATAGCGACTCCAAAGATGAAGCGCCAGGCCGACTCAATCTCAGAAGAATGGGTTAGAGAGTATCTGCAGGGCAAGCACGAGCGTTCCCTGCAAGAAGAATATCTCAGCGTAGCGTAGGCCTTGCCCGATACAACTTAAGTCAAAATAAAACCACAAAGTGCGCGTAGGAGATAGCTTGCCAGACCTTTCCAACATCCTATACATACATTCGCACGACACGGGCCAATGGGTAGAACCGTATGGCTATGCAGTGAGCACTCCGAACCTCCTGCAACTCGCCGAGGAGAGTGTCATCTCTTGAAAATCCTTCTGTGCCGCCCCGACTTGTTCCGGTAGTCGCGCTTGTCTCCTCACGGGCAGTACGCTCAGCGTGGCTTTTGAGGTCCTCATCGTCGGAGAGGATAAACACGATGTTCGGTTGAAACCTGGCATGCGTGTTCTGGCTGTAAAACAGTCCCGCAAGCACAACCATGAGCAGCCGCAACAATGTCGATCCTGGATAAAACATGTCCCGATCCATTAAAGCATATGAAAAATAGAAGGCCCTGCCTCAGTGTGGAAGAGCTCGGGCTTTATAGCTTGCCGATGAGCACCTCGGTGGCCTTGAACAAGGCGACTGCTTCGTCGCCTACGCGCAGACCCACGCTGCGGATGGAACTGGAGGTGACCACCGCCGTGATGATTCCGGCCTGAGTCTCCAGCTCGACTTCTGATACTATCGGGCCGTCGTTGATGCGCACGACGGTGCCCCGGAACTGGTTACGCGTGTTGACAGTGATGGTCATGATCAATGGCCCTCTTGGTAGATCTGATCAAAAACGGCGCCGTCGGCGAAATGTGTTTCCTGTGCGTTTTGCCAGCCGCCGAAATCGTCGATGGTGATCATCGGCACTTTCGGGAACTGATCCTTATACTCGGCGACAATCTTGGGATTGCGCGGCCGATAGAAGTGCTTAGCGCAGATTTCTTGGCCCTCCTTGGTGTACAGGTACTTGAGATAAGCTGTGGCAACCTTGCGGGTCCCATGCTGATCGACGAAGTTATCCACCACCGCCACCGGTGGCCCGGCGAGGATAGACTGCGAGGGCACCACGATTTGGAATTGATCGGGACCCAGCTCTTGGATCGCGAGGGATGCTTCGTTCTCCCAGGCCAGCAAGACATCGCCAATGCCACGCTGTACGAAGGTGGTGGTACTTCCCCGAGCGCCGGAGTCCAACACCGGCACGTGCTTGTAAAGCTTGGTGGCAATTTCTCGCGCCTTGGCACCGGAGCCGTATTTCTTGCGCGCCCAACCCCAGGCCGCCAGATAATTCCAGCGAGCGCCACCCGAGGTCTTTGGATTCGGCGTAATGACGCCAATGCCGGGCTTGATCAGATCATCCCAGTCATTGATGCCTTTGGGATTGCCTTTGTGCACTAGGAATACGATGGTCGAGGTATAGGGCGAGCTGTTATAAGGCAAGCGATTTTGCCAGTCGGCCGGGATCAGCTTGGCCTTCGTGTGTAAAGCATCGATGTCGTAGGCTAGTGCCAAAGTCACCACGTCGGCCTCCAAACCATCGATGACGGCACGGGCCTGGCTACCGGAGCCGCCATGCGACTGCTGAACAGTGACCGTGTCACCCGCTTTTGCCTTCCAGTATTTGGCAAAGACGGCGTTGAAGTCCGCGTAGAGTTCGCGTGTCGGATCGTAGGAGACATTGAGTAACGTGGTGTCCTTGGCCATCGTCAGCGGTGCTCCGCCGATTAAGCCGGCAAACGCTATAGTCGCGATCAAGTAGCGGATGTTTAGTTTCATGTATATGCTCCTGGATTACCCAAGCCATATTCAAAAAGTCAATTGCAGGCGCGACAGCACGACTTTTTCTTTAGGGAAAATCGCAGTACCAAATCCATTAAAGTCGGTTTGGAAGTAGTTAAGAGCGGCCTTAACGTTTTTAGTCAGATACCAATTCACGCCCAGGCCAAAGGTTTCGGCTCCGGAAACCGCTGTGGTCGGATTCGCATAGAGCGGAAAGGCTTCGTTATCCAGGTCCAGCCACGCGACACGCGCCGCCAGTTCCCACGCGCCCCAGCCCCCGCTGCCGACAGGGGCTTGAGGATCAACGCCCGAGAAGCTTGCGTCCTCGCCGGTGAGCACGTATACAAAGGTACCCTGCGCGGCCTTATGTATAAGCGTATTTTCCGTAATACCATTGGTCACCCTAAGCGAGGATTGAATGTATTCGGCTAGCATGCCAAAGGGCCCAGTGTAGTAGTACGCTTGTGGTGACCAGCGAAACTGCTGCCCGGCGGCGGCTGTGGTGACGGTATATTCGAAGATCGTTTGCTGGCCGGGGCTGCGATAACCCGGCAGAAAGTCCTCAGCCTCTTCTTCACCTGCACCGCCCTCTTTATCGCCGATGGTGCCGGAGATGCCGAATCCTAAGTTCTCGATGGGCTCTACGCCTAGGCGCGCGGCGTATTCAAAGTTATCATCGGGATTGGATAATGGAGAATTGCGGCCATCCGGTTCACCGTTGGTGAAGCCAAACGCATAATCAAAAGGGTTGCCTGTTTTACCGTTGATGAGATCGCCACTATAGACCTCCGCGCCGATATCGCGGTTTGGCGCGAGTTCCGTTGGATAACCGCGCTCGATCATGTGTGTCCAGGCGGACTGCAGTCGCTCCAGACCCACTGGGCTCTTGAATTTGCCGCCTCGGATGACGGCCAGTGACACGCTCTCGCCTGCGCTGTCTGGGTAGTGCAGCGGGGTGATGAGATCGACATAGGCATCGAATAGCGTAATTTCGGTGCCGCCGAAATCCGGCATCAACCTGAACGAGACAAAGT
>DATACK010000260.1:0-2452 GCA_036259115.1 Gammaproteobacteria bacterium | reverse complement strand
CAGGCTTAGGTGACGACGATCGAGGCCGTGATGACAATGGAGGCCGTGATGACAATGGAGGCCGTGATGATAATGGAGGTGGTGATGACAACGGAGGTGGTGATGACGATGGTTCCAATGGCTGACAAATAGTCATTCGCGCGAGAGCGAATATAAGACGCTAATGTTTAGTTTTGTACCTGCCTACTCGATACCCGCCCACCTGTAGGTGGGCGGGATTGCAGGGCTGCACCTGATCCGGGCCAGCTAGATATACAAAGGGATAAGAGCTTTAGGCAAGGCGTCCTAACCACGACCTGTAATTGGACAAGCTAGCTACTGTATGAGTTACCCTCGCGTACAAGCCAGCCAAGTCATAGCTGCGCTTGTATTTACTCGCCAAAAAGTCGTTCACCCGTTAAGAGCGGGTGAACCGCACGCGCATGGCATGCTCATTGGCGCCGATATAACCAAGCAATGCATGCACGAACACTAGTAAACCGGCCATTTCCAGCGCTTCTTTTAAATTCGCAACCATACTGAACGCAAGGCTTTCTAGGCCGTACAGATATTCAATATATGCTGCAACCGGTTCACCGCCAACAGCGCCACCGGCGTATAACAGCGCCGCGGCCACAAACAGCTTTTGAGTGGTAGCTGGCACCAGGAAGTTAATCATTTTGGTAGAAATTTACTCGCGGAAATTTCCATAAATCAATACCAGCAGGGTTGACTAAACCGTCCGCACTTGGATTGTCATCGTCATTAGGCGGAGTCCCGAATTCCGGCACTGGCGGAGTGGTCGGAGAATTAGCAGGTACTGGCGGAGGTTCAGCTATCGGCACTGTTGGAGTAGTCGGAGATTAGCTAGTGCCGGTGGAGTCGCCGGCGGCGCGGTTTCCACTGGTACGGGCGGAGTCGCCGGCGGACTAGCCGACCCTGGTGGTGTAGCCGGCGGTATGCTGCCCACTGGAGCGAACGGATTAGCCGGCGCTGGCGCTCTTGGCAGTGGCTGGGTGCTCGTGCGCCCGGTGGCCGTTGTGCAAGCGTCGGGGCGTCCTTACGCATGGTATTGTAAATCGGGCCCGGATCGTTTGGATCGATGCGCAATTCGCGAACATCTCGACCGGCTGGCCATCGCGGTACACGTTTGCGCAGTGCACGAATGAATCGCCCTGCCCGACGTTGCAGACATCACCCAAATCAAACGACAGCCGGGTTGCTAATCGCAAAATCAGCCTTGTGCGTCTGCCTCACGTGCGTTCAAGGTGCCCGCGCCGTACCCGCCCTTGATGCGGCCGCGGCCATCCTATGCATCGTATTCATTTCCGCCCACTATCTTCCCTTTGGCGGTGGGCGCATAGCTTTCATGCTATTCAGCCGACGATTTCACCGAGAGCCAAACCATTGGGTGCTTGTGCGGGTGCGAATGCTGCTCGTAGTGCTGCCGGAGCAGATCCTTCCCATAATCGTTCCCGTTCGGCGTCCGGATCACAGTATGGATGTGCTGGCGGGTAGGCTTGCCAGGTTCCAGATGCGGCAGCGCGATCGGTAGCTGATGATCGAACTCGATCAAGACCACCGGGCTGTAGATGCGGTAGTAGAAGACGCTGTTTGGCCCCGTCTCGCCGATCCAGGCGAATCGGGTCTCGTCCAGATGCCGCCGCACCTCGTGCATCTTCACCTTCGCGTGTCCATCGCGCATGTTCCGCACATACTCGCCGATCAAATCGAGCAATTGCTCTTTCTGCGTGGCTGTGAGCTCCGCGGCGCCGATTCCGGCGTAGTCGAGGACGATGTTATCCTTGAACGCCTCGCCCACGGCGTTGTTGCTATTCTTGGAGACTTCAATGATCGCCTTCTTACGCTGCGCTTCATCGAGCGCGTTGATCAGTGCCAGGCCCTTGCTCTGCTCGGCCTGCAGCACCGTCGTGCCTTTGTACTTGCCGGAGGTGGCCGCCACCGGCTCGGAGCCCGTGAAAGCAGGCGTCATCACCAGCTGGTCGCCCACCACGAAGTAGTTAATGATCAGGTGGTGGCCGTCGATCTGCCAACCCCACGGCTCCTTCTCCGAAGGTGCGCCCATCACCGTGATCCAGTAGAGCCACTCGCTGTAGTCTTCGAAGTTGTTATTCAGCTCGCCCAGCGTGTGGTTGAGCCGCATGATGTCGCGCGACTGCTGGAACCCCTTCGCGCTGAGCGAGGCGCGCAGCAGTTCCAAGGCCGCCTCGCGCTGTGCCTCAGTCATCTCATTGAAGCCCACGCCCTGACGGATGTAGTAGTGCTGGTTCATCCACTTGCGCCATTCCGGGTCGTTAACCGAAAACACCGTCTTAGTGCGCTGCTCGGGGGTCAAAGTGGCGAGGAAAGCTTCGGCGGCCTTGCGAACAGGCGCAGTGGAGACTCCTGTCGAGCGGATGGGGAAGAGGCCGGAGACAACATCGCCGTCTGTCGTGACGCCCTTGAATGGCTC
>DATACK010000259.1:0-3229 GCA_036259115.1 Gammaproteobacteria bacterium | reverse complement strand
GGTTTAGATCCGCATTGCAAGAACTATACGCAATATTGGCCCGCTAATCATGCGTCGTGATGCGTGTGGTTCGCGTGCAGCAATGCGAGTAGAAAATGGCGCCTTGATTTTCGTCAGCGGTTGAACTGCAGAAGCTGTTGTGGCGCCAATAGGCTAGCCTCTTCACACTGCAACATGTACCAGCAATTGGCCATAAGCACTGACCAGGCTATGATCGAATTATGTTGAGCGGTTACGCCAGCCGCCGATAACCGCCCCCAGGAAGGGACATCAGGATCGCCTATATATCAACGTGTGGCATAGGGATTCTCCTCTTTTGTGTCGTTGGCGTCACTTCATAAGCGCTTGTCCTTCCCGACTTGACGAGCCAATAACTATGCCTTCTGAGATTGTTTCCTAGCGCTTCCAAATTGCCAATCCGAGATGTCCGTGAGATAGACGGCGCACTATGCTAACGTTAGCAGAATCATCCCGCCTCGGCAGGGCTTTGTAATGGTGGTTCGCGAAGGCAACGACACGAGTTAGGCTCTCTGCCCGAATTGACGTGCCGTGGCAGTGTGATTGAATTGACCACCGAGTCACTACCGGGTTAGCATGCTCACTCCGCCCCTGCAAAGCTATGCAGGGGCGGAGTGAACGCAGTCATTCTCAAACCCGTGTGATTTCGACGCGGTTATCTGCCTGCGAACCCGCTCGTCCTAGATTACAGTGTGCCGACGAAGTTGTTGCGTTGACCGCCGAGCCACTGCGAGTCAGGCTTGGCCAATAACCCAAATTGGCTGCGGCTAATCCCTCCAGAACGTCATCGCTAACCTCTGCTCTGGCTTCAAATGAGCCACGATCGTTGAAGACCCGTACGTAGTCACCAGTAGAGATGTTGCGAGTTGCGGCGTCCTTTGTGTGAATAAGGACGGTTAGTTCGCCTTGACGGCGCTGTTGCACGGGCTCATTGGCATACTGCGAATTCAGAAACGCGTGTGGCTTGGGCGAAATCAAGCTAATTGGATATCGCTTAGCGAGCTCTTTGTCTGTCGTCTCAATGGGCGGAATATAGTCCGGCACTGGATCGACCGGATCACCGGATTGCATTCCCTCATAGCCCGAGCGCCACACAGGTAGGACGAAGTTTCCATTTGCAGCCGCACCGGCCTTGAACTCACATTTTCCCGAAGGTGTTTTGAAGTTGCCCTCGGCGTGCGGCGCCCGCTTGTCAGGATCACCGACGTTGAGCCGCATCCAGCCGACCTCTTTGAGCTTCTCCAACGTGATGCCCTTCATTGCAGGAGAATCCCAGTCGTAAGCCCGTCTAAGCCATTCATCATCGCTCAAGTCCCAGTACTCGTCATCAAAGCCCATGGTGTGCGCGAGACGGCGGAACATATCGATGTTCGGTACACATTCACCGGGTGGTTCGATGGCCGGCTGATTGAGCATCACGTACAGGTGACCCCATGTTACTTGAAGGTCATATTGCTCGGCCTGCAAGGTCGCCGGCAGGATGATATCGGCATAGCGCGCCGTGTCCGTGATGAAGAGTTCGCTCACCACCGTGAAGAGATCCTCGCGCTTGAGGCCTTCGATGAGCTTATTGGCGTTTTGCTGCTGCGACACCGGGTTGGAGTTATAGATGAACACGGACTTGATGGGCGGGTCCAGTTTCATGGCGCCGGTGAGTGCATCTCCAAGATCGAGTTCGTTCACGACCCGCGTGCCCGGCTTGATCCAATCAGGCCGCTGTATGAAGTCGAATTTGAATGGGAACTCCCAGATCGGCATCTCAACCGCGCCGCCCCCGACATGACGCCAGGCGCCGACGAGTGCTGGCAAACAGGTAACCAGGCGCACTGCATCACCACCGCCTGGACTACGCTCAAGGGCTACCCCTTCGCGAATGGCCGAAGGCTGAATCGTGGCATATTCGCGCGCCAACCTGCGAATGTCCTCTGCCGGTATGCCTGTGATCTTAGCAACCTTTTCCGGAGAATATTGCGCGGCACGCGCCTTTAATTCATCGAAGCCAAGCGTGTATTTCTCTACATAGTCATGATCGACCAGATCTTCCGCGATGATCACGTTCATCATACCGAGCGCCAGGGCGCCGTCCGTTCCCGGCCGTATCTGGACGTGCCAGTCAGCTTGCTTGGCGGTGCGCGTGCGGATCGGATCGATCACCACCACCTTGGCGCCGTTCCTACGCGCTCTAAGAATGAAGGGCCACGCATGCAGGTTGGTGCTCATCATGTTCATGCCCCACACGATGATGTACTTGGCGTATGCGAGGCTTTCCACGTCGAGGCCGCCGGTTGGGCCTACGGTCATGATCCAAGCGGTGGAGGAACCCGACTCGCAGTAGGTCTTTTCTCCTATGGTGGCGCCAAGCCGATTGAAAAAGGCATCCCCGCTGGTCAATCCATTCAGCGTGCCCTGATTGCCCAGGTAAGCGTGCTGCATGATGGCTTGCGCGCCGAATTCGTTGATGATGTTTGTCCAACGCTCCTTGATCTCAGCGAGCGCGTCGTCGTAAGAGATCTGCTCGAACTGGCCGCTGCCTTTCGGCCCCACGCGCTTCATGGGGTGCAGCAGGCGGTCGGGGTTGTAGTGATGCTCGGCATAATCCTTGAGCTTCACGCACAGCCCGCCGCGCGTCATGGGGTGATCCGGGTCGCCGGTCACCTCCACCAGCTTGCCGTCCTCCACGTGATATAGAAACGCGCAGGTGTCAGGACAGTCCTGTGGACAAGCTCCGCGTACGATCCGGGTTTCACTGATTTGGGCAGACATGAGTTGTTCTCCTGCAAGGACGTTTGGAACAGCACTATTCGATTTGATTTGCTTGCGATCGCTGTATGAAGTCTAGTAACCGCTTCAATTGCTGACGGGGAGCGCTAATAGAGTATAGGCAACGATCGCTATGTTGCAAAGATAGAAGATTGAACGACCAGTGCCGCACTCAACGACATTGTGTCGGCGCGCCGGATGCTAGGAGTCAGTCTGCCACGGTGCGCTAAAAGCGAACCCTTGCACGTGGTAGTGGATCCCACCGGCATCAAGATTTATGGCCGGGGCAAGTGGAAGATAAGAAAACACGGCTGTTCCAGGTAGCGCACGCGGCACAAGCTGCGCCGGGGCTGAGCATGGATGAGGCCAGAGTTGGATTTTCGGCGACCGCCATTACGAATGGCCTCGGTGATGATCAATGCCGATCTGATTTGCTTGATAAAATCGACCA
>DATACK010000258.1:0-2695 GCA_036259115.1 Gammaproteobacteria bacterium | reverse complement strand
GCCAGCTTCGAATTTCTTCCGAGCGGTGTCCGCCACCCGTGCCGTTCGCAGCTGGCCGCTCGGGCTCACATCGCGCCTCACCCCACCTTTCTAATTTTAGGCAGGCGATTCGATAAGCCGATATGACGATCTGCGAAGATGCTTGTACAATCCGACAAAGTGCGCTCGTCGCGGCGGGGTAACCGGCGAGGCCGCGATGCGGCCGACACGATTCTCTGGCCCGCGTTGGCGATGCTCCTGCCGGAATACCGGACATCAAAGTCGAAATCATTGTCGACTATGGCCTGACCGACATTGTCGCGCAACGCTATGACGCCGGCGTGCGTCTCGGAGAGCTGGCGGCGAAGGGCATGATCGCAGTACGTATCGGGTCGGACATGCGTATGGCGGTCGTGGGATCCCCGTCGTATTTCGCGAAGCGATCATCACCAAAGACGCCACAGAACTTGACCGGCCACAACTGCATCAATCTGCGCCTGCCGACCTATGGCGGGTTGTACCGCTTGGGAGTTTGAAAAAGGTAACCGCGAGCTGAAGGTGCGAGTTGAGGGTCAGCTCATCTTCAACGGTCACCCAGATACTCAATGCGGCATTGGCCGGCTTCGGCTTGGCGTATCTGCGTGAGGATCTGGCGCAGCCGCATCTGGCCCAAGGACGTCTCAAGCGAGTGCTTGAGGACTGATGCCCGCCTTTTCCGGGATACCATCTCTATTACCCGGGCCGCCGCCATTCCTCACCGGCCGTTGCCCTGCTGGTCGATGCGCTGCGCTACCGGGGTTAACGCGGCGGCGCCAGCCGCCGGGGTAAGGCTTTGAGCTGTTGGTAATGCTCAGCAAAGTGCGGTAGCAACTCGCCTCTTCCTAGCGAAAGTTGTTACCTTAAGTTCGGGTCGCCTGTCGCCTTGAACTCATCTTGCCACAGCGACAGTAGAATTTGATCAAACTTGCTGATGGGGCTTCAGTCATTGTGCAGCTCTCCGTAGTAATAGCCCTGTTGTCGTATGGCAAGCCTTTCTAGGACTTGCCGATCCGCATCGAGTATAGTCAACGCGATGGTAATCCGCTAACGTTTGAACTCGTCCACGAGGCACCTGCTCCTGGAACGAAAGTGGTTGCATAGAGCGCTGTCCGAAGCAGTACGTGTTATTTGATCGTACGTAACAAGATAATAGAGCACATGAGCTTTTATCGGCCGGACTCAGATGGCGGTGGCGCGGTACAACAGATTGAACAGCCAATATACAAAACCAACCCCGCAACACGACACAAGCCCATCGGATGTACAATAATTGCTTCAGTATTTGCGTGAAAAGGAAGTTCGTGATTCGCAAGGCGAGCAGGCGCGTGATCCCGTTCTTTAGGTGCGCAAAACCTAGAAGCGGCTGAAACCAGCGAAAACGTCTTGTTCATGAGCGCCATTGAAAATGCACCATAAGCATTGCTCCCTCCTGAAACTCTGACTAAAGGGCGCCGGCTCCAACTCATGCGCCAAAACCCCGAAGCCGCCCAAAAGCTATCCGACATACGCCAAGCGCCAAGCGCAAATGTACCTGCGCAACGCGGTGGTCGGCATCAAACGACAGATCATGGATCACCCCGGGTTTGAGCCTCAAACCGTGGCACATGGTGGTGAGTCTGAGGGCGGTGCCGCCTGAAATCCACCAGCATAGTGGTAATTGTGAGGGTATCTCACCGCGTCCCATTCTTATACCTCCATGTGTTATCAGCAGCCCACAGCATCAATGTGGAGTCTATCCCATACATAGTGCCTGCTGCCCGCCAATTACAGCTCTGCGAAGCGCTTGATCTAAGCGCTTGACTTAAACGCTTGACATCTACCCTAATCGGGATAATCTACGGGTACTTCCCTAATTAAGTAGGGGCGCCCCACATGCCGTTGACACGTGACGCAATCCGCGCGGCCAAACCCGGCCCAAAAATCCAGAAACTTTACGACGGTGGTGGGCTGTATCTGCTAGTCACGCCGGGCGGCGCAAAAGGCTGGCGCTTCCGCTATCGGTACGGCGGTCGCGAGCTGCTTTTAAGCTTTGGGCCGCACCCGGAGGTCAGTCTCGCAAGCGCGAGGCGGCAACGTGAGGCGGCACGTCGGTTGTTGCGGGCCGGCATAGACCCGCGCGCCATGCGCGATCGCGTGCGTGCCGCCGGCGTGAGCGACACGGAGATACAAGAAGCAACTAAGGTGCTTGCCACGCGTGCCAAGCGCACAAGGGCCGTCACTTAAGACACAGCAAACAGAAAAGGCTCAGTGCACGCACCTTTCAGATTTGAGCTTGGGTAGATTATGGGCTAGATCTCCCTTGGGATGAGGCACAACGGTTTAAGGCTTATTGGATCAGACTTATTTTCGTCTTCGTTGGTGGCAGCTAGAGCAGCATCGGGAAGCAGAGCAAATGGGCAAGATCCGAACATAGAGGGTAGGCTTGTCTCCTGCCTGAATCCCACCAATTGCTATACCGACTCTCGGAACTATCCTATTCAAGCCGCAGCCGCGGATCTCCAGATGCGTGCAATGGAACGGATCTACGCTCGGCTGGTAGAAAGAAGTCTTCCTTCTTGGTTAACTTCATGCATGACGAGTTGGTGTTAGAAGTCCGGGAGGATCTAGTAGATGAAGTCTCTCGCCTGATACTGGATGAGATGATCGGAGCCTTCCTAGAGCTGTTCAAACCCTATAA
>DATACK010000257.1:0-3178 GCA_036259115.1 Gammaproteobacteria bacterium | reverse complement strand
AAGATCCACCGGCCAGTCGCATTCGATAACGCTCATCGACTGCCTCGATTGGTAAGCCACCGCTGCGGACAACCGTAGCTCCTCCTTCAAGCACCAACACCAGTCAGCGGCTTACATTAGGATGAGCACGACGCCGGCGATAGCCAGCCCCCACTCCTGCTGCCTGTTGTGAAACCGCCCTATTCAACGAGGACTATGCCGGCAGCATACTTAGGCGTACCTCCGGTGTTAGCACCCTCGGCGAATTTGATGATCGCCAAGCCCAACACCATCACATTAGCCGCCGCTGTACGAAGCCAGGCCAGATACGTGCGTTCGTTGACCAAATGATCGCGAGCGCGCGAATTGCCGCGCTTCCCCATCTCGCCGTCTCCCGGATTGTGGACCTGAGGGATTCTGCTGGCTATGCTCGCGCGATGTAGCTTCCGATAGATTTAGCGATCACTAATCCCAGTACGCTGCCCTGGCTATGATGCTAACGCACAGCCTCGTCGTCTACTTCCAAGATGCCGAGGTCTCACTCTACTGTCATGGACTTGTCGACCACCCCTGGATCGACATTGTTCCTTGGAATGCGTCTGCTATCGCATCAACGCCGTGCTGAGGATAGGCCAATTGGTTGGTGAACCGGCCCTTCACGAGGAAGAAGCTAGAATTCATATGGTTTTGCGCCGGCTAGGCCGGTGTGCGCGACGTGCTCTACTTCCGCAGCCTCTATCTGAGCTCCATGACTTAATCGTTGAAGCCAATTGTCCCTTCGACTCAAGCACGCAAGTGTCTGAAATCGTTGCCGCCGACCATATGGAGCGAAACATGCAAGGCCGCATCAAGCACGCGCGCATCATCTTGATCAAACAAGGCATCTTCCAGGCGAGCGATGTCGAAGTTCCTCTTATGAGCATTCAAAGTCGTCATAAGACGTAATCGAGAGTTACATACCCTCGCAACAATCAAGACCTTCATATCATGTCAAATTGCTCATTACGATCGGCGCTGATTTCTAGGGACCACCCAGCGATCCACTAGAGCACCGGTCGCAAACGCATAGACGGCTTTATGCAGTAAATCGATATACAGCTCGTTGCGCGGCCACGTCCAAGGCGGTGCGCCGACGCCGGTTGCGTTCTCCAATGTCTGATCGATAGAGAAACGCGCGCCCGTGAACATAAACAAGGCAGGCGCCCCGCGTAGCCCGCCACGCGCCATGAATGCGCGGATCACGCCAGCTAAGGCGCCCTGACCATAGTGCATTGTCCAGTTGAGTGCGACTCGCTCGGCATCGGGCTTGTGCGGCAATCCGAGCAATCGCTCCAACGTGTGTGCCGGAACGAAGGAATTCGGCCGGCCCGTGAGCGCCTGCTCTAGCTTCTCACCCAAGGTCATTACGGCCACGCCCGCAGTGCCTGAGATAAGACCGCACAAGGTCGTATGCCAGATTGAACTGCTCTTCATGTCGCTCCTCGATACCGTCGGCTACAGACTGTACGTGGCGTGACAGCACGTTGTGCGGCACTTAGCGTAATGCGATGGTGACGACGTCTTGCTAATTGAGCTGTCTCGCGCGCCTTTATCGTTCAACTATCATGCCATAGCCGTCCCAGTACAGGGCTTTAGGAATGCCGGCTTTAATCGGTAAAGTGATTTGCAGCAAACCAATGGCGGCTATCCACCCGATTTAATCGGCGTCTGGCGCACCGCGTTGACGCACGATCTCGAATAGGCACACACCGGTAGCAACGGAGACATTAAGGCTCTGTGCCGCGCCCGCCATCGGAATGTAGGCGAGCACGTCGCAAAGCTCGCGTGTGAGGCGTCGTAGGCCCGTGCCTTCCGCCCCCATCAGGAGCACCAGCGGGCGCGTCAAATCCAGATCGTACAGCGACTCGCTGGCGTCACTCGTCGCACCGATCAACAATAATCTCTTTTGCTTGAGCGTCCGTATGACACGAGCTAGGTTTGTTACTTGTACAAACGGCACACGTTCGGCGGCGCCTGAGGCCACTTTGCGTACAGTGGCATTAATCCCCACAGCGCGATCGCGTGCTGCGATTACGGCGTGCACACCGGCGGCCTCGGCGGTGCGAAGACAGGCACCCAAATTATGCGGATCGGTGATGCCATCCAGTAACAGCAGTAACGGTTGCTCAACTTGTTCTAACAGCGTCATGAGTTCGCTTTGATCCATTGCGGGTATTGCTCGATACAGCGCGATTACGCCTTGATGTCGCTGTCCTGGCGCTTGCCTTTGCAGTACCTTGGGCTCGACTTCGACGAGTTGGATGTCAAGATGCGCTGCAAGCACGCGCAGTTGGCGCAGACGCGCGTCGTGCCTAGTTCGATCCACGCGCAGCTCCTGGACGTTAGCGGGATCATTGCGCAGCGCGGACTGAACCGCATGTATGCCGAAGATCAGCTGGGTTTTGGACATGCGCTTATAATCTGGCGCGAGTCGTTTGTTCTATAGGCTATACATTCGGCACACTCAGGGCCCGCCTCGCGCTTGTCTAAGGACAGGATTTATGCGCGCATTCGCAGTTACAACCGCCCCTGTATCGGTAGCATCTGCTAAGCGCGGCAATGAATGGATTGTACACACAGGAATTCACGCCCTCTTTTTCTTAAGGAGGCCTCGCCTTCCTTTTCCACGTGCGGAGCGCGCTTCTACCGGCTCAAGGTCGATCCTGCGCTCATCGAGATCGACGCGCGCGATCTTAACGCGCAGTTTGTCGCCCAAGCGGTAGACGCGATGGCTGCGCTCGCCCGACAGGCGATGACCGATGGGATCGAAGTGATAGTAGTCCCTCGGCAATGAGGTGATGTGTACCAGCCCTTCGACGTAGATCTCGTTCAGCTCCACGAACACGCCAAATGATGTAACGCCGCTGATGATGCCGTCGAACTCTTCGCCTACCTTGTCTTGCATATACTCGCATTTGAGCCAGGCCTCTACGTCGTGGGTCGCCTCATCGGCGCGGCGCTCAGTCATGGAACAGTGCTCGCCCAGCGTAAGCATAGTGTCAAAGCTATACTCGAAGGTTGTCGGTCGCCGGCTGCGCAGTGCGTGGCGTATGGCCCTATGCACCAGCAGATCCGGATAGCGGCGAATGGGCGAAGTAAAATGCACGTATGCGGGCAGCGCCAAGCCGAAGTGACCTCGGTTTTCCGGCGAATAAACCGC
>DATACK010000256.1:0-4711 GCA_036259115.1 Gammaproteobacteria bacterium | reverse complement strand
CACCAACGTTCATGTGGCACTGCGGCCGCGCCTGTCGGGCAGCTTTATGTTGCTCGGCAGCGCGTGTTGAACTGGATCGGGAACCAGGTGGATACTGAAGATGATTATCTATCCTTCGAATTCGCGAGGGAAGTCGCGCTGCAATCTTTTAGGTACATCGGTACGCTTGCGCGGCGGCTGAATATTTGCTATCTAAGCCGACTTCATATAATGGAGAAATTAAGAATGGCCTTGAAGAAAGTCGTTGCCCATAAGACCGCAGCGTTCTCGACATTGCCTGTAAGCGGTTTCAAGCCGTACGAGCCCAAGGAGGGCGAGAAGTACATGAGTGAGGCTCAGCACGAGCACTTTCGCCAGATTCTGCGTGCGTGGAAGCGGGAACTCATGGAAGAGGTGGATCGCACTGTAGACCATATGAAGACAGATGCCGCCAACTTCGCCGATCCCGCCGACCGCGCGACGCAAGAAGAGGAATTCAGTCTGGAACTACGTACTCGCGATCGAGAACGCAAGTTGATCAAGAAGATCGACGAATCATTGAACCTCATCGAGACTGGCGAATATGGTTACTGCGAAGCGTGCGGCATTGAAATCGGCATTCGCCGCCTGGAGGCGCGGCCGACAGCCACCTTATGCATTGATTGCAAGACCCTACAGGAGATTAAGGAAAAGCAACTCAGCGCGTAAGCTCCGAATTGCATCCGATCAGCAAATTAATGTTCGTCGGCCGCGACTGCACCGGTTGATGACGGCTCGATTGTTCAATAGCGCCTATCTATTATCGCCTCGATGAGGCAAGCCCTCCTCAGCATTCCGATGAACAATCCAAATTGCAAACTTGACACCAAGGCCTTGCTAAAGTAGCGGTCCGCGTGCTGCAGCAAGTGGAGACTGCAACCAAGTTGCGCCAGCCTACCTGTTACGTTGGGCGCTTCGCGCCCTCTCCCACTGGGCCTCTGCACTTCGGTTCGCTGATCGCGGCGGTTGGCAGTTACCTGCAAGCGCGCAGCCAGCAGGGTTTGTGGCGGGTGCGCATTGAGGATCTGGATCCGCCACGTGAACAGCCCGGGGCGGCCGCACATATCCTGCGCACCTTAGACGCCTATGGGCTGCACTGGGACGGAGAGATAACGTATCAAAGCCGCCGCACGCCGGCCTATCTCGAGGCGCTGAATGACCTGATAACCGCCGGTCATGCCTATTACTGTGGCTGTACGCGCAGCCAAATCAAAGCGGCGGGCAGAGTCGGTGCCTATGGGCCGATCTATCCTGGAACCTGCCGCACAGGCATAACATCTCACGGGCGCGGCCGCAGCCTAAGAGTACTGACGCATGATCAACCGATAAGCTTTCGCGACGTACACCTGGGCGACTACAGCCGACGACTTGAGCCCGAAGTCGGCGACTTTATCTTGCGCCGAGCGGATGGATACATCGCCTATCATCTGGCTGTGGTCATCGATGATGCCGCGCAAAGTGTGACGCAAGTGGTGCGCGGCGCCGACCTGCTGGACTCGACGCCTAGGCAGATTCACCTACAACGATTGCTGCGGCTGCCTACGCCAGATTACTTGCATCTGCCGGTGGCGGTGCACGCGTGGGGTCAGAAGCTCAGTAAACAGACGCGCGCCAAGGCCGTACCACTGACCGATCCAAGACCTCACCTGACCGCAGCGTTGCGGTTTCTGAATCAAGAGCCGCCGGCCTCGATCGGCGATGGAACACTCGATGAGTTGTGGTGCTGGGCGGTGTCGCATTGGTCTGTCCGCCGTATTCCTAAGCTCCGTGAGATGAAGCCTGCGGCGGCCTAGATATAATAACTTTCGAGCCTGCGCGCTTGCTATCTTTACATACTTTTCCGCGCCGCGTCTACTTGCTGCCAATCAGGCGCCAGCGGCAACGATCAATGGCGGTGGGATCTACGCGCTGGAGAGCACCATTGAGTTGGGGGCATTCGAGTTTTGGGGGTAATGCTAGGCGGATCAGCTTGAACCGCTAGCAGATCTATATAACACTGTAACAAGAACAAGGTCCTGAAAAGGCAGTGTAGAAACCTTCATTAGAAACGGCTTAAAGAAGGGCGGCCTAAGCCGGGAACCCAGCAGAAAGCGACGGGGCAGTCCAGGTACGCTTATATGTTTGGGCTCACAAGAGGGAAAACGACCTTAACGTTATCCTAAACTGCCCGGTTCATCATATATAGATTGCTCTATTGCTAATTTTCAATAGGTAAATACCAACATTACGTACATGGATGTGGCTTTTAACCTTAGGCTGCCTATGCGGCTCAAGGAGATGGCTTCGTCGTAGCCCGCGCCGAGATCATATTGCGTTCGGTCGATCTCATGTATCACAGCCGACTATGATTTTCGCCTTGTCACACGCCCATTTGTGTCTTTGTCACGCACGGTATAGCTAAGCTCAACATTATCTCTGCGGTCGGAACAACTAAGCTGATTGCAACAGAGCCCGAGCGCTGCTCATTATGCCGCTGCGTTAATCGCTGCCATTGTTATTGGTTTGTTCTTCTAAATCTAACGCCACCGAATTGATGCAGTAGCGTTGGTAGGTGGGCGCGGGACCATCTTCGAAGACGTGGCCCGAGTGCGCGCCGCAACGGCTGCACGTGACCTCCACCCGCCGCATCCCGTGGCTCAAGTCCGTCTCCATCTCGATCCGGCTCTCGTCCAGCGGCGCCCAAAAGCTGGGCCAGCCGGTGCCAGAGTCGTACTTCGTCTCGGAACCGCACAATCAATTACCACAGCACGCACAATAGTAGATACCTTTGCGCTTTTCGGTGTAATACGCGCCTGAAAAAGGCGCTTCGGTACCCTTGCGCCGGCAGATCTCATATTGTTCGGGAGTCAATTCACGCCGCCACTGCACTTCGCTCTTCACGATCTTATCGCTCATAACTCGCCTCCTATTGGCCGTCGTTGCGGCGCTGTGTCATTTTCTTAACAACCACAACACCACTGAGATGATCACGCTGATGATGATACACGTTGTAATTGGAAAGAATAGCCGAAAACCGTCGCGCTCGATGACGATGTCGCCGGGCAGGCGACCGAGCCCCAGCTTCCCAAGCCACGGCCACAGCAAACCGACCGCGATAAGTATCAAGCCCATAATAATCAAAGGCTTAGACATATAGATACTATTACTCGTTGGTTATGTACAGGATGCTTGTGCTTACCGCCTGGATCCACGCCAAAACGAATATCTCACGCCCGCTTAAATCAAATACAAGTATCATGCGCGATCCCGGGCGCTCAGGCACGCTATTGGGCAACCAATTGGCCCTGGGACACCACCGGCCCGGTCGCACAGCCGATGGGCGAACCGCCTTTCCGTTGACAGCTGATCGCCAACGCTGTGGTCATGGGATCACGCGCATCTCTCGCGCACTCTACTCCATCAGCGTTCCCTGACGCTTCGACAGCAGACCTATCGGTACCTGCGCGCCAGTTTGAGGTATCGCCCAAAGCTCCAAGTCTTTATCCGGCCAGATTTTGGGCTTTTTCATCATAATAATCATCATGCGTTGGAGATGCCGTATCGCAGTGCGATGATCATGGGCCTCTTTTGTTCATTCACAAGCACTGCAACACAGAATGGCACTGGCGCTCTCGCCACCTGCGCCGTAACTTGATAGACGACCAGACCGGCTAGCAGCACCAAGGCCATGCACACCGTCGCTTGCCAGGCAACCAGATGGTTCCGTGATGCACGCCGTAGCGTGCGCTCAAGTCCAAGCTTATGCACGATTTTGCACCACACGCGCGGATGTGGAGCAACGTCGGCAATGCGAGCGCCGAGTGGATTCAAACGCTGCTCTCACGCCCATACCGCCTGTTCGATGTAACTCCGCTCGGCCATGAGCTGCGTAAAGCGCCGGCGCGCGTGGCCACCCATAGGACACAACGCGGAATCACCACCGGGCAGCGCATCGACGACCTTCAGGTCTTGGTAACAGTCTAGCCTGGGCATTCCCGTAACCTCTCCATTCCGCGTCTTATTTACGCCTTAACCATGCCGAGCGGCGTGCGCATTAAGGTAGATAGTTCTTCGTGCGTATGGCCATAGTAATAGGCCATCATGATGCAATGCCGCTGAGGCTCCTTGAGCTGCCCCAGGCAATCCATGACTGCTCTGGCCGAGATGTCCATCTGCGCCGCGCTGACAGGATTCGGGATCTCACTTGGGAAATCCTCTTCCTGATATACTTCCGACGCTTAACTGACTCGGACATGGATGCTGCGCAGCAGATCCAGCGCGTGGTGCCGCACGAGATGCTCATCATCCAGCTCATTGCTGTGTCTCTAGAAGTCATCCCAAGGCTCGCTTGAGGGTTAGAAGCGCACAAGCCAGATGACCGAGGGCCGTAAAGTCCATCGCGGATCATTCGTAGCGCATAGTAAGGCGACGGAAGTTTTGCAGCCACGCATTGGTGCGCTCAACGATCCATGGGTGTCGGTTCCGCTGCAGTTTCCGTCCGTCTTGATGGGTGGTGGCTTGGTTGTTCTGCGCGACGGGATGATCGGCTCAATGTCTTGCTTGGCCAGCAAAGCCGCACTTTATTGCTGTCGTAACCACAATCCGCAATCAGGCGCTTAGGCCTGCGGCGTGTTGCGCGGCATCTGCCAAGACGTCCATTGTTAAGCGTCGGCTCAAGCAACTTCACCTCTGCCGGGGTCGCCGGCGCCACGTG
>DATACK010000255.1:0-1535 GCA_036259115.1 Gammaproteobacteria bacterium | reverse complement strand
GAAAAAGATGTGGTCTGAGAGCAAGCTCTGACTGAGCATGATTCCGAACCGCACTCGTTCCGCAGTCCCGCATTCCGAGTTCCCGCAGCGTCGGCGCGAAAGAATCGACGCATGACGCTAGGACTTCGATTCGGACAGCCGAAACGCGTAGTCTGTTCTGCTTCAGACTTGATCTGACAAATCGACCTCGTCAGGCGGCGCTGACGCGCGCTGCGCCTACGCCTCCGCTGCGCTCCGCATGGCTCCGCTCCGGCTCCGGCTTCGCGCGCTGGCCGGCGTTGTCGGACGAAGCCGTGAGTGTCAGATCGTCAAGCCTCTTTTCCTGCGCAATGTGTTTGGAGGCAAGGAACGTCTGCATGGGTGTTTTGCCAAAACAGTACTTGCCAGAGTGCGAGCGCTCCTCATTGTACTCGCGTAGCCAGAGGTCCAGGTCGACCTGCAGTTCGTCAAGGCTGTGATAGAGTTTCTTGCGAAACGCCACGCTATAGAACTCATCCTGAATCGTGCGATGAAATCGCTCGCAGATGCCGTTGGTTTGCGGTGATTTGGCCTTGGTCCGTGTGTGATCGATATTCTCCAGCGCCAGGTAGAGCTGGTATTCGTGTGTATCGCGGCTGCCGCAGTATTCGGTCCCGCGGTCGGTCAGGATTCGCAGCACGGGCACATCCTGCTCTTCATAGAAAGGCAGTACCCGATCATTTAGCATGTCTGCCGCGACCAGCGCGTTCTTGCGGTCGTACAGTTTCGCAAATGCCACCTTGGCATAAGTATCGATGAATGTTTGCTGATAGATCCGGCCGACGCTCTTGATCGTGCCCACATAATAGGTGTCTTGTGCGCCGAGATACCCGGGGTGTTCGGTTTCGATCTCACCGCGGGCAACCTTTTCCTCCCGTGCTCTCTCGAGCGCCCGAACCTGATCCTCTGTCAAAATCAGATGCTCCTGCGCTGCCTTGGCTTCCAGCGCCTTCAGTCGTTTCTGAAAACTCTGCAGATCGTGGCGCATCCAAACACACCGCACACCTGCGGGGGAAATACGTAACCCGCGCTTCGCCAGTTCGTTGGCCGCGCGGACCTGACCGAACGCCGGCTTTTCCAGCGCCAGTTCCACCACAGCTTTTTCGATATGCTCTTCGACCCGATTCTTCAGCACTGGCTTTCTCCGGCTGATCTCCTGCAGCGCAAGTTCGCCGCCTTTCTCGTACAGCTCCTTGAAGCGGTAAAAGCTGTCCCGAGAGTAGCCCATGACCTTACAGGCGTCCGAAACGTTGCCCAGCATCTTGGCCAAGTTCAGCAGGCCCACTTTGTTCTTGATGATCTTCTGATCGGTATTCACTGACATCTTCCTTTCAGCGCCGTTCGGCGCAGTTTAACAGAAAATGTCAGATCAAGTCTTAGCTAGCGCATGTAAGTAGCGTTTCTCCAGGTTCTTTTCCGCCAGGCCCGCCGTGGCAAGCTTCCTTGCAAGTTTACGATAGCAGTCCGGTGCTGGAGCGCCCGGTTGGCGCGTAAGCCCGGTCTGCTATCGTGCCGGC
>DATACK010000254.1:0-2349 GCA_036259115.1 Gammaproteobacteria bacterium | reverse complement strand
GTTTGTGGTTATGTTACGGCTGGTGGTTTTATCCGCTATTCAATGCGGTGCGTTCGACAGCGCCTTTCATGGCACAAGTAGGCGAGAGCATCGGGCCTCGCGCACAATTAGGTCTGGTCCACTGGAAAGAGCAGTTGCTCTTGCTCGCCGACCGGCCAACTCAAACCTTCGCTTTAATAGTCCCGTCTCCGCGCAGGTTAGAGATGCCATCATCTGGCTTGAGGCCAGTAGCAGTCGCTGGTTGCTATTAAGCGGAGAGGCACTAAAGCCGTGTTTCCTGCCGGGCTACGCCATCGATATGGGCATCCGCCACCGGCAACGCTGGTGGCTTTTGAATCGATCCGCCATCGCCCCGCGCTGCTTAGATCATGGTGACTGAACTACATATGAGGCGGCAGGAAGCGTTCCAGCAACAGACTGGCGGAGATGCTCGGTCTAAGCGCGCGCAGCTAATAAGTTTATTGGTGTTACTTATTATGCTCGCATTTGCATTCCAAGGATCACGGGGTCTGTGGGGTACCGACGAAGGCCGCGATACGGAGGTCGCATTGCGTATGCTGGATTCGGGCGATTACCTATTTCCCTCGTTGATCGACGAAGAACCGCACTTTTCCAAGCCGCCGCTCACTTGTTGGGCTATCGCGGGCAGTATATCTCTGTTCGGCCGCAACGAGTGGGCGGCTCGTTTGCCCAACGCGCTCGCCTTCATCGTCACCGGGTTTTTAATTTACGGGCTGGGCTACGGCTCATCCCTTCTCGTGCCTGGCTGCCCGTACTGATCTACGTAACCAGCCTGGGGCCGTTCACGGCCGCGAATGTGATCACCACCGACACTTTGTTGACCTTATGGGAGACGCTTGCGGTATTCGGGTTCGTCGCGGCATGGTTTGCCCCCGAGCCGCGGTAACGGCGGCATTATCTTCTATTGATGTAGTGTGCTTTTTGGCTGGCCTTCGCCACCAAGGGGCCGCCCGGACTGCTGCCGTTACTGCCGATGCTGGCATTACGCTGGCTACGAGTAAAATCCGTGCCTGTGCTCGTCACCTGGCCAGGACTGGCCGCCTTTGCCGTGATTGTTTTGAGCTGGTTCGCGGTGGTCATATGGGCGCGGCCAGAATTGCTAGGCTATTTTCTAGGTTACGAGGTATACGATCGGCTTTTCATCGCCACGCAAGACCGCAATGCCGAGTGGTACGGTGCTTTTGAGACCTACGGTGAGGCCTTTTGGTCGGCACATTGCCTTGGCTGCTCTGGATGATTCGGCCGCTGGCCGACAGCTGGCGGCTGGTATCACCTCGGTTCTGGCGGGATCTGTGGGCGTATGATCCAGCGCACCTCTTCTTGCTGCTGTGGCTTGGATGGCCGTTGGTGATGTTTTGCGTGGCGCGATCGCGTTTGCCGCTATACGTGTTGCCGCTCCTCGTGCCTATCGCCCTACTGCTGGCTATGCGCTTGCGGAACCGAGCGTGGCTTAGCGCGCGTTGGGGGCCGACTGTGCTAACGTTGATCGTGATTTTCTTGCTAGGCATAAAATGGCGCGCCGCGATTTACCCTTATCACAACGATGCCCGTGCCGTGGCACAGCTCATCTCCTCGAGTTTGCCTAGCGACAGGGTGAAAGAAGTTGTTTACCTGGATTATTAGCCTCAGTATGGCCTGTCGCTATACCTGAACACGGAGGTTGAAGGGGCTCGGCTCTCGCCGCCGGATAATTGGTGTAGCGAATTGCGGGAGCCGGGGCGCCATGTTTTCGCGGCTCCTCAGGAATACGTAAAAGAGGTTCAGCGTCAGGCGAACGCTTGCGGCCGCTACATGGTTCATAAGAGATTTCGTTTGCAGGAACTGATGTTTGTCACTTTTGTTGCCTCAGACGCTGGATGAACAATCGGAGCGTAGCCATTAGCTCAGCGATTATCCACATTCCGACGTATCAAGCGCTGCAACCAGGGTGAAATAATCAGCAGCGCGCAACCAGCGGCGCCGGCGATAACCGCGATTTGTGTGAATACGTAGCCATAAAGGTCGATCGTCGCAATGGGCGACAAGGTATGGATTGAAACGCTGGTCTCCGGCGCGCTGGTAAGTTTGGCTATTAGCCCGGCGATGTACTCTGCAAACGCCATTGATAAGAACCAGATGCCCATCATGGTGCCAACCAGCCGCGCCGGCGCTAGGCGGGTAACCATGGACAATCCCACGGGTGACAGAGACAACTCGCCGCCGGTGATCAGTGCGTAACCAAGCAGCAGCCACACGAGCGAAGTTCTACCCTGGTCGCCCGCTAAGCTTGCGCCTAAGCTCAACACTGCGAAGCCCGCCGCGAGCAGCATTATGCCAAGCGCAAACTTG
>DATACK010000253.1:0-9519 GCA_036259115.1 Gammaproteobacteria bacterium | reverse complement strand
GGCTGCAGTTGCTGATAGAAGTCCAATGATTGTCGTCAATGTTGCAAGTCTACTCATGATCTGCACCTCCTTATAAGGTGATGGTTGATTTGTTGCACTGCACCATAGTCTATGGCAAGCTAGCTTGAGATAAACCCGCCCACAGACAAAGCACCATTGCAGACAGTGCAAGGATGAGTTTTATGGACATGCTAAATGGGATACGTCTTTTTACCGAGGTGGTCAGGGCAAATGGTTTTGCTGCCGCCGGCCGCAAGCTCGGGATGGTACCGTCTTCGGTGTCGCGTCAGATCAACGCGCTGGAGGAAATGTTAGGCGCAAGGCTGCTTAACCGCAGCACGCGCAAGTTGAGCCTTACGGAGGTTGGCCAGCTTTACTATGAGCAGGCAACACGTATCCTATCGGAGCTGGAAGATGCGAACCTTGTTGTCGCTCAGTTTACAGGCTCGCCACGCGGCACCTTGCGCATAAGCACGCCCGCTGCCTTTGGGCGGCTACATGTGACACCGGCCTTGTCAGAATTCCTGCGCCGTTATCCTGAGTTGCGCGTGGATCTTACGGCGACCGATCAGCATGTCGACATGGTTGAGTCCGGGATAGATGTCGCGGTGCGCAGCGGACCTTTAGAAAACTCGAGTCTCGTTGCCCGCAAGCTTGCCTCGAACCGCTACGTGATTTGCGCAAGCCCGGCCTATCTTGAGCGGTACGGCCAGCCACAATGTCCTCAGGATTTTGCTTACCATAATTGTCTGGCGTACCAGTTTGCGCCCGGGCCAGTCGTCTGGACGTTTAAGGGCGCCAATGGGCTGGAGCGGATTGCAGTGTCCGGTAATCTACACGCCAACAGCTTTGGTGCACTCAAAGCGGCGGCCTGCCAAGGCCTTGGCTTTGCCCTATTGCCAAGCTGGAGCGCGATGCCCTGCGTAAAGCGCGGTGAGCTGCAAACGGTATTGCGTGAGTACACAGTATTCCCAAGTCATGGTGAGGCTGAAGGCGCGATTTACGCCGTTTATCCTCATAGAAAATACGTGTCGCCGAAGGTGCGGGCTTTTGTAGACTTTATGATCGATTATATCGGAGATCCACCGTACTGGGAGCTCGACTAGACATAAGAGTACCTTGCGAGGCCAGCTAACGACTTTCCTGCGTAGTATGAGGACGGCCGCGTATAGTAAGAAAATAGTAAACGGCGGCCAGGGCGGAAATCAGCACCAGCGCCAGGTAACCGGTAATGTTATCGTAATCGCCGATGAGGAATGAGAGGTTGGCGGCGCTGTCAGCCTGTGTGATGTCCTTGGTCAACTTGATGACCAGCACCCAGCCTGTATGCAGGCCTATACATGCCGCAATATGGCCTGTGCTGGCCCTCACCAAGGCCAGAAACACGCCTGCAGCAAATAATGCTAGGAAAGAATCCAGGATTGTTGACGGATCCGCGAATTGTTCAAAGCAGTGCCCAAGAACGATCAGCCCGCTATACCATTGCGCCTGATCCGGGGGCAGGTCATAGCTCGTTTTTATGAAGTGAACGGCCGCATAGAGCAGGCTAGGAATTATCGCCGCCGACCACAGACCGGCTTGGCGCTCCACTGCGGTGAACATGGCGCCGCGAAAGAACGTTTCTTCTATCAAGGCGATTATGCATCCGCCGCCCAGCGCACTTAAGGCCGTAAGTGCAAGGTCAGCCCAGGAAAAAACCCAATCGGGTTTTACCACGCGCACGTTTAACGCCAGCAGCGCGCCCACCAACAGCAGCATGATGATGATGCCTGCCAAAAGCCCCACTAGCAGGCTGCGAATGAATCGGCGGCGCGACTGTCCGTAGCCTAGCGATTGCGGATTATTGAGCTTTAAGTAACGCAAGAAGAAAGGGCTGCCAAGGAACGCTATCAGCATGCCACCGCGCGTGACGAAGCGGTACATCGGCTCATCGATCAGCGGGCCGAACTCGACGTAGATAGGATAAGCAATCAACGCCCCGACGATGAGCGCGGCTCCTAGGTAAACAATAAAAAATGCCGTTGGTCGCAAGTGATTTCTCTCGGGCTTGACAGCGACGCTATGATGGCATGAGTTAATGTGCAACGGCCAGGCTGTTGGTCTGATAGGCGGCGCTGTTCTGCCTCCGGGCCCCTTTTCATTGGGGATACACGCCCTTATAGCACGCCTGTATAATGCGTATTGCGTAAGGCGCACTGGCCGATTGATTGTTAGAAGCGCGAAAGTGGCGGAATTGGTAGACGCGCTGGCTTTAGGTGCCAGTGGGGTAACCCGTGAGAGTTCGAGTCTCTCCTTTCGCACCAATTCTTCATCTCACATCGGCTTAGATTTGCCTCCGCCGCTTCGCGCGTTTACGGCTTTATCTTAAAGGTCTTGAAATGCAGGTATCGCTGGAATCAACGAGCCGTCTCGGTCGCAAGATGACCGTCGAATTACCTCCGGAGCGCATCGACCCTGAGGTAGAAAAGCGCTTAAAATCCATGAGCCGTCGCGTCCGGGTAGCCGGATTTAGGCCCGGCAAAGTGCCATTCAAGATTGTCAAGCAACGCTTTGGCGAACAGGTGTTGCAAGAGGTCACGGATGAAGTGCTGCGCGAGAGCTTTCAAGAAGCAGTCGCCCAGCAGGCGTTAAGACCCGCGGGCGGCCCACGTATTGAGCCCAGTGAGCCGGCTGAGGGGCGCGGTCTGAAGTATACGGCGACTTTCGAAGTCTATCCCGAGTTCGAGCTGGCCGGCGTGGAGGATCTAGAGATAAAACTGCCCGTGACGGAGATTACAGAAGCCGATGTCGACGTCATGATGGAGAAGCTGCGTAAGCAGCGGAGTCAATGGGTTGCCGTTGAGCGCCCCGCCCAGAAGGGTGACCGAGTAACCATCGATTTCAATGGCCTTATCGATGGTCAGCCGTTTGCGGATGGTCACGGCAAAGACCTACCTGTCGAATTAGGCAGCGGGCGCATGCTCGGCGACTTCGAGGATCAGTTGATTGGCGCCGAGCCGGGGGATAGTAAAAAGGTGCAAGTAACCTTCCCCGATAATCATCATAAGCAGGCACTTGCCGGGAAAACCGCTGAATTCGATGTACAGGTCAAGGGTGTCGCTGAGGCAGAATTGCCTGCCTTGAATGACGAATTCGCCAAGTCGTTCGGCGTAGCCGACGGTGGTGTTGAGACCCTGCGTAAG
Organism: Gammaproteobacteria bacterium; assembly: GCA_036259115.1. Classification (GTDB taxonomy): domain Bacteria; phylum Pseudomonadota; class Gammaproteobacteria; order JACCYU01; family JACCYU01; genus JAPSGG01. The sequence goes on along the minus strand of DATACK010000253.1, from coordinate 6,337 downwards.
ATGATTCGGGCGAACATGGAACGCGAAGTCGACAATACAATCAAAGCGTGGATTAAGGCCCAAGTTATGGAGGGACTCTTACAGCGTAATGAGGTTGAGCTTCCTGAGACCATGGTCGCGCACGAAATTAAGCGGTTGCGCAAACAAGCTATGGAAAACTTCGGCCAAACCGATGAGAGCCGATTGTCGGATGATCTATTCGTCGAAGAGGCGCGCCGACGCGTGAAGCTTGGGCTGATTGTGGGCGAGATCGTGCGCAAACACGGACTCAAGCCGGATCCCGAGAAGGTGCAGAGCGCGTTGCAGACCCTTGCCGCAAGCTACGCAGATCCGCAGCAGGTGATTAATTACTATCGGCGTAACCCAGCCGCGATGGCGAACATCGAAGCTATGGTGCTGGAAGATCAGGTGGTCGATTGGGTGCGGACGCGTGCAAAGACCTCCCAACAATCGATGACTTTTATGGAATTGGCGAATTCTTCCTCAGCGCAAAGCCAAGCCTTGGGCTAAAAGCTTTTTATTAGTTCTGTGCTCGCCGACTAGGCGAGCAGAATCCTCAACAGATGCAACCACAGGTACCAACGTATGAATAAAACCAATAGCCACAGCGGCGGCGCAGTCGAAACGCAAGCGCTTAATCTGGTTCCCATGGTGGTCGAGCAAACAGCGCGTGGCGAGCGCGCTTACGATATTTACTCGCGCCTGCTAAAGGAGCGAGTCATATTTGTCGTTGGGCCTATTGAAGACTACATGGCTAATCTGATTGTCGCGCAGTTGTTGTTTTTGGAATCTGAAAATCCAGATAAAGATATCTCCTTGTATATCAATTCGCCTGGCGGATCGGTCACGTCCGGCATGGCGATTTACGACACCATGCAATTCATCAAACCCGAGGTTAGCACCCTGTGTGTTGGTTTGGCCGCGAGCATGGGCGCACTGCTGTTGGCAGGGGGGGCAAAAGGTAAGCGCTATGCGCTGCCACACTCGCGCCTGATGATCCACCAGCCGTTAGGCGGATTTCAGGGGCAGGCGACGGATATCGATATCCACGCACGTGAGATATTGAAGACCCGTGAACTGATGAACCGTATTCTATCCAGGCATACGGGGCAGCCGATTGAAAGGATTCAGGAAGATACTGAACGTGATCGCTTTATGAGCAGCGATGAGGCGGTCGCTTACGGTCTCATTGACAAGGTTCTGTCTGATCGTACGGTCGCGGTAAAACAGAGCGGCTGAGCGCCGATTTTGTATGATCGATCAAGCGAAGATGAATTCATCTTCGGGCGGGTTTTGATCTTTCCTTCAGCGCGCGGTCTAACGTGTCATTTCGTACCGTAGCCACGCACACATGCGCTTGCATCTTGCACCGAAAAGAGGCAAGGTGTCTTCGGAAATCAGATAGCGAGGTTTGCCATGGGCAACGATAATCCGACCAAGGATCAGGATAGCGGCAAGCTGCTCTACTGCTCGTTTTGCGGCAAAAGCCAGCATGAAGTGCGCAAGTTGATTGCCGGCCCCTCCGTGTTTATCTGCGACGAATGTGTCGAGTTGTGCAACGACATAATTCGTGAAGAGATGCAGGATCAATCACCCACAGTGCGCAACAAGCTTCCCAAACCGCATGAAATCAAAAGTATTTTGGACGAATACGTCATTGGGCAGGAACGCGCGAAAAAAGTATTGTCGGTTGCAGTCTACAACCATTACAAACGGCTGGAGCACAGGACTGGCGTTAAAGGTGGCAAAAACGATGTCGAGCTTGCCAAGAGCAACATCCTATTGGTAGGGCCGACTGGTTCCGGTAAGACCTTGCTGGCGGAGACCCTCGCGCGGCTGCTCAATGTGCCGTTTACCATTGCCGATGCCACGACCTTGACCGAAGCTGGTTACGTCGGCGAAGACGTGGAAAATATCATTCAAAAGCTGTTGCAGAAATGCGATTATGATGTTGAGAAGGCGCAGACTGGCATCGTCTACATCGACGAAATAGATAAGATTTCCCGTAAATCTGATAATCCATCGATTACGCGGGATGTATCTGGCGAGGGTGTGCAACAAGCATTGCTGAAATTGATCGAAGGCACGATCGCCTCAGTGCCGCCGCAGGGTGGACGCAAGCATCCGCAGCAGGAATTTCTGCAGGTTGATACTACCAATATCCTGTTCATCTGCGGGGGCGCCTTCTCAGGGCTCGAGAAGGTGATCCGCGACCGCACTCAAAAAGGCGGTATCGGGTTTTCCGCGCAGCTTCGCTCTAGCGTCAATGCGCCGGCTTTGGGCGAAGTGCTGTCGGCCGTTGAGCCTGAAGATCTCATTCGCTACGGATTAATTCCGGAATTTGTCGGCCGTCTGCCCGTAGTTGCGACATTGGAGGAACTAGACGAGGCGGCGTTGGTACGCATTTTGACAGAGCCGCGCAACGCCATCACCAAGCAATACCGCAAATTGTTTGAAATGGAAGGAAGCGAGATCGAATTTCGAGAGAATGCCTTATATGCGGTAGCAAAGAAGGCGATGGAGCGTAAAACGGGCGCGCGCGGTCTGCGCACCATCATGGAACAGGTCTTGCTTGATACGATGTACGATTTACCATCCGTTGAGAGTGTGACCAAGGTGGTGGTGGATGAAGCGGTAATTAGAGGCGATGCAAAACCTTATCTGATTTACGAAGGGACTGAATACGAGAAAAAGGTTGCGTCAGAGTGAACGCATATAAAAAACATCTACTAGGATAGAACAGGGTGGGGCTGTATGCCCCATGGGCCCTGAGCTTGAATTCGCCGAAATTGCCTTCATTTCGAATAACGGCCTGCGGCATGGCGTATCGTGTTATGCAAGTGCCTGCGGCCAATATCATTATTGATGAGGATCCTGATCAATGGCGACCGATGAAGAGACGACAAGAGAAGCGGTAGCGGAGCCTATGCTGATAGTTCCCGTGCTTCCGCTGCGGGATGTCGTGGTCTATCCGCACATGGTAATCCCGTTGTTTGTGGGCAGAGAGAAATCTATCCGCGCGCTAGACACCGCTATGGCTAGCAACAAGCAAATTCTTCTCGTGGCCCAACAGAGCGCTGAATTAGATGAACCTACGTCCAGGCAGATTCATCGGGTGGGCACGTTGTCCAGTATCTTACAATTGCTGAAACTGCCGGACGGCACCATCAAGGTATTGGTAGAGGGTGCGGAGCGCGCGCGCGTTTTGCATTATCTCGATAAAGATGACTACTTTACGGCGCAGATTACGTTGCTGAAGTCGGTGTATGGCTCGGACGAACGCGAGATGGAGGTATTGGCGCGTTCGGTGATGCACCTTTTCGACCAATACGTAAAGCTCAACAAGAAGGTTCCCCCCGAGATATTGACCTCGCTGGCCGGTATTGATGAGCCGGCGCGGTTGGCAGATACCATTGCGGCGCATATGTCGCTCAAGCTTGATGAAAAACAGAGGATTTTAGAGATCGAAGACGTGCGCCAGCGTCTTGAACACCTGATGAGTCTCATTGAAGGTGAACTGGACGTGCTGCAGATCGAAAAGCGTATCCGCGGCCGCGTGAAACAGCAAATGGAAAAGAGCCAGCGCGAGTACTATCTGAACGAACAGATGAAGGCGATTCAGAAGGAACTCGGAGAGCTTGAGGATGCGCCCAATGAGGTTGAAGAACTCGCTCGCAAGATCGAAAACGCTGGCATGCCCAAGGAGGCTAGGGATAAGGCCACAGGCGAACTCAATAAACTCAAGATGATGTCGCCTATGTCGGCTGAGGCCACTGTGGTGCGCAATTACATCGACTGGCTGATTAACGTGCCATGGAAGGCAAAGTCGCGCGTGCGCAAAGATCTAGCGCGCGCTGAGGCGGTGCTTGAGGAAGATCACTACGGCCTGGAAAAGGTCAAGGAGCGTATCCTCGAGTATCTCGCAGTGCAGCACCGCGTCAGGAAACTAAAAGGACCTATCCTATGTTTAGTAGGACCTCCGGGTGTGGGCAAGACCTCGCTCGGTCGCTCCATTGCCCGGGCCACCGGCCGCAATTTTACGCGCATGTCATTGGGCGGCGTGCGAGATGAGGCCGAGATTCGCGGTCATCGACGTACTTACATCGGTTCGCTGCCGGGCAAGATCATTCAGAACTTGGCCAAGGTGAAGGTGCGCAACCCATTGTTTTTGCTTGATGAAGTCGACAAGATGGCGATGGACTTTCGCGGTGATCCGGCCTCGGCTTTGCTGGAGGTGCTGGATCCAGAGCAAAACAGCACTTTCTCTGACCACTATCTGGAGGTCGATTTTGATCTATCGGATGTTATGTTCGTGACCACCGCGAACAGCATGGCCATCCCTGGTCCCCTGCTCGATCGCATGGAAGTGATCCGTTTGCCGGGTTACACGGAAGATGAAAAGACTAATATCGCAGAACGGTATCTGATTCCGAAACAAATCAAGGGCAATGGGCTTAGGAAAAATGAGCTCACGATCAGCGAGGCAGCGGTGCGGGATATTATCCGCTATTACACCCGTGAGGCGGGTGTCAGGAACTTAGAGCGTGAGATATCCAAGATCTGCCGCAAGGTTGTGAAGTCGCTAATGCTCAAGCCCCGGAACAAGAGCGTAGTGGTGACGCCGCGCAACCTGGACAAGTATCTGGGTGTACGTCGTTTCCGCTATGGCATGGCTGAGGAAAAAGATCAAGTCGGCCAGGCGACTGGATTGGCATGGACGGAAGTTGGTGGAGAATTACTGACTATTGAGGCGGCGGTGGTGCCAGGCAAGGGCAAGCTTACGCAGACGGGGCAGTTAGGCGATGTCATGCAGGAATCGGTGCAGGCGGCATTAACCGTTGTGCGCAGCCGATCTACTTTGCTCGGCATCTCGCCCGATTTTTATGAGACAAAGGATATTCACGTGCATGTGCCCGAAGGTGCGACGCCCAAGGATGGCCCTAGCGCGGGTATTGGCATGACCACTGCGTTGGTTTCAGCGCTGACAGGCGTCCCGGTGCACGCCAATGTGGCTATGACTGGTGAGATCACCTTGCGCGGAGAGGTGTTACCTATCGGTGGCCTGAAAGAAAAGCTTTTAGCTGCTCATCGCGGCGGTATATCCACAGTAATCATTCCATCGGAAAACGAGAAGGATTTAGTTGAGATTCCAAGGAATATAAAACAGAAGTTGGAGATAAGGCCCGTGCGGTGGATTGATGAAGTGCTTGAGGTCGCTTTGCACAAGATGCCTGTCCCGCTAATGGCGAACGGCGAAAAACAGATTGAGAGCACACCGCGGAAGAAGCCGGATGATGAGCAGAAGAAGAGTGGACGGGTGCGTCACCATTAGCGCGTCAGCACAAATATGCCGCAGCTAAGGCATGAAAGATCAATTGTGCAAGAAGTAATAGACGATTGCATTATGGTTGACAGGCTTTGGAGTCGCTTGATATAAGGTCAACTTCGCTGGGGCGTGAAGCGGTAGAGCGCCGTTTCTAACAAGCTGATTGTAAGAAGATTCGATTACCCCATGCGCGAACCCGTGGCCACGTTACTGGCCATAATATATGCGTGCATGTCCATCCGTAATGCGGCTGCTCCGAGGAGGACATGTAATTTCAAGTCGGCGAGCGGGAGGTTTGCTTCTTAATACTGTGCCGACAAATTCCATTCCATTTCCGCGTTACAGCATGCGTTACCTGCAATTCATTTCAAACAACTCCGAAGGAAAAATTATTAATGAATAAATCAGAGCTGACTGATGCCGTTGCCAATGCCGCGGATTTGTCCAAGGCGGCCGCTACACGCGCTGTCGATGCAGTAGTCGACGCCATAACCGCGGCCTTAAAAAATGGAGATCAGGTGTCCGTTGTTGGCTTCGGAACTTTTCTGGTGCGTGAGCGCAGCGCGCGCAGCGGCCGCAATCCTCGCACGGGAGAAACGATCAAGATTGCTGCTTCCAAAGTGCCTGGCTTTAAACCTGGCAAGGCTTTGAAGGATGCGTTAAACTGAGCACTCGAAGCGTCGCCTGAGGTCTGATACACAGGCTTTGGGTGCTTAGCTCAGTAGGTCAGAGCGTCGCCTTTACACGGCGAAAGTCGGGGGTTCGAGTCCCTCAGCACCCACCATGAACACCAGTAGCCGGGTCTAGAAATACCGCAAGTAAGCTCATCATGGTGCAAAGCTGTGGAATGATCGCTTTACTGGCGAGTGGGTGACACAGGAGGCCAGAGAGTGCAATCGTTTTGCACTAGCCCGTAAAGAATGCAATTCAACGGAGTGGTAGTTCAGCTGGTTAGAATACCGGCCTGTCACGCCGGGGGTCGCGGGTTCGAGTCCCGTCCACTCCGCCATA
>DATACK010000252.1:0-2076 GCA_036259115.1 Gammaproteobacteria bacterium | reverse complement strand
GAGCAGATGAGGTGGATGGCTCCCACTGACGGCATCTGAGTGCCAAGATGGGTTGCTGTCAGGCAAACCCGGAGCAAGGAGCCATCCGCCATGGAAGTTACCACAGTCGGCCTGGATCTGGCCAAGCATGTGTTTCAGGTCCACGGAGTGAATGCTGAAGGTGCCATCGTCCTGCGCAAGACCTTGCGGCGGGGACAGATGCTGTCGTTCTTCGCCAAGCTGCCCCGGTGTCTCATCGGGATCGAGGCCTGTGGCACCTCTCATTACTGGGCCCGCCGCAAGGTCTTGCGCAGGACGATGGTACCTTCAGCATTCACTGCGTGGACCTGAAACACGCGCTTGGCCAAGTCCAGGCCGATTGTGGTAACTTCCATGGCGGATGGCTCCTTGCTCCGGGTTTGCCTGACAGCAACCCATCCTGGCACTCAGATGCCGTCAGTGGGAGCCATCCACCTCATCTGCTCACGTCGCTAGGTTGTGAACCCATAAAAGATCTTTTCTTTGCAGCGAGTTGATGCTTCACCTCCCGGTCACGGGAGGATGGGATGCGCCGCCATGAGCTGACTGATTTCGAGTGGAAGGTGATCGAGCCGCTGTTGCCCAACAAGCCGCGCGGCGTGCCGCGGGTGAACGACCGCCGGGTGCTCAACGGCATTCTCTGGCGCTTCCGCACCGGCTCGCCCTGGCGTGACATCCCCGAGCGTTATGGCCCCTCCACGACCTGCTACAATCGCTTCGTGCGCTGGCGTGAGGCTGGGGTGTGGGACCGCATTCTGGACGCGGTCTCAGCCGCTTACGACGGTGATCTGATTATGATCGACAGTTCCTGTGTTCGCGTCCACCAGCATGGCGCGACGGGTAAAAAGGGGGCGGAGATGGTGGCATGGGACGTTCCCGTGGCGGCCTGACCACCAAGATCCATGCCCTGGTGGATGCTGAAGGCCGCCCGATCCGTATTGCTCTGACACCCGGTCAGGCGCATGACGGCACGGCGGCCGAGGAGCTGTTGGCCGACCTGAAGCCGGGCGCAACCCTGCTGGCGGACAAGGCTTACGACAGCAATGCCATTCGCGAGCAGGTGCAGGAGCAAGACGTCTGGGCCAACATCCCGCCCAAGAGCAACCGCAAGGAGGCGTTTGTCTTCAGCGCCTTTCTGTATCGCTACAGAAATCTGGTGGAGCGCTTCTTCAACAAGCTTAAACAGTTCCGCGGCATTGCCACCCGATACGACAAGAACCCGGACAACTTCCTGGCCGCCATCAAGCTGGTCTCAGCCCGCATCTGGATCCGCAGTTATGAGGGCACCGTCAAATTAACCCGAAGGTGACCGGATCGGGGCATATGTGAGGAATGACACCGCTTCGCCATTCCCGCTATGCTCGCCACCGGTTCCCGGCTGAAGTGATCAGCTACGCCGTCTGGCTGTACTTCCGGTTTCCCCTGAGCCTGCGCATGGTCGAGGAGATGCTCGCAGCCCGCGGTATCCTGGTTAGTCATGAGACGGTGCGGCAATGGGCGATGAAGTTTGGCCAGAGCTTTGCCAATCAGATTCGCCGGCGTTTACCCGCATCCGGAGACAAATGGCATCTTGATGAGGTTGCGATCAGCATCGCCGGCAAGAAGCATTGGCTTTGGCGCGCGGTCGACCAGCATGGGATTGTGCTCGATATCCTGGTTCAGAGCCGCCGTAACGCAAAGGCCGCCAAGCGGCTGTTACGAAAGCTGCTCAAGAAGCAGGGCATGGCACCCCGCGTAATGATCACGGACAAACTGGCCAGCTACGGCGCGGCCAAACGAGAGATCATGCCGGGTGTCGAACACCGGCAGCATAAGGGCTTGAACAATAGGGCGGAAAACAGCCATCAGCCAACCCGACGACGGGAGCGCATCATGAAGCGCTTCAAGTCAGCCGGGCAGGCCCAGCGCTTCCTCTCAGCTCACGATCAGATTGCCAATCTCTTCCGCCGTCCTGCCAACACCACCGCCTCTGATCATCGCCGTGCCCGTGCTCGAGCCTTTCAGGTCTGGGCTGAGGTGACTGACATCGCGAGTGTCGCCTGAGCCAGACCTGTCCCC
>DATACK010000251.1:0-1540 GCA_036259115.1 Gammaproteobacteria bacterium | reverse complement strand
GGTCACCATCGGCATGATCAAACTCTGGCTATAACGGGTTTGCAGACACGCCGTAGGGAGCGCCAAAGCAAGGACGCTCATCAGCAGTTTGTTTTCCGAAAGCCGCTTCAATAGATTTTTCGCGTCACCTTTTTCTTCTATGGTGGCAGCCGAATGATTTATAGCTGCATTGAGCTTATCGATGTCAAGCGTGACGGTCTGTTGATTGTGATTTCCAACTTGGACAGTTATGCTTTGCTCAATTTTGACATCGGATGGCCTCTTTTCTGGATTTTCTACGGCTTCCGCTCCTCGCGCTCTAATCCTGACTAGAACATCTGCATATCCTTCATACTCTGCGCTGGCTACAAATTTGCCTTCGGCTAAGCCGAGCTCGTGGAGCTGCTTTAGGTATCGCCCTACTTCCTGTTGTGGCAGTCCTAAGCAGACCGCCCGAGAATGGGCGATGGGAATGGATTGTTTTCCTGGGATGAGGGCTGTGGAGGCCAGGCATGCCGGGAAAATCGAAGCTCACAGCTGATGCTGCGGAGCAGGCCGCATTGCGCGACCTGTCGAAATCAGAGCATCGCGGCGAGGCGGACCGGGCGCGGGCGATCGTGCTGACGCTGGAAGGGCGGCGCGCCGGGGAGATCGCCACGGTTCTCGGGGTGCACATTAGCACGGTGCGTAACTGGCGGGGTTACTTCGTGCATGGCGGAGTGTCGGGGCTGCGGCGGCGCCAGAGGCCGGGACGGCAGGCCGCGATCGGGCCGCATGCCGGGGCGATCGCCGCGGCAATCCTGAACGAAGATACGCGCCACGATGGTGGCTGGACGCTGGGGCGCCTGTGTGCCGAGATTGCCCGGCGCGGCGGGCCGGCGATCTCGCCGCGGTGGCTGGCGCACCAAATGCGCCAAAGGGGTTTGCCTGGCGGCGGCCGCGCCATACCCTCAAAGGGCGCCAGGACGCAGCGGCGGTCGCAGCGAGCCGCAAGCGCCTTGCCGACCTGAAAACCCAGGCGGCAGCAGGGGCGATCAATCTGGTGTTCCTCGACGAATCTGAAGCGCTCACGCATCCCTATCTGGCGCGTTGCTGGGCCGGGCGCGGCACCGAGTTGCGCATCCAAGCACCCGGCCAGGCGAAAAAGCGGGCCATGCTCGGCGCCTTTGATCCGGTCCGCCGATGCCTTCTCGTGCACACCAGCGCGACCAAGCGCTCCACCGACTTCATCGCTCTGCTCGACCAACTTGGCGCCGCATACGGCACCGCCGAACGCGCCCGGCCCCTGGTCGCGGTTCTCGACAACGGACCGATCCACCGCAGCAAGCTGACCACCCGTGCCCTCGGCCAGCGCCCCTGGCTCACCCTCGAATGGCTGCCGAAATACGCCCCCGAGCTGAATGACATTGAACGATGCTGGCGCGACCTCAAGCAGCATTATCTCGCTAATCGTACCTTCGCCGATGCCGACACTCTCGCCCGCGCCATCCCTGATGCTGTCGCCCGCCTCAACCACGAGCGACAGCTTAAATCATCGCCCATTCTCATATGACCTGCTTAG
>DATACK010000250.1:0-18432 GCA_036259115.1 Gammaproteobacteria bacterium | reverse complement strand
ATGGCGTCCTTACCCGTCTGCGGATAGAGCACCAAGATGTCATTAGCCTCAGCCCATTCGTTGTAGCCGACGTAGCGCGCGTACTCAGCGCCGATTTGATCCTTATTCTGCTTACAGCCATGGAACACGACGTGCAGCTTGCATGCGGGATGCTTGTTCTCGCAACCGGTAGGGACATAGATATAACCTTCACCGCCCAGGCTAGAAGTGCCTGAATACGTCGACTGATCGAAGGATTTCAAATTGTCGTTTGGCGCTGCAACAGGAGGCTTTAGTGAGCCATAGATATGCCTCAATAGCGCACCCGCGGCATCGAAATCGCAATCATTGATATAGGCGTCGCCTTTGAAGCCGCAAGGCTTGCCATAGTCATCTGTGATCATGGCATGTTGCGCACTGGGTACCGTGTCCCGCAGATACACAATATCCGTCGGGCTGGTAAAGAACTGGTAATACGCATCCAGGTCGTCTACCACAGGGTTCAACACGACATCATCTGCACCACCCGTAAATAGCCATACCCGATCCCCGGCCATATGCGAAGTGGGGTCGATGCGATCTGCGGCGGCTTCGGCCAACGTCAAGTCGTGAAAATACACGGCGGGCGGCAAAAAGGCCGTCTCGACGTTCAGGCACCGAGTGGTCGCGTATAAGACATTACCCTCCGCGCATAAATAAGGCCCCGCGGCTAGCACGCCCACCCCCATAATTGAAGCGGAATAGGCGACGTGCATCTGCACAGCCATGTAGCCGCCGGATGATAAACCGGAAACCGAGATCTGGTTGATGTCGATGTTGTAGGTTTCAAGCGCCGGCGCGGCATCAGTCAGTGACGGAGCAACTGCCGCGATGCTCAGCGATAATAGCCGCACTAGGCGCCACACAGCCAACGCGCGCATGCCTGCCCTCCAGAGTTGTATGTCGGCGAAGACGCTGGATGAAAGATTACTTGTATAACACAGAGCTACAGCGCGATGTAGGAGTACTTAGGTCCGGCAGCTGATCATGGCTAGCGCATCGGTTGCCGCATTAACGGGCGAGCCGGATTTTGGCTGCGTCCGTTCCTCTACACGCGGTGAGATGGCTATACCAATCAGAACCGACATACCTAAAAAATACGCGGCGCGGAGGCATCTTGTTGAACTCCCAGGGCTTGGGGCCAAGCCCGCCTGGCATCGCGTTGGTGCTAATCACGGCGCTGGCAGACGCATTTTTTACGAGCGCTGTTTAATCCTAAACATCCGGAAGGCCAGGGTCTGTAGCTTTAATCCGGCCATGATGCTGAAAACGTCCCGTACCATTTTGCAGCAAGACCCGTTCATGGCAATCGACCTATATCTCACTGATCAAAAGAAAGAGCGAATGAGACAAAAACACCGAAATCTCGGGCCTCAAGGTTCATGGCAGACGAAAACGGTGCACTTGTCAACAAAGCTTGCCCTCAAGCAAGATCAAGAAGAAAGTCGAAGACACCACGTCATCAAATTGCTTTGAATAATGGTTTAACGACTGTTTTAGAGCCTTTGAGAACTTGGCCTCAACCGGTAAAGCTGGCGATTTGCCTGAAGCCAGCATGTGGGCGCTTGTGCAGCAGTTAGAGCAGTCGGGTTGACCGCGTTCACGAAGGAAAAATCTTCTGTGATCTGGCCGAGTTGGAGTTGATGATCAAGGCGCAAGCATTGGCTCCTCCGAACTGAGCGTAGATGTACGTCTAATCGACGCCATAGGTCTGCTTTAATATGCGTGAGACACGGCGGCATTACCCTCGTAAATGAAAAAGGGAGGATACATGGCCAAACCTAGCGATAAAAAAGTTGCAATCGCGTGCCAAGGTGGCGGAAGTCACACCGCGTTTACGGCGGGGGTGTTGAAGAGGTTACTGAAAGAAAGCGACGGCTACGAGATCGTAGCCTTGAGCGGCACTTCTGGTGGTTCGATCTGTGCGTTGCTGGTTTGGTATGGATTATTGATGAACGACACCAACGAGGCTGTGGCGCTGTTGGATTCTTTTTGGAAAGACAATTCTACTAACACGCCATGGGACAAATTCATCAACGATTGGCTCTTACAAACCAATCGTTTCTACGCCCATATCGGTGGCGCGCCGGTCATCAGCCCCTATTTCTTGCCTTCTTGGGGACTGGATCTGTTTAGGAGCCTGCTGGAAAAGCACGTCGATTTCGAAGAGCTCAACAGCCTTGTAAAACCGTCAAGCCCACTGCTTCTCATTGGTGCCGCCAATGTTTTAAGCGGTGAATTCAAGGCATTTAGTAGCCGCAGAGATAAGATCACCGTCGACATGATCCTTGCTTCAGCCGCGATTCCGACTTTGTTCAGGGCCGCCCATGTCAACGGGGGTGTGTATTGGGACGGCTTGTTTTCCCAGAACCCGCCCGTGCGTGAGCTTCCCGATGCGAAACCTGATGAGATATGGGTGATCGCGATAAATCCGCAGAAGTGTAAAGCCGAGCCAACATCAGTGCCGAAGATAACAGACAGGCGTAATGAGCTGGCAGGGAATCTGTCTTTGTATCAGGAGATCTATTTCATAGAAAAGATCAACGAGTGGGTTAAGGCGGGAGTGCTTTCGGGGACTAAGCCTAAACCTATCGGGATCAAGTGGATCCAGATGTTGCGGGAGCTGGATGTTGGATCGAAACTTAATCGAGACCCAGACTTCATCCAGGCCATGATGGCTTACGGCGAAGAACAAGCCCAGCGTTTTCTGAAGGAATCGGGAGGCTAGCTGAAAGACCGCTTATCAAGTATTTCCGGCGATTTTTTTCATACGGCGCGCAGGCGAGCACGCCGCGAAGAGCAAGACTATAGCTGTTGGTGATCCGGAAGATGGCTTTGCACTAATCGGCTGATCTATAATCTTAGCATTTTTCTATCTAATGTGGCGTGTCGTCATGGCGGCGGATAGGCCGGATAGAATGTATGAAATTCGGGGCAGTATTCTTAGAACCACAGAGATCTCCAGATTCCGCCGTTGGCCTTCATTCAGGCTATACCTCACTGTGGCTGCGTTATGCAATAAAAGCGCTCTAGGGGCTAAGCGGCGCGAGTGTGTGACGCCCGCTTGAGCGGGTAGTAACATTAAATGACTGAACGCCTAGTTCGAAAACAAGGGGCGAGAAATAGAGAAAGGCGAGAGCGTTGAGTGTAGGTGTAAGCTCAGTCAGCGCGTCGGCCGCAATGCGGATATCTCGACGCTCAGTTCTGATGTGTTTTGAGGGCAAGTGTACCGGTGGCTCCCTCAAGCATGCGCTTGTAATGCCCTTGGTCCAGATCAGGCTGCCGGTATACCTCGATGCACTGGCGTTCGATGTTGATAAGCCAGACTTCGGGAATGTTGAACCGCGCGCAAAGCGACACTTTAATGCCGCGGTCATACTCATTGTGGGGCCTGCGCCCTCGACGAGGAGTAACACGTCCTCTGGTTCCGGGTGCATTGTGGAATAATCAAGATTGCGAACAATCACAATATTCCGTTCGGGTTCTATAGCGCAGACGACCTGTCCGCTTTCCAAATCGGTACTGGCAGATAATGGAGCTATCGCACCGTCCCGGATCGCGACTCACGTGCTATAAGGAACTCAACTAGGATACGGTGCCCGATCAGTTTGCCGCGCCCAATTTCTCCTATCGGACTATTCCAACGCCCCCAAACGCGCCACGTGCCCGCGGGGCATTCCTATCGACCCCCGGAACCGGGTCCAGACTAGCGCAGACAAAGTTAATCCCGCTCAGGCGCCGGTACGGTTCGGTCACATCAGTCCTACTACAGCGCGATCTTCAAGACCTTCAGCACAAGCGGTTATTCTCTCCCATCGGAAGTCACATTATTGACTTGACCTTCTTTGTGCCAGGCACAAAACAGCAGGCGGTAGTGCGACGATTCGGCGCGGTTTACACCGACGTGGATAAAATAGAATCCTCGTTCACGTACTTTGATAAGAATGGCAAATTGCTGAAGGTATCGAGTTCCCGCCTCCAACAATGGGCTGTCGTTTGTGGGCGTGGCGTTTGAGGGGCCGGTGGTCGCGCGAGTGCAAATCGAATATGGAACGGTGCTCCTTAGCCTAAACGACAGCACTTTGAACGATGTAGCGGTAATGGACAACTTGATCTATATCCAGACGAGCGTGTTGATGAAGGCTTACAAGTAGCTTTCTTGAATCCGTTGCGCAAGCTCTTCTACAACATCGTCGCCACCGGCTTGTCCATCGCAGTCGCCTCGGTCATCGGCACGTTCGATCTGCTCCAGGTGTTCAGGACCATGCTAGCTCTGCACGGCGGGTTCTTCGACTTCATCGGCGACTTGGATTTCGGCGTGCTCGGCTATGCAATCGTTAGTATCTTTGTAAGGGCCTGGGGCCCCTCATTCGCCTTGTGGAGATTCGACCATATCGAGGCGCGCTATTTTCAGAGTATTACACACCCACTCGTACGAAAACACTCACGCGAGCGGCATACGACCGAGCATCTGCATTAGCGAGAGTCTTACGCACTGACACCTTATTACAACACCAGCCGCTTGGTTCGAGATAGCAACACAATCAAGTTCATGTAAACTTCTACTCCTGGTCTACATCAAAAGCTGCGTTGAACGTATTACTCACCGGCGCCACCGGTTTCATTGGTCGTCATCTGGCGCACGCGTTGGCGGGCGCCGGACACGAGGTCATTTGCGCAGTACGCAATCGCAAAGCAGCATCTGCGCTTCATGCGGAATGCCGCTATGTGGAAGCGGATTTCACGCTTGACTTCGAGGCTTCTGATTGGCTGCCGCGCTTAGCGGGCGTGGACACCGTCATCAATGCCGTTGGCATCTTACGAGAGCGCGGGCAGCAAACCTTCGAAGCCATCCACATGCGCGCGCCTTGTGCGCTTTTTTCCGCATGCGCTATCGCCAATATCAAGGTAATTCAAATTTCGGCATTAGGTGCGGACGCCAATGCGGCAAGCCGCTATCACAAGAGCAAAAGGCAAGCCGACGAGGTCCTGCTTGCGCTGTGCGATTCTGCTGTGGTCGTGCAGCCGTCGCTGGTCTACGGGCAGGATGGGACGAGTGCCAAGTTATTCACGTTGCTTGCGAGCTTACCGCTTGTTCCGCTGCCGGGTCGAGGCGACCAGCTGGTACAGCCGATCCATATCGATGATCTGGTACCGTCCCTGTTGAGGCTTGTCGACGAGGACTTGTATCGCAAATGCCGTATTCCTCTAGTAGGACCGAAGCCGATCACACTGCACAGCTTTTTGGCAACTTTACGACAGACCATGAGATTGGGAAACGGCATTTTCGTACCTATGCCTGCAATCGTAATGAACATCGCGGCGTGGATCGGTGCAGTCTTACCAGGAGGGCTGCTAGACAGAGAAACACTGCAGATGCTAAGGCGCGGCAGCACGGCGGACGCCGATACCACCCGGCAGTTGCTCGGCCATGCGCCAAGACCTGTCACTGCGTTTATCACGCCAGGTGAGGCGGATGGCGTGCGCATAGCGGCGCAGCTGGGATGGCTGTTACCGCTGCTGCGTCTGTCGATCGCTTTGGTCTGGATCTTCACGGGCATCATGTCTTTGGGCCTCTATCCCATTGAGCAGAGTTATGCGCTGCTTGCGCACGTAGGTCTAACCGGATGGCTGGCCACACTCGCGCTCTATGGCGCGGCGTTGTTGGACCTTGCACTTGGCATTGCAATCCTCGTATGTAAGCGGCGGCGACTGCTATGGATCGCCCAGGTGGCGGTGATCTTTTTATACATGGGCATCATCAGCTTGAGAATCCCTGAGTTCTGGCTGCATCCCTTTGGGCCAATTCTCAAGAACCTGCCGATTCTTGCTGCCATCTGGATACTCTATGAACTGGAAAGGTGCTAGTGGATTACGTCACGGTCAAATGGCTGCATGTGCTCTCATCCACCCTTCTCTTCGGAACCGGCATCGGCACAGCCTTCTATATGTTTTTCGCAAGCCTCAGTCGCGATCCGCGCGTCGTGTTTACTGTGGCCAAGTATGTAGTCATCGCGGACTGGTTGTTCACTGCGACGTCGGCCGTTTTCCAACCCGTCAGCGGGTTTTATCTTGCGGCCCTCGCCGGTTATCCGCTCGTGAGCCGTTGGATAGTATGGTCAACGGCCTTATACCTGCTCGCAGGGGCATGCTGGATTCCTGTGGTGTGGATGCAGATCCGCATGCGGAAAATGGCCGGGTGCGCGGTTGAAGCTGGCACCGAATTGCCGCGCAGGTATTGGCGCTATTTTCGTGTGTGGATTCTGCTCGGCATACCGGCTTTTCTAGCGCTCGTGGTAGTGTTCTATCTCATGGTGGCCAAGCCGGTCTGATGATAGGCAATGAACGGCGAGGCTATCGCGTTTCGACGCTATGCACTAACCTATGTATAACTTATCAAGCATCAGTCGCTGCAATCCAGACACAAGTTAAGCCAGCCGTTGACACAAAAGTTAACGCTGAAACACACTTGCCGATATCGACTCGATGATTATTCAGGTGGACAGGCGTATGAACCGTCCGTTTTCTGTAATGGAGCGGATCGCGAGCATAAAGTGCGCCGGCAGGGGCGTTCTTCTTATGCTTCGCTCGCAGCACAATGCATGGATTCATACGGTGGCAACGGTGGCCGTCATCATGATAGGCCTTGCCCTCGGAATCACGCGCCTTGAGTGGTGCCTGATCGTGCTTGCGTGCGCCGCTGTTTGGATGGCGGAAACGTTGAACACGGCGTTTGAGTATCTGGCTGACGCCGCGAGCAAAGAATTCCATCCTGTCATAGGCCAGGCAAAGGATATGGCGGCAGGGGCCGTGCTAATTACCGCGCTTGGAGCCGCTATCACCGGCGTGTTGGTCTTGGTTCCGCACCTCATACGCGTCATCCGTTGATCAGCGAAGAACGAGAGCGAACGGGGTATTCCGACCACCGCTGAGCTAATGATGTCAGCAGCAAGACAACCATCGCCTTGGAAAGATCACCTGTGATGGTTAAGACGATAGCGGGCATGCTCGCGCTGTGTGGCTTGGCCAATATCGCCGCAGACGCTCGTACGACGAGCTACGATATCTTGAAGCTCGCTAAAGCCGAGCAGCCTGCCGCCATGAAGACCTGGAAGGCGCTCGTCAACGTGGACAGCGGGACAGGCTACAAGCAGGGTCTCACCCACATCGAGGCTCTACTGGTCGAGCAACTAAAATACTTGGGGGCGGCGGTGAAGGCGATATCCGCGTCACCTTCAGTGGGTGACAATATCATCGGCACCTTTCCCGGCACGGGTGATAAAAGGATCCTATTGATGATTCATTACGACACCGTGTTCCCACCCGGTGAAGCAAAACGGCGGCCGTTTCACATGCAGGGTGATCGGGTCTACGGCCCGGGCGTAGCCGATGCCAAGGGGGGAGCGGTGATCATCCTGCATGCCATTCAAATGCTCGAAGACTTAAACTTTGATGGTTATGGCAAGTTGACCGTGCTCTTCAATCCCGATGAAGAAACTGGCTCGTTCGGCTCGCGCGATTTGATCAAAAAACTTGCATCGCGCAGCGATTATGTACTCTCTTACGAGCCGCCCGACCGGCAAGGCGTCACCGTCCAAACGAACGGAATTACCCAGTTGATGTTGAAAGTCATAGGCCGCGCGTCGCATGCAGGCCAAGCACCGGAAGAGGGCCGCAATGCGGCCATCGAAATCGCTCATCAGTTGCTTCAGTTAAACCAGCTTGGTGATCCTGACAAGGGGACGACGGTAAACTGGACGATCGTTAGGGCAGGCAATAAGACCAACATTATCCCGGCGCTCGCCACCGCCGAAGCGGATATGCGTTATACGGATCTGACGGAGACCAAGCGCGTGCTGCGGGATGCGCGGCGCATCGTTCAAGATCATCTAATCCCCAATACCAAGGTCGAGGTCAGCATCGCGCGCAGCCGTCCACCTCTGCTGAGAAATAGCGCATCGCTGAAATTGGCCGCGCTTGCCCGAAAGATCTATCAGGACATCGGACGCGAACTTGACCCGATAACCATGCGCTTTGGCACAGATGCAGGCTACGCCTACCAGGCTGATGGCACAAGACCCGCCGTGCTGGAGACGTTGGGTATTGTCGGCGGCGGCCTACATTCGCCGCAGGAGTTCGCGAAGGTGAGTAGTCTCGCGCCGCGTTTGTATCTGACCACGCGCATGATCATAGCGCTGTCGCGAAACGACTAGCTCGACGTTTTCGCGGCAGTGGACTGAAACGTACCAGGTTGAATTGCTTGCAGGTTTAGGATTGCTATTGAGCGAACCACAGTTCACTAAACCTGTGTGCTCTCACCTTCACCACACTTGGCGAATTGGTTTAGAGGCTGGCGCATTTGCTCCGGATTGGCAAGGTAAGCCTCGCGCTGGACTGTTTATCTTCGACGTGAATTGTCCATGCGTCCATCGGACGGATGCGCGAGTCGGCGATCTATTCAATTCTGATAACAAATAACCGACACCCACGCCGGCGTTTGGCCATCATCCTCGGTCAACAATAATCCGCACTTATACCAAGCGACAATCAGCACGGTTGATAGGCCTCCTTCACGGCCATTCGTGCGTGCTGCGCAACGCTTATCCGTGAACGGCTAAGTAGAGTCTTCATATGTTTACGCTTTGCTAGTCGCGAACTGATCTGTGGACAGGAGAGTATCACCGGATCAAGGTTGTAGCGTGGCCAGCGGAAAGCATCTGCTGACGCGCTTTTACTTCAATATCTAGCAGGGCAAGTACAATGCGGAGAAAAAATATTGAGCAGATTTGGAGATGCTGGGTTCCTGGCAGAAGACATGGAAGGTGTCTCGGTAGCATTTAACTCAGCGTACAGCGAGTATTTACAAGTATGCCTGGAGCTTAATCCATATAGCCAAAACCTACAGTACAAGCTTGATATCCATAATGAGGATCTGGTGGAAATTCTGTTTGCCATTCTTCTCAAGAGTGCTGCCGACTTACCAGGCTGCCTACTGGTGCGCAGCGAGGAATGAAACAACAAGTAAAGACGCTCATTCAGTGCACATTGGAGCCGTTGTTTCCGCTACTTGCTACTTCAAGAGATCATTCCTTTGCCTACACGGTAAGGCTAAAGAGCACAAACAGCTAAGCGCGATCAACTAGCTCATTGGATACAAAGGGAGGAACGGGATATATGATGCAGATCTGGCTATGGCTAAGGGGCTTGCGAAGAGACTAGCCGCAAAGATCAGCCGTAAAAAGTTGCTGAAAGTAAGTGTTCTTGACTGTGTCAGAAAGCAGACCTTGAGAATTGATATGATACAGTTTATGCCTTAACCAGTAGCACGCTTCATGCGTCAGTGCGGTCTCTTGAAGAAGGACTGGTGCTAAACTCTTATAGATCAAGAATAGAAGCACTACTCAATGAGCTAGAGATTGATGGACTGGGAGATCTCTTAATAACGCTTGCTGAGTGCCTAATGCACGCTTTCGTAGTCATCAGCAACATATTTGGGTATTCGGAGTCTGAGCCGGTGGAGAGATATAGTAAATGACTCAGACAGCTTCGAAGCAAGTAATTAAGCGAAAATCGGTCGACTCCAGCATCTGCTTGGCTTCTACAGTGCTAGGATAAAGGCTCTCGCTTAGAGAGCGGATGTACTTGTATACAGCAAGTGATCGGGCTAGCCTTTTATTCCATCAGCGCGGATGTTCTCACCTTTATCATGAAAGCCACCGCAGAAATCCAGGTCATTCCTATCGGTGCGGGTGTCTCCGTTCGCCGGGAGGTCAAGCGTGCCTATGAGCTGCTCTGCGAATCAGGACTGAAGGTCGAACTTCATGCATCGGGTACCAATGTGGAAGGAGAGGTCGCGGAAGTTCTCAAAGTCATCCAGCGCGTGCATGAGGTGCTTCATACCGAAGGGAGCGTTCGCCTCATCACGATCGTGAAGCTGGAAACTCGCACAGACAAGATACCTACGCTCGTTGGAAAAAGGCTTTAGTTCAATCATCCGCTCGACCGAGCGCGGTATACGTCCACGGCAAACGTGGTGGTATGTTGAAATATAGGCTCTATGTGGCGCACGTTTACCGGCTGAGCTCCGCCATCTACTTCTTGTACTGTACGTTCGACGTGCCATGAGCTTCTGTATCGACGATAAAGGCTGAGAAGTTGACAATAATCGGCGAGGCCAACTCACTCTTCAAAAGATGTCCGCAACAATCCGAGACCCGGCGAGAGCGCGTGGCAGATCACCCGGATACCTACGGATAAAATGCCCCATACGTCCAGATTCGGGCGGCAGGTACTAACCCAATCATTTTAGGAGAACAACGGCCATGTCAGATCCGTTTGAGAGCAGCCGCGCGTGTAGCTTGCCCGATAAAGGGAGTCTCTAGTTTTCATACTATATGCAATGCGACAGCCTACGCATCTAGCAATTTTCTAAAGTGTTCAAGTAGCTTCTGTCGCTGGATCGCGTTCAATATTCTCGCTGGTATCGCTTAGGTGTAGCTCCTATTACTCTGTGGAAGATGTAGGTGAAGTAACTCTGATTTGCGAATCCGAGCGACAAAGCGATCTTGCTTATCGAGCTTTTTCGCGGCACGAGTAGCCGCTTTGCCTGCGGCACCCGCTTCTACATCACATACTGATGTGGCGATACCCCAAACGTATTCTTGAATGGCCGTGCGAAGTGATGCGGACTCAATAGTCACGGAGGCTAGTTCTGTCAAGCTCAATTCACTCCCGATCCGGCTCTGAATGAACTCGACTAAGCGCTGGACTTGGTGCTTAGAAAGTCGTCCATTATGACGCCTTACATCAGAGGCTTGTACGGCAAACCGGCTTGCAATGTAACTGGCTAACGCCAATGACAGCGATTCAGCATAAAGCCCGCCTGCCGCACAGCCGGCTTCAATCTCGTCCCGCATTGGGCAAAGAACGCTGCGACGTGTTCTTGGCCAATATTATGTTGAGGTGATACCGTATAAGTATCGAACCTATCGCGTCCGGGTAGCAAGTGGCTAGCTAGTGGACCATTAAGCTGTACTAGGATAGCTTCGATTGCGCCAGACGGCTGGACGCGCATCATCTTATAGCCAGTAGGATATATAAAGATGCTGCCGGACCGAATGAGGTAGGCGTGTTTGCGCAAGCTAGTTCGGTAACTGCTCGTACCGCACCCACTAGTAGTGAGCGCAACTTGCATCGCGGGCCACAAAGCATGATCTATGCATGGGGGAGTCCCGTGACTGCAATGATGCTCCAATTGAAATCCCCGCCAGGGTGTAGTGACGCTGGTCAGGGCCGGCGTATCTTCTCCCCAGGGCCAAGGAATGACTTTCTCATCACTAACAATCTGTACTCGCTCCCCGCTTTTTGCTCTTCAGACTGGTAGTTCTATCTCTCGCTTCAGTTTAGCTCTCTTGACCTACTAGTGCATTGTGTATTGCAGAAGCAAAAATTCGCGAATCTATAGCCAGATTTCAACCAATTTGTCCTGATCGCGGAAGGCGCTAAACCGCACGTAAAACAATAATTCCGGTCACAGATCGTCTGATCCGTCCCCGTAATGCCTCAGTTGGCTGAGGCGTTGGCGTGGGTAAGTTGGGGTTTGACAGCTCCGGGTGCATGCGACATATCACTGTGAGGATTTTTTTGATAGAAGCGGAGGTGCAGTATGAAACGCATCGATCCATAAGGCTGGCAACGCAGTCTGCTCTGGCTGCGGCAATTTCGGCACTCTCGCTCGCAGCGGCGGCTTACGGTTGCGGCAGATGATAGCAAAGCCCTCAAGGGGCCGTTGGTGCTTAAGGAGCAGGGCAGCTTCTTCGTCGGCGGCGAGATAGTATATACAGATGCGGCCTTGGCCCCTTGGCAATCCGCTTCTTAGTTCAATTTTTCAGTGCGAGCGACAGGGCGGGCGATATCGCAGTTAACTAGATGTACGTGGAATACATGGTGTCCCAAGCTCACGGCTATTATGTGCCGGTAGTGCTGCTACATGGGGAACGTTATCCGGCAAGACCTATGAGACCACGCCAGATGGGTGCATAGGCTGGGACGAGTACTTCGTCCGCAAAGGACATGCTGTTTACGTGCCGGATTAGGTGTAACGTGTCCGCTCGGGCTTCAATCCTAGCACTATCAACGAGGTGAAGTTGGGAGTACAGCTCTCTAGCGCGCTTCCCACCATGCTCCTACGCCCCGGCCAGCTGGCCTGGGCCATTTTTTCCGCTTTGGGCCCACGCATGGTGAAGCGTGTCCCGGACAGCAATTCCTGACTAACGCAGGTACGGAGCTTCTTAAACAAAGCGTGCCGGATCAAAACGTAGAGTTTCAGTATGACCTCTCAGTACCGAATCCTAATTGGAAAGCCCTTGCGACACTTACGGAAGATGAAAAAGGTGTCGTGTAGCTAGGCCATTCCGAATCGGACTTCTATTCTCAACAGACCGCACTAATCAATCCTGCAAGTATTAAGCGCATAGTCTCGATAGAAGGACAATGTCCAGCGCTGACGCCAGGGCAGATCTAAACGCTTGCACGCATCCTGAAACTGATCGTGCTCGGGGATTTTATCGAGCAATCGGATTTTTAGACTCAAGCGTTCGCCGGTTGCGAGCAATATGTACAGGCAATTAACGACGCAGGGGCGATGCGGCCATGACGTATCTTCCGGATCTTGGAATCTTTGGAAATAGCCACATGATCTTGCAAGACAAGAACAATCTGCAGGCCGCGGATTTGATTCTGAAATGAATCCACCAGCACGTGGAATGAAAAACTGTAAGTAACGAGACGCGTAAAGCGTCCCCTCCTAATGACAGCGATAACCGTTGCCGATACATATTCCCTACTCACCCGCATGAACCGCCGTCCTGTCATCGCTCTCGTCAACCTCGGCGAGTTGGTTCAGAAGCTGGCGCATTTCCTCCGAGTTGGCTAGGCAGAACCGCGCTCGCGATTGTTTATCTCCGATGTGAATTGTCCATGCATCTTCGGGCAGGCGCGCGAAGAGGTCTTCGTCTGTGCGATCGTCACCGGCCGCGAGGCAGAAGTCGGGCTTGGGCGAGACATCCGCGAGACGTATCACCACCTCGCCCTTGTTAGCCCAGACCGGTTTGACCTCGACGATCTTTTGTCCGTGGGAAGCACGTAACTCTGTCTCTGCTAAGAGCTGGTCAAGTGTGGCCACCAGCTCGTTCGCCAGCCACTCGCCGAAGACCGGGTCCGCCATGCGATAGTGCCAGACCAAAGAGAATTCTTTCTCCTCGACTAAGCTGCCCGGCGTGCGGTCACAAAAATGTTCGAGCACGGCGAGCACGCGCTCCTTCCATTCTTCGGAGTAATCACTGCGCGAATGCTCCCAGATCATCGTCTTGGGTGAGCGCATTACCGCCCCGTGCTCAGCCGCTAACCACAGGCCCTGCACCTGGCCTAACCAGCCTTCGACATCGGAACGCGATCTGCCGGAGATAATTACAACTGTATTTGCCGGATTAGCTGTGAGGCGCCCCAGCAACGGGAGCAAGTCTGGGATAGGCGCGGCGTCACGCGGCCGTTTGGCATAGGAGACCAGAGTCCCATCGTAGTCGAGCAGTAAGAGCCTGTTCTGCGCCCGCTGAAATGCGGTCACCACGTCAGAGACGGATAACTCTGGAGGTTTCGCCGACTGGTGTTCCACGCGTACTGCGGAGGCTTCGCTTAAGCTTGCGAGGAAGCGCTCCCCCCACTTGAAAACGTCATTACGAACTACACGCTTGTAGAGCGCTGATATCCGTTCACGCCGCTCCTCCATGGGCAACAAGAGCGCGCGTTCTATAGTCTCCGCCGTGCGTTCCTCATCGTAGGGGTTGACCAGAAAGGCCTCACCCATCTCGGCGGCTGCCCCGGCAAACTCGCTTAAGACCAGCACACCCGCGCCTTCCTTCTGGCAGGCGATATACTCTTTGGCGACGAGATTTAAGCCGTCGCACAGCGGCGTAACCCAAGCGAGATCTGCCGCCGCATAGAGCGCCGCCAGTTCCGGGCGCGGGATATTTCGGCGAATGTAGACAATGGGCGACCAGTCGGGCGTGCTGAACTCACCGTTGATCTTCCCGACCAGTTCATCGACCTCGTGTCGCAGCTCCTTGTACATTGGGATGACCTCGCGCGAAGGTACGGCGACTTGGATGAGCACCACTCGCCCGCGCAACTTCGGAACCTGGCGGAGTAGTCGTCCAAACGTGCGCAAGCGTTCGGGAATGCCCTTTGTATAATCGAGGCGGTCACAGCCGAGCAGGATGCGGCGATCCGCGAAGCGCTGTCGCAAATTCGCCAAGTGGCTTTTGGCCTCATGGTCCTTTTGCAAGAGATTATCAAACTGTTCAGGGGCGATGCCGATCGGCAATGCGTCGAGCCGCACCGCGCGATCGCCGAACTGAACGCGATCCATCTGGCTGTCAAGACCGAGGACGCGAAGCACGGAGTTGCGAAAGTTCTGCAGATAGCTATACGTGTGAAACGCGGCGTAATCAGCGCCGAGCAGCCCTTGCAGGAGCTCTTCACGGCGCGGCAGCAGGCGGAAGATGGCCGAGGAGGGAAACGGCGTGTGAAGAAAGAAACCAATGCGCGCCTCAGGCGCCGCTTGGCGCAGCATCCAGGGCAGTAGCATCAGCTGGTAATCGTGAATCCAAACGAGATTGTTGGATTGTAGGTGTTTAAGGATCAAGTCCCGGTAACGACGGTTCGCCTCGACATAGGCCTCCCAATACTCCGGGTTAAAATTGAGCAGTGGGGGAAAATGGTGAAAGAGCGGCCACAGCGTCTGATTCGAGTACCCTTCGTAGAAGCCGTAGGCTATATCTGGGGGCAAGTCAACGGCGAAGCAGCCCTCGTGTTCGGCCCAGTGATCGAGCAGCCTCTGTCGCTTAGGGTCGTCAGAATCGGTGCTGTCGCCTGACCAGCCGATCCAAATGCCATTTGATCTTGCCAACAGCGGTTCCATCGCCGTCGCTAGGCCCCCGGTGCTGCGCTCTGCTTGCCATTGATCATCCAGACGTTTAAGTGTAAAAGGCAGGCGATTTGCGACGACGATAAGCCGCTGTGCTGTGCTGGTTTGCGAGACCATGGATCTCCTCTGTACGAAATCAGTTGAGAAATCGTGCTGCTAAAGATTGTAACGCACGGGATAATGGAAAACCTCATTCACCCGGCGCTGGTTTGCTTAATAAATTAGGCGCTTTGCATACTGTGATTCCCCGTGCGGTCATGACCCCGAGAACGCCTCGGTCTAACACCTTGGGAAACAAGCGCGTTCAGTAATGAAAATCAGGGAGCAAGGCTGCTGGGCTTGCTGCCGCTTTCATCTGAGCAAAATCTGCGGCATTGCCCCATGATCGAGCGTAGCGGCAGGCATGAATCGTGATAGAAATATGCCACAAGCTTCGATCTTAACGTAAAAAGCAAGCGAGGCGTATCGTGACAAAACCTGTATGTGCAGTGGTCGGTGTCGGTGCGGGAAATGGAAGTGCGTTCTCCAGAAGATTTGCGCGGGAGGGCTATGCGGTCGCGCTGCTCGCACGTAGCCGCACCACTACCGAGAATTTGGAATCCGAACTTGAACACGCAAGAGCTTACGCCTGCGATGCGACTGATGCGCGGTCTATAAACGCAACATTCGCGGGAATAGAGCGGGACTTAGGTACTGTTAATGTGCTGATTTACAATGCCGGCTCCGGCGACTGGTCCAACATCGAGCACACCGACCCCGCCGCCTTTGAGGCCGCGTGGAGGATCAATGCACTTGGATGTTTGCTGTGCGCACGTCGCGTGATTCCCGGCATGAAAAAGCTCCAAAACCCGAGCATCGTCATCATAGGCGCAACGGCCTCGCTTAAGGGCAATGCGGGCTTTACATCTTTTGCATCAGCCAAGGCGGCTCAGCGCAGCCTCGTGCAGTCCATGGCCCGGCATTTGGATCCGCAAGGCATTCATGTTGCCTATGTGATCATCGACGGTGTGGTCGCCCTGCCGCGCACCCGCAAGGCGATGCCCGACAAACCAGATGACTTCTTTATGAACCCCGATCATATCGCGGACACGGTGTTTTATTTGACCACTCAGCAGCGATCCGCCTGGACTTTCGAGCTGGATTTAAGACCTTTCGCAGAGAAGTGGTAAGGGCCTTGATAACGGCTCATAGGATGTCAGGAAAGTTCGCGTCGTGCGCGGGAATGATGATTTGGAAATACAAGCGCTATAAATAGGCAGCACGCCAGGTGCGCGGGAGAAGATATGAGTTTGATGGTCAATGGTGAACTGAGGGACGAATGGCTAGAGGCGGAGAGAGAGCAAGGTGCATTCGTGCGCAAGGACTCTGTATTCCGCAATTGGATCACGCCGGATGGGCGACCTGGGTCAACAGGCGAGGGCGACTTTAAGGCCGAGCCCGGCCGCTATCATCTCTACGTCTCGCATGCCTGCCCTTGGTCTCACCGCACGGTCATCTTGCGTAAGCTCAAGCGGCTCGAAGACGTCATTTCAATGTCGGTCGTGCACCCGCACATGGGCGCTAAGGGCTGGACGTTTGAGCCGTATCCCGGCGCGACAAAGGATGCAGTCAACGGCCGCCACTATCTATACGAGATTTACAAGCTCGCCCGGCCTGACTACACCGGCATCGTGCAGGTGCCAGTACTGTGGGATAAGGAGCAGAAGACCATCGTCAACAATGAATCCTCGGAGATCATTCGTATGTTCAACAGCGCGTTTGAGGATTACACGGAGGCGCGTACGGATTACTACCCGCAACACCTGCGGAATGCGATCGATGAAGTCAATCAACTCGTCTATGCTAACGTTAACAACGGTGTGTATCGCTGCGGTTTCGCCTCCACGCAGCAAGCCTATGAAGCCGCGTTCGATCGCCTGTTCGAGACCCTAGGTGAGCTGGATGCATGCCTGGCTCGGCAGCGCTATCTTGTGCGCTCAACACTCACCGAGGCAGACTGGCGGTTGTTTGTCACGTTAGTGCGATTCGATCCGGTGTACTATTCGCATTTTAAGTGTAATCTGGGGCGCATCATCGATTATCCGCATTTAGCTAACTATATGCGCGATCTGTATCAGCACTTCGGTGTGGCGGAGACGATAAACTTCGACCATATCAAGCGACATTATTACACCAGCCACGACGCCATCAACCCGAACCGCATCATCCCGAAGGGCCCAGCCATGGACCTATGGGCGCCGCACAATCGGGGCCGATTCACTTGAGAAGAGCGCGCTGTGATTGACGTGAGAGCCGCAGATGCTGATCTGATAGGGCTGCACTTCAACGGACGGATAAGCCGCCTGATAAAACGGCTCGTGTTTCCTTCCGTTTGCGTTGCTAGCTAGCGAAATACCGGCCTTGCTCAGCGTGTGGCATTGCGATAATCCTGCTGTTATGATCATTGCATCCCGTAAAAGCAGCAGTAGGCGTCAACAGCGATCTTGCCCGTGGCGTCGCGAGGCAACTAAGTCTTTGAGGTATACTTGCTTTTATTTAGCCAAGAATTTCTTTTAAGTTAGCAGTTCGAGCCCTAATCCCTTCCGCCAGCTATGTTTCGACCTCCGGAGAGGAAGACATGGCTGGATTCATATTTCGTATCACGTCGCCGTACTCGTTTGATGTAGTCGGAAGATCAGACTACAGTTTCAGCAACGGTCTTTGAGCGCCGCCCGCTACGCGACCACCGCGCGTGGCGCTGTCGTGCCGGGATGTAACTTGAACTCGCCAGTCCTACGACCCCAATATTACTCGCTTAAGAACCAGGTGAATCGAGCTTGTGTCCTGGTGCTATTCGCCATATGGTTGATCTTGGAAAGCCCGGCATCTACGTGGCATAGTGATGACGCCCATCACATTCAGGGCGCGGATGCGGCTGAGCGGCATTTCAACTTTCTCGCGGGCTGACCGTACCCGCTATCGCCCCAGTTGGCAGATCAAACGCCGATCAGGCATGTCGCGACACGCATTTCGGCAGCCTGAAAATAGCGCAGGCGCCCGGCCCCAGAGAGAAGTACGGTCGAGCGGGCGCGATCGAACTGCAGCCGATTACGGCTGAGGGACGGACTGAACCCCCACCGGCCCGGTGGAGAGTTATGTCGCGGGCCGGAGTACCTCCGCGACCAGGACCGACACGCCGCTGATCGTCGCGCCGCAATCGATTTCTGTCATCACGCGCGCGAGCACATGGAGGTGCAGAACGTGGAGGATCTCGGGCAGGCGTAGCATTACACTCCGGGCGTTCAGGCAAGCCGTTCGTATTCGAGCCGTGCTTAACATTTCGGCGCATCCGCGGTTTCGGCGCGACCACCGCCGGCCTCTTCTGCGACGTTTTAAGGCCCAGCAACCCCGCGTTTGTGATCAGCTATGGGCTGGAGCCTTATGGTGCCGAA
>DATACK010000249.1:0-17196 GCA_036259115.1 Gammaproteobacteria bacterium | reverse complement strand
TTGTCTGTGCTTCACTTCTTAGTCTTGAGCCTGGCGTCCTTACTTACTTTAGTCTTCGGCCCAGCAACCGTCTTCGCCGAAGCTGCAAAGCCACTCTCTGGCAATTACACGGCCATCTATGCCATACAAAAGGCCTAGGTCGTGCCAGATGTCAAAGGTCATGTGCTCATGCTTGTCGAGACACACGGGCTAGATGCCGGATCGTACAAAATCTGAGGGCAAGGGCGGGGCAGTTTAGGTGGATGGCGTTTGGCCGCTGAGGGAGAGTCTGTGGGAAACGGCCTTACATTTGAATGCGACCGAAGTCGTAGTATGTGAAATAATATAGCGCGATAGCGTGCATATGATTGTCTGCTCCCCCACCCACTCAGCCTGCATTCTTGCTCTCAAAGACCACCGGCACCCCGTGTAGTGTCGTGCCTCTAACGCGTAGTTCAGGCGGATACGGATCGCGCATCAGCGCCAATGTCTTGGCTGTGAGCCGTAGTGCTTTGGGCATGAGCGCGCCGGAGACTACATCGGGAAGATCGCCGCCTGCTTCGAGTTCTTGGCGCATCTGCTCAGGCGTGATGTTTAAGCAGTCGCATGCAACCTTAAGCGTGCGCTCTAAGTCAGCGTGGGAAGTTACAGGACGTACTTGTCCTTTATGGAAAGGCCAGAGTCAGCGTCGTGGCCGTTTGCGGCATATTAGGCCCACAATCACGGCAGTGCCAAGCTTGTCCAGGTAATTGCCACCGTTGACCAAAACCACAGGCAGGGCATGAATCGGCGAGATTGGCGGTCGGTGATGTAGTTCCCTCACAGGCCCTTTATCGAGTTTGTCCGGTGACGGCTCAGATATGAGCCAATGTGATTTGGCCGAGATATTGCATCCATATCGGGCTCCTGCTCGTACTTAAGATATGGATGTCACGTGGCACTCTCATCGCGATTGGATAAGTCAGGTCTTACAACAAATTTATGAGCCTGACCGTCAGCCGTTTGCCGAACATGTATCGGCATTGATGGCTTTTAAAGATCCCCCATAAGCAGCCGATCTTTATCGCTCAAGAATCAGTGGCACATCGTTGCTGGCGTAAGTCGGGTTAACCTTTCGCTCGCCAGCTCAAGAGCAGCGCGCGTCATTCATGAAATATTTTGAACTCCGGTGCGGATCGCCGCGCCTCTACACTGAAAGGAAATCGTCATGTCTAATGACTCGAAATCTCAAGATGCCGTAAATCCGTTGATGGGGCGTGCTGCCGAGAAGCGTAATGCACGACGTCGTTTTCTAGGACAAGCTGGGCTCGGACTTGGCAGCTTAGGCGTGCTCGGCACGGCCGGCTTTTGGCCAGCCTTGGTACAAGCTCAGGCCGGATCTGACGCTACGACCGGCGCCGTAAGCGACGTTAATGTCTTGAACTTCGCTTTGAATCTGGAGTACTTGGAAGCTGAGTTCTATTCGCGCGCCGTGTTCGGTACCGGCCTTCCCGACAGTCTTACGACCGGCAGGGGCACGCCTGGCGAGGTCACTGGCGGGCGTAGAGTATCCTTCGCGACCAGAGCCATTGGTCAGTTCGCTAACGAAATCGCGCGCGATGAATTGCATCACGTGCAGTTCTTACGGACAGCGCTAGGCTCAGCCGCGGTCGCACGCCCCGCGATTGACATTCAGAACAGCTTCAACGCCGCCGCGAGGGCCGCTGGTGTTATCGGCCCGGGGCAGTTCTTTGATCCTTACGCGGACGAGCAGAGCTTCTTGCTCGGCGCCTTCATTTTTGAAGATGTCGGCGTCACCGCTTACAAAGGCGCCGCACCGCTTTTGAAGAACAAGACGTTTTTGGAAGCGGCCGCCGGCATTCTCGCCGTCGAGGCTTATCATGCGGGTAACCTAAGAACCACGCTGTATACGCTTGGACTTGAGACCCCTGCCATGCAGATCTCCAATGCACGCGACTCGCTAGATGGCCCCACCGACCTCGACCAAGGCATTGTGGACGCGAATGGTATGGCGAATATCGTCCCCACTGATCAATTCGGTGTCGCATTTAGCCGTACTGCCCCGCAAGTCCTCAATATCGTCTATTTGACGCCGCAAGCCCGCAGTAGTGGAGGTTTCTTCCCACAGGGCGTGAATAGCATACTCAATACAAGTGCCAACAACGCCTAGTTCAAGCGAAAAGCCTCACTGCTCAGCGTCGTGTGGCTATCTTAATTATGCGCATTTGCACCATACGGATGTGGAAAAGACGAGGTGACTTACAGTTTTATGGAAGTGCAAATAGATTGCCATGGATGGCGGTCATTTGCCTTTCAGTAAAAGCTTTCCTAGGCACAGCAGGGAGCGCAACGCTTAGATAGGGCATCAACCACTTATGGTTTATACACGGATTGAAGAATCGACAGGGGTTGGCGGCTTTAAGTTGTGGTGAGGCCATTAGGTGCTGTACCCGCAGCAGCTATTTAGGCCGATTGGTATTGAAATCGCTCCTCGCGGGGGCACGTGTCTCCTACGGGCTTTCATACTCCGGGGGATCGTAGCACGCTCCTTCAGCATGAGGTGTGAGTAGTTCTCGCAACTGCGTACGCTTATCGCAAGCACCGTTAGGCTTTCCGGCTGGATTCCCTAAGGCCTTTCTGAGATCTAGGCATGACCTGTATTTCTCCTGCATGTTTCAGGAGGTTGGTCACTCCCTGCCGAAGCACATCAGCACCAGTGTCTCGGCCGCAGCCTAAAGGCGGTATGCGTAAGTGCGCCAGAGAGTAGATCGGGAAGATCACCGCCTGCTTCGCATTCTTGGCGCAACTGCTCAGGCGTGATATTCAAGCCTTGCATGCCCTCAATCGGATCACATCCAAGTGCCTCTAGCCGGGCGATGACAGCCTGAGTCTTGCGGTTAGGCGTGCGACTGGTTCTATACCCTGTCTTACGCCCTTGTGCATCTACTTTCCGCTACTTCAGCAGGCAAGCGGGTTTAATAAACAAACAGTGGCATATTGTTCGGAAAGATATTGCACAAGCTGCAACAGTATTTTACGGAGCAATTACTTTCTCTTCTGCTAGGTCGTCGTAGACTGATATTGCAATGCAACATCGTGTAACTCCTCTGAAGCCAGTCTCCATAGGTATTGTGGCGGCCTGAAATTGGCCGCCAATCCTCTCTCCCCGGTTTCGCGCAAGGCCATTTCACCTACTGCTAAGCTTATGTACGTAAGCCTGGGACAAGCGCCACGAGAAGGCTCATGGCCGCAAGCGCAATCAGTCTCATGCAGTTTCGTTCCAAACCGTCAGTGACTCTGAAGGTAAGATAGTCTTTAGATCCTATGGGTGTTTTCATCGATTCTTGCTCTTGCCGTTAACAAAACTGCTGAGACGCCGCGTTTTTATATTCCCCTTTGCTCGGAAGTCGCGCTTGCGCTTTTAGTTAATCGCTCCTTCGACAGGCTTACTCGGGCTTGCCTCCTCGAAAAGTTCTCGTCAAGCTTCGCTATGCGCGTAATTCGGAGACCGTATTTCCTTGCGTATGTGGGCTCCGCCTTTTCTTCAAGCCTTTGGTCCCGGCTTGCATATGCCAGGAGGCCAACAATTCGTTGCTCAGTGCGCCATAAAAGTCAGATCCGGAGTATCTGCTATCTTCATCGTTCAAAACCACTCACGGCCGGGCATTTCCATTATCCGGTCTTGTGATGTGCTGAGCATAGACATCCTTGGGTTCTTTGAAAGGGCTAGAGAATGAGGTGTGTTTCTTCATTCTTTATTAGCCGCTTTTAGCATTATCCTAGCAAACGTAGGGGTATATCGTGACAGGGCTTCCGGAAATGCCTGAACAGCACGGGGCGAGACACGAGAATGGCACGTGCCTTTCCGTCAAAGCGCGAACACATTCGCGCCAGCGAAGTTTGATATTCAGGCGCCTGCGGTGAGGCGCCGTTGCTCTTTCTTGCGCACGAAAATACACTGCTACAAATTATGCTATGGTGAAGTCAAGGCGAACAGCCAAGCTGCAGCGCTTCCGTCTCGCATTCTCAAAAACAAGCGACTTATATCTTTCAAAACGTTAGGTCGGCGTTGCGCTATTTAAGGATTACAGGTGGCTGATAATCATCATAAGACGTTATTGCCCGGCCGTGTGTCACGATCCTTGTCCAACGCTAAAAACGCGGTCAATCGACTACTGGAAGCCTACCGCGGTTCGCCGGAGAGCCGGCGCAAACATCGCGCTCATCTCGCTAGCCTGCCCACCATTCAAGAAGGCATTCAAAACCTTGAGCGGCGCTTCGCTCATAAGCCGGATGCACCGACAGATGCTCCTGTTTTTATTTTGTCCAGCGGCTGGCGGACAGGGTCTACCTTGGTCCAGCGTCTGGTGATGTCATCGAAGAAAATCCTCGTTTGGGGAGAGCCATATGCTTATTCGGGTTATGTAAGGCGACTTGCGGATTCCCTCCTATCCTTCACGCCCGAATACCCGTTTGAGATGTACCTGCTTAGGTCCCATCAACAGCGGGGTCTTGATACCGATGCCTGGGTGGCGAATTTGTATCCCAACCCTGAGAGTGTGCTGCAAGCGCATCGCCGCTTTTTCCAAGCGCTGTTCGCCGAGCCAGCTGCTGTGGAGGGTTGGTCGTCGTGGGGAATAAAGGCAACACGCTTGGAACACGCGCATGCGGTCTATCTGAAGTGGTTGTTCCCGCGTGCGAAGTTCTTGTATGTCTATCGGAATCCGTTTGATGCCTACCGATCCTATCACCGCTTCCATAAGCAGATCTGGTACGAAAGCTTTCCCAATCGTCCAGTAATGACACCGGCCGCCTTCGGCAAGCACTGGCAAAAGTTGCTCAAGGGCTTTCTTACCGGCCATCAAGAGGTGAATGGCTTGCTAGTCAGGTATGAAGATCTCTGCACCGGCCGATTGGGTGTCGAGCATCTGATGGACTACCTGCAACTGGACCTCAATGCAGAGGTCCTCTCGATCCGAATTACCTCCCGCCGCGCGAATCGTGACTTGTATAATCCGCCTATCCCAGCGGCTGCGCTCCGCATCTTGCGCCGAGCAGTCGAGCCCGTGGCGTCCGAGCTGGGCTACAAGGCTTGAGGATATTTAATATAGGCCGGCTGCATAGGGGCAACGCACGCACGGCCAGTAACGGGTCGATATTTTTCTACTCTCCAAACTGAAAAGACAAACCGCCGAGCACGTATTGGGTGTTGGCATCCAATTCCACCTCCAAGTCACCGGTCTCAACGCCCGCTACGTTCACCCCTCCGGTTTCGATCGTTGGTCTGAAGTGTGTAAACCGATACTCGCCAAACAGAGCGATCCGCTCGCTAAGCCGCCACACCAGACCCGCCCCGGCCTTGACCCCTAAGGCCACATCCGGTTTGATGTCCGTAAGGAGCAGCGCGGGACCGGCGGAGATGTATGGTTGCAGGCGTCCGTTCGGAAACGCGCTGCTCGTCAACAAGGGCCGTCGCAACATCACCTCCAGCGAGGAGACCGCGATGGTCGGAGGAATGTCCACATTGCCGAGCCGAACCCGACCATTGACGCCAGCACGTATGTTGATGGGAATATCGTCTATGGTGCCATGCAAATCCGCGGTGGCGCTGCCCCTAACCGTCTGTGTGCTGACGTCCGGGGCGAAACGAAACAGATCCACCGCCAGACCGAAGCCGGGTACGGCCTCAAACCAGCGACCGATGCGCAACCCGTAAGAGGTAAAGTCGTCAAGCTCAACATCTTGGAGATCGGCCTGAATGCGACCTAAGCTGGGCGGGACATCAACAGGCCGGATATCGACATCGGCGCTTTCCATGAAACCCTTGCCCGCGTAAACATCCAGGAACCATTCCGTCGATGCCGGACTGGCCACCACCAAGGCCAATGCCGCGCACACGAATTGCCAATTTCTGCGTCTAAGCATAAACATCCTCTGATGAATATCGGCAAACGGCGCTGACGATCCTGCTGTCGCGAGCTCCTACGGGATCACGGGCTCGGCCCCTGGCGATTGATTCCGAAGGCCAGTTGCCAGGCTGTTGCAGTAATTTGAGGCAAAAGTTGCCTTCAGTCCTGTTGCTGGATCAAAGTCATGCCGCCGCAGGGCCGCCACATTGCCACCATAGACGTGGATGCTGACGGCGGTTTCTTTAGCTGAGGCATTGGCGACCTCGTGAATATCACCGATGCGCGGCGATACCCTGCGGATCTCCCCATGATGAAGCCGTTGCTCACTGTTTGCTTTAAGCGCTATTCCTTCGCCCATATAATCGAACTTCCTGTAAACTCCCGCGCCGCGTAGCGTACCGACCACGGCCACACCAAATGATCATGAATCATGAGCGCTGCCCCGGCTCCCACGCGAAACTGATAACGCAGAAGCGTTCAAGCGGGGCGCATTACAAGAGATATTGCTGGTAACATGCGTGCCACACTTGCGCAAATTCATCAGGCAGCCAATCGTCGCAGTGTACCGGGCCCGCCAGCAATTCTCCGCCGACGCCCAAGGTCCGCGGTTCATCGTCTCCTGTGCGATCAATTAGGCACGTACGGTCGTGGATAAATTCGCGGGAGCGAGAGAGATTTTCAAGGTTGCCTCGGTGTCGCGTAGACCTCAAGATTGGCAACAATCGTGCCAGTAAGATTCCCGCCAGATATCGCGAGAACCGAACTGCAGGTTTCGAACGCGACTGGAGCCGATCCTTACGCAGGCGGGGATGAAAGGGACAACGCTGAAATGGCTGACGAATTTGTGAGATGCCACACTAAATTAGCTGCGGTTCATACAAGCACTAATGATGACAACCGCCCCGACTAAACTCCAGCCGCCTGTGAATCCCGCGCGCGATCACATCTCAGGTCCGATCGATGCGGCGGTCACCTTCGTCGAATACGGCGATTACCAATGTCCATACTGCCGGCGCGCGCACAGCGGCATCAAGCGGCTGCGCGATGAGCGCCTGCCGGGTCAATTGCGTTATATATTCAGGCATTTTCCTAATACGCGCCTGCATCCTCAGGCCGAGCTCGCGGCCGAGGCGGCAGAGGCGGCCGCCGCTCAGGGCAGATTCTGGGACATGCACGACTATCTTTTAAGTCATCAAGATACGCTTGATCGAGACGGCTTACTACAGGCCGCAAGCCAACTCGGTTTAGACACCGAGCGGTTTACATACGAGCTCGATAACCACGCACACGCCGCAAGGGTGCGAGCGGATTTTGTCAGTGCCGAACAAAGCGGCGCAAGCGCCACGCCGACCTTCTTCATCAATGATCGCCGCTATGATGGTCCTTGGGATGAAGAGTCTGTGCTAGAGGCTATCGAAAGGCCGCTAGGCTTGAGGGTGCGTTGGCTTGCCGAACAATTTGCCGGTCTGTCTGCATCTAGTGGATTGATGATGCTCATCGGCGCGTTGTTGGCGCTGCTGTGGGCGAACTCACAATGGCAGACGAGCTACGCCAGGCTTTGGGAGACCGAGTTTGCCATCACGTTGGGCTATCACGTGCTCAGTCTATCGCTGCACGACTGGGTCAACGATGGGCTGATCGTGATCTTTTTTTTCGTCGTAGGACTCGAAATCAAGCGCGAGCTCACGGTCGGCGATCTGGCTGAACCTAAGCAGGCGGCTTTGCCTATAGCCGCGGCCGTAGGTGGAATGCTGTGTCCCGCGCTGATTTATTTCCTGTTCAATGCCGGGGGTCCTGACAGCCATGGCTGGGGCGTGCCGATGTCCACCGACACGGCGTTTGCACTCGGTTTGCTGGCGGTGCTGGGTCGTCGTGTGCCGTTGTCGCTGCGAATTTTTGTCGCCGCGGCAGCTATCGCCGATGATGTAGGCGCGATCGTAGTCATCGCGTTTTTTTATACAGCGCATATTGCTTGGACGAGTCTGATCTTGAGTGCGGCCTTGCTGAGTCTCGCCTTGGCCCTTAACCGGGCGCGGGTCTATGCGTCACTGCCCTATACCCTAGTTGGCATCGGTTTGTGGCTGGCAGTGCTCGATTCGGGCGTGCATCCGACCTTGGCTGGGGTATTGCTGGCCTTCGCCATTCCCACCCGTGGCGTGCCCAACACCTCTGGACTGCTGGGCCAAAGTATTGCCATTTTCCGCAGCCTGGAGGCACCGGCCATCGGGGGGAGAAGCGAAAGCCGCTATCAATCCGCGGTGCGTGCGCTAGAAGCGCTGGTCGAGCGCTTGCTGTCGCCATCCCAGCGGCTGGAACGTGATCTGCAGGCGTGGTCATCCTATCTCGTCTTGCCACTCTTCGCACTGGCCAACGCGGGTATTTCCTTAAACGCCAGCGCGCTCGATCTACTTCACCCGGCGAGCGTCGGCGTCACCCTAGGTTTACTCGTCGGCAAACCTTTGGGGATTACACTATGCGCTTGGCTCGCAGTGCGCGCGGGTCTCGCCGCCAAGCCCGAGGACATCGCCTGGCGCCAGCTTATGGGCGCGGCTTGCCTTTGCGGGATTGGGTTTACAATGTCGTTCTTCATCGCTGGCGTGGCGTTTACTGATCCTGAGACATTGACGCGGGTAAAACTCAGCATAATGCTCGCCTCGGTACTTGCCGGGACGCTCGGCTGGCTCATGTTGTATAACGTACGGCACGGCAGCGAGGAAAGGACACAAGTCGATGTCGAACCGGTCAAGGCAGCCAACTGAAGGATGGGCTATGCTCGCTTGAAGTTCACCACAGATTCAAGGGCTGAGCCGTGATAAGGCTCCTGATAGCCCATCGGAGACGCAGTGGGGCGCACACCAGGCAGACCGGAAAGCCCCCAAGGAAAGGATCCCGGTGGTGGAGTGGATCGCCTCGGCACTCGGCCTCATGCTTGTCGTCAGCGCGCTCGGACTGATTGTCTATGATGCCTTCGTCCCGGATACGCCGCCCTCAGCTGAGGGCTGAGACCATGCGCATTATGCCGTTCGAGGGCCGCTACCTTGTCGAGGTGATGATCCGAAACAATGGCGGCTTGACTCCTGCCCAGGTGAACGTCGAAGGTACGCTCAAGCAGCGGGGCAAGACGATCGAGGTAGCATCCACCATCTTTGACTATGTGCCCGCCTACTCAAGCGCCCAAGGGGGCCTGTTCTTCACCCATAATCCGCGCACATACCAGCTCCAGCTGGAAGCCAATGCTTATCAGGAGCCGTAAGGCCTAGGACTCGGCGGGTTACCGATAGTCACCGCCGAGACAGCATGGCTTGCCGGGCACCTCAAACTACTGGTGGCAATCGGCGTCGCACCACAAACCTATTGGAGCAATTATTCCTCGAAGAGCGCCACCGTTTCTCGCACCATCTCCCATACGTTCGGCGAATGGGCCGTGCTTAAGCTGATGTACGCTGCTATGCAATGCGCCAGTCAGCCCTAGCAGCACCTAGCGATCACCCACTTCGAGCATAGACAACCGATCACCCTGCAGGAACAATCGAATCGTGAGTTATGGCCAAACATCACCTCGCAACCCCTCATCCTGCTGACGAATTTACAGGTAAGATTGGACTTGGCCAAATTCGTAACTCGTCTCCAGTCCGAATCGGCGTGATAATTCGTTCGGGACAAAAAGTAAGCAAACGTCGCACGAGTGTGCAATAAAGACAGCGGACGCCCAGCAAATTACTTGGGCGAGACAGCGGTGTAACTGGAAGGGGCCTCCATGAACATACTCATCTTAGGGGCGGGCCAGGTAGGCATGACCACGGCCGCAAGCCTGGTATCCGAGGGCACCAATATCACTGTGGTTGACATTGATCCGGAGCGCCTGAGACTATTGCAGGATCGGTTCGACTTAGCCACCGTCGAGGGAAACGCCTCTCATCCTTCCATCCTGACTCGGGCCGGCGCAGGAGACGCGGACATCGTGCTGGCGGTCACCCGCACCGATCAGGTCAATCTGGTTGCCTGCAAACTGGCGGCCACCCTGTTTGGCGTCCCAACCAAGATCGCCCGCATCCGCGCCGGAGACTATCTATCCCACCCGGACATCTTTAACAAGGAGAACTTTTCGGTTGATCTCGCCATCTGCCCCGAGCAGATCGTTACCGAGTACATCTCAAGACTGATCGAATATCCGGAAGCGCTGCAGGTCGTGGATTTTGCCAGGGGTCTGGCGCAGCTGGTAGGGGTCTGCGCGCTTGAGGGGGGTCCATTGGTACATCACGAGTTGCAGGAATTGGGCATTCACATGCCGCGTACCGACGCGCGGGTAGCCGCCATCTTTCGTGGGGGCCGGGCTTTAACACCCGACGGACATACCGTCATCGAGCCTGGGGACGAGGCCTTCTTTATCGCTGCCCGACAGAATATCCGCGCAGTGATGGGCGAGCTCCACCAACAGGACAAACCAGTCCGGCGGATCATGATCGCAGGCGGTGGCAACATTGGCGCAAGGCTCGCAAAGGCCCAGGAGCAACACCATGAGGTCAAGCTGATAGAGTTAAGGAAGTCAGTGGCTAAAAGCCTCGCAGAGGAGCTTGAGCACACACTGGTACTCGCCGGGGACGCGACCGATGAAGCCCTGCTGGAAATGGAACGCGTCGAGGCCATAGACATGTTTTGCGCAGTGACAAACGATGATGAGGCCAACATCATGGCGGCACTCCTGGCCAAGCGCATGGGCGCCCGCAAAGTGCTCGCGCTCGTCAACCGCGGTGCCTACGCGAATCTGGTTCAAGGTGGGCCGCTCGACATTGCGCTCTCTCCGGCACAGGCGACCATCGGGACGCTGCTCGCGCGCGTGCGCCACGGCGACGTTGCAGTATGCCACTCGCTGCGCAGCGGCGCCGCCGAAGCACTCGAGATAGTGGCCCATGGCGACGCGAATACCTCAAAGATAATCGGCCGCCGCGTGGATGAGGTCGCGCTTCCAGGTGAGGCGACGATTGCCGCGCTGGTTCGGCGGCAAGGAGACGAGGGCAACAGGGCCGCTGGCAACAGCGACTGGAAGGTAATCATTGCCCATCATGACACCGTCATCGAATCTGGGGATCACGTCATTGTCTTTGTTACCAACAAGCGCATCATGAGCCACATCGAGAAGCTGTTTCAGGTCAGCGTGCCGGCCCGGTAACATCATAACTAAAGCGCTGAGGCAGCACTAATTGTTAGCCGATAAGACAAGAAGCCTTTTAACCCGCTGCGCGATCGATCTGCCTTTTGTGTGCACGCCGCAAGCTAGTCTATCCATCTGATATGTCTCTCGGTCGCTGGTGGCCCCGCGCATCTTCGCCTGTTGGCCGCGGTTCTCTAGACATTCCATAGATGGACAAAGTCCTGCGCGTGATGCCGGTGATGGGATTGCTGCTGATCATGTTCAGCACTGCATATCTCGGCCCCCTCATCACATCACTGATCTACCAAGACGGAAGCCTGGCGGCTTTTGGGCTGGCGATGACCTTAAATCTCGGATCGGGAGTTGCCCTATGGCTCGCAACACGTCGCTTCCAAAGCGTTCTCAGGCCCACTGACGGATATCTCTTGGTGGTGCTCGCCTGGACGGGCACGGCGGCGTCAGCCACTGTGCCCTTGCTACTTAGCGTTGAGGGGCTTTCCTTCACCGACGCCTACTTCGAGACCATGTCGGGCCTAACGACCACTGGCGCAACAGTGCTCACTCAGTTGGACACTCTGCCCAAATCAGTCAACCTGTGGCGCCACCTGCTGAACTGGCTGGGCGGCATGGGGATCATCGTCCTAGCCGTCGCGATCCTACCGCTGCTTGGCATCGGCGGAAGACAGCTCTACCGGGCGGAGACGCCGGGCCCGATTAAGGAGATGGCCCTTGCGCCCCGGATCACCGAGGCGGCCAAGAGGCTCTGGTACGTCTACGCCGGACTGACCGCGACGTGTATCGTCGCCCTCAGGCTTGCCGGGATGACGTGGTTCGATGCGATCTGCCACGCCTTTGCCGCGCTCTCTTTGGGTGGCTTCTCAACACACGATGAGAGCGTTGGTTTCTTCGATTCCGTCCTGATCGAAGCGGTGCTGATGGTCTTCATGCTGCTCGCGGCCATAAACTATGCCACGCATTTTCTCGCCTGGCGGGACAAGAGCTTGAAATCTTATCGCCGCGATCCGGAGGCATCGGCAGTTTTGGGCCTGGTGCTGACCAGTTGCATAGCTATTGGCTGGTTCTTGTGGGGCACAGGGACCTATTTAGACTTCTGGACGGCCTTACGCCATGCTTCTTTCAACCTCGTATCGATCGCCACCGACTGCGGCTTTGTCAGTGTCGATTATGGCCAATGGCCCGTCTTCGCACCGCTCTGGATGCTGTTCCTGAGCTGTGTGACTGCAAGCTCAGGCTCTACCGGAGGCGGCATGAAGATGATCCGGTTCCTCATCGTTTGCCGGCAGTCCTTGCGGGAGATGATCACCCTGCTGCACCCTTATGCAATGCACCCATTGAAAATCGGCGCCATGAAGGTGTCCGACAATGTGATCTTCTCCGTGCTCGGCTTCATCACGCTTTATACGCTCAGCATCGTCATCCTTACGCTCTTGCACGTGGTCTCCGGGCTCGACTTTGTCTCCTCGTTTTCGGCGATCATCGCCTGCATCAACAATGCGGGGCCTGGCCTAAACGAGGTGGGTCCTGCAACCAACTTTGGCGGTCTGACGGATGTTCAGACCTGGATATGTACGACAGCTATGCTGCTCGGAAGGCTTGAGCTCTTCACGTTACTTGTGCTCTTCACCCGCGCCTTCTGGCGCACATGATTCGAGCTTGTGCCTGCCGCGGAAACGGCTGCGCGTGACGGTGGGGGAGCTTATCGCAGCCGAAGGGAAAGATATACACGAGCAGGGCCTTGACTAGGCTGACAATGGTGAACGTCGCAGGCGGCGTGAGCGCCCACCTCGTACAATCATGGCAAGTTCGCCTGCCTCATTTATCCCAAACCGAGGCATCTAGAACTATCACCGTAATGCCGTCTACGCTCCGGTGTAATGCCAGGGTTGCGCGGAGAAATTCATCGACGTGGTGGGCTTAGAGGCGCACGTGACGCGCGCACTCGACTCGATTGGCGATCGCGCCAAACAGATTATGATGGAGAGCAATCGATCGCACGGACTGCGCGAGATGATTCTGTGTCTGCCGTCCAGCTGGTGTGCCCTCGATCCCCGGCGTCTACGGCGGGCTGATAGACAAGTTTCCAATGGGTTGCTGATCACCAAGGCCCTAACCGTCCGTACCGGTCAGAAGTCATGGCGGGGGC
The DNA here is from genome assembly GCA_036259115.1 of Gammaproteobacteria bacterium. Lineage (GTDB taxonomy): Bacteria > Pseudomonadota > Gammaproteobacteria > JACCYU01 > JACCYU01 > JAPSGG01. The sequence continues at coordinate 3,992 of DATACK010000249.1, read as the reverse complement.
GAGCTTGGTGTTATTAGTGCTTATCGTGTTAGCGCTGCTCTGGCCGTATGCGGTGATCGCGCCGCTCGCCGTCCTTGGCGGCTGGATAGGGGTCGCGCTGCTTATCAAGGCATACAAGCTATGGTCGCACGAGGCGCGGTTGAGGAAGATGCAAAGTCGAAGGTGCCGCGCGAGCGGCAAAATCGAGCAAACGATTCAAAAGAACCTGATGAGCATATACGATAGGGAGCCTCGGTCGATTGATGTACAGGGTGCACGCGGCGACGGTGCCTCTGCTATGAGGCGGATGGTGAGCAGCGGATCGCCTTTGCGGCCGGCATGACCTCGCTGATCTGGCTGACGCAGAAGATCACAGCTAAGATCGCGATATTTGGCTTAGCTTAAGCACACACTTAGGGTTATTGGCTTATGAGTGGCACGACATTCGAGGTCATCATCGTCGGCGGTGGACCAGCCGGCCTCTCCGCGGCATTAGTGCTCGGACGCTGCCGGCGCAGTGTGTTGTTGTGCGATGACGGGCGGCCGCGAAATCGCGCCTCGCGCGCAGTGCACGGTTTCCTCACTCGCGATGGTACTGAGCCCACCGAATTTCAAAGCATCGCGCGTGCGCAACTGCGCCCTTATGAAACTGTTGAGCTTCGCCAGGCGCGGGTGATAGACGTAATGCGCCAAGGCCAATCGTTCGAGCTGACCTTGAATGACGGCGCGAAATACCGATGTCGCAAGCTGCTGCTCGCTACCGGCCTGGTGGACAAGCTTCCCGTGATCCCCAACGTAGAAGACTTCTACGGGCGAAGCGTCCATCATTGCCCCTATTGCGACGGATGGGAGTGGCGCGATCAGCCCATCGCCGCGTACGGCCGGGGCGATGAAAAGGGTGGTGGTCTCGCGCTGGAACTGACGCAGTGGAGTCGAGATCTCGTGCTGTGCACCGACGGGCCTTGTAAATTGAGCGATGATTACCGCCAGCGGCTGGCGCGCCATGGCATTGCCGTGCACGAGGCGCGAATCGCGGGACTAGAAGGCGGGGAGGGCATGCTGGAGGCTATCGTCTTCGAGGGGGGCGAGCGGCTCTTCCGTCGCGCCCTGTTCTTCAATACCCAGGCTCGGCAGGCATCCGACTTGGCTAAACGCCTCAATTGCGAATTCGACGAACAAGGTGGCGTGGTGTGCGGACAGTTCGAAACGACAAGCGTATCCGATGTCTACGTGGCCGGCGATGCCTCGCGTGACGTTCTGCAGGTGATCGTCGGGGCGGCCGAAGGCGCCCAAGTAGCGGTGGCGGTCAATACGGCCTTGTTAAAGGAAGATTTAACATAGCGCAACGTCGTTTATCAACGCTGGCAATGCCGGGGCGCGTGCGTGGTGCAAATCATGCGAGACATCGTCCAGCGTGATTGAAGGTAGGAGGTAGACATAGCGACGATGAAGGCGGTGCGCATCCATCAGTTCGGTGGTCCCGAGGTCATGCAGATCACGGAATTGCCGGTTCCACGGCTGCAAGGCGACGAAATTCTGATACGCGTGTAAGCGGCGCGCATAAATCCGGTCGGCTATAAAACGCGCGACGGCAAGTATCCCGTAATCGATGAAGATAAGCTTCCCATCTCATTGGGGCGTGACCTAGCCCGCATCATCGAAACGCTTGGGAGCAGCGCCGGTACTCTCAAGCCCGACGATCCTGTACACGCGCTATTAAGTCCCGACCGCAGCGGCTTCGCGGAATACGTGCCGGTTAAAGCGACTGACGTCGCGCCAAAACCGGGACGCATCGATGCCGTTCACGCGGGCGCAGTGCCGCTTACCGCGCTCATGGCATGGCAGGGTCTGTTCGGTCACAGCAAACTGCAGCCAGGTCAAGGCATATTGATTCGTGGCGGTGGCGGCGGCGTTGGCCACTTCGCGATCCAATTCGCAAAGGCAAGAGGTGTCACCGTATTCACTATCGTCTCGGGAAAGGTATGGATTTTGTGCAAGGGTCGGGTGCCGATCAGACGATTGATTATCAGACACAACACGTCGAAAAGCACGCGCATGACATCGATCTCGTCTTCGACCTCAGAAGCGGGATCGATCCTGGTCGGTGCTGAAGACCGGCGGTATGCTCGTCTCCACCCTCGGCCAGCCGCCAAGGGGCAAAGCTCAACAACCTAAGGCGTGCAGTATTGCGTACATGCTGCAGCCTAATGGCACGCAACTCGCCGAAATCAGCCGGTTGATTGAACAGGGCCAGGTGCGCCCGTGCGTGGAGGAGGCCTTTCCCTTCGCGCAAGTGCGCGAGGCCGAATAGCGGCATCATGCCGGTCATGTATAGGCAAACTCGTGCGCAGAATCGCCATGTGACGAAAACCATCGCAGTTCACCGATACATCCTACGGATAGAAGTTTTTGGATTACCTATATGCTCGTTCGTCGGGGAGCCGCCGACATGGATCGCAACCCCGCCGTACCGTCCAACTATAGCGTAATGATGGGCACAAGGATGCGGCCGAGCTGAACGACTCAAGCGCCCTGTCCCCAATTCATCTCCAAACCGCCATCGATCGTGAAGCTCTGACCCGTGACATAATCGGCATCGTGCGACGCGAGATAGAGCGCTAAGCGCGCGACCTCCCAAGGTTCGCCCGGACGGCGCCAGGGAATATTCGGCATCTGCTCGCGCCGCTTCTTGGGATCTTCCACTCGCTGTGCGGTCATCGGCGTACGAATGAGGCCCGGTGCGATCGCATTCACGTTGATTCGCATTGGCGCGAGCTCAAGCGCCAAGCTGCGCGTGAACGCGAGCAGACCGCCTTTGGCCGCGCCATAGGCGGCGTTACGGGGGCTCGGAATCGCCTCGTGCACCGAGGTGATGTTGATGATCTTTCCACCGCCGCCCAGGTTATGGCGACGATGGATGAATTCCCGGCAGCAGAAGAATGGCCCGTAAAGGTCGGTCTTGATCACGTTGTCGAATTCTTCAGTGCTTGTCTTCGCGACCGTCGCACCGCCGGCACCTATCCCGGCATTGTTGACGAGAATATCGGGCGGCCCGAGTTCGAGGACGACGGCCTTAAACAGGGCGGACACACTCGCCTCGTCACGAACGTCTAATTGCCTGGTTATCACGCGGCGGCCCGCGGCCGCCACTCGATCCCGGCTCTCCTCGGCGCCTGCTTTATCCGTTTGGTAGCTTACCACAATATCGGCGCCTGCCCTGGCGAACGCCTCCGCAATCGCCTGCCCTATGCCGGAATCCGAACCGGTGATGACCGCGATTTTACCTTCGAGCCTCGGTGTCATGGATGACCTCCGTTGCTTCATCAATCTGTGGCCTTTGATTGTGCAAGAGCTGTACCGCAGCTCTTGCAGACAGCTGCAGCCCCTTCAGCAAGTCTGGCGATGTTGAGGTGCACGACATCGCTACATGATCGGCTGTATCCAAGTGATATTTACAGGCGGCTGATTACGATCTTACATTCAGAAAGACATGCGTGATTGTTTGGCGGGTGAGCGCAACGTCATCGTATGATTCCAACCGCAGCTTAGTTGGCGCAGGTGATGCTTATAGATCGTTAGCTATGGTTGCTAACTTATCACATAATCGGAGAACAGATCTGTGCGCTGCCACTAGCATCGAAGTTGTTCTCCGATGAACGCATCAAACACGCTGGAGGCTTCTACCTATGAGTGTCAAATCCGTCGAGGAAGCCGGGAAGATTCCGACGTCGTTACCCCAAAAAGCGCGATTACATTGACTGTCAACGGTGTAAAAAGACGACTGGAGATTGCATCGTGGACGACTTTGCTGGACTTGCTGCGCGAGCACCTTCATCTAATAGGAACCAAAAAAGGCTGCGACCACGGCCAACGCGGGGCGTGCACCGTGTTGCTGAATGGCAAGCGTGTCGATGCCTGCCTGATTCTGGCGATCATGCAAGACGGTGCGGAAGTCACGACCATCGAAGGCTTAGCATCCAGCGACGCACTGCATTCCATGCAGCAGGCGTTTA
>DATACK010000248.1:0-2182 GCA_036259115.1 Gammaproteobacteria bacterium | reverse complement strand
ATTACCTTGAACCTGCGGGGCTAAGTCAGAGCATGACCCCTAGTGCCAGAGATTTGATGGAGCCCTATGCCAAAGACGTGCTGGCGCTTCTGAAGTGATTGAGGCATTGGCCAGGCCTTTATCGGCGGACATTCGATGGGTGGCATTATTACTTTGGAAATGTACCGTGAGGTCCCCGAGCGTTTCTTAGTCGCGCTCTTGCTGGGTACGACCACCGCCGCGGCGCCAATCCCGGAGAAATACCCGTGGAATGGTCTCGCCAAGCAAGCGAGAGTCGAGAGTGTCGCGTCCTTATTGCCGTTATTCGTAGATGATGAGCTTTCAGGAACCGCACGGCTGAACAACCCGGGGCTTATCAAATTCGTCATCAGCATTGTCAAGGAGACATCCGTGAACGCCGCGGCCGCCGGTGGTTATGCGCTAGCTAACCGGCGGGACTATACATCTATACTAGGTCAGATCAGCTTTCCAGTGCCGATCGCCGAGGGTGTCGAGGATACGGTTTATCCTATCCCGGTTGCCCAACAGTTAAAGCAGACAATCCCCATCGCGCGATTGGCACTCATCCGGAGCGCCTCGCATCTGAGCTTCCTTGAAAGGTCGATGCTGGCTGATCGAACCATCGAACAATGAGCCAGCCAGCAAGTGCCACCCACACGATGTCAAGTTCCGGCGTCTTTACCTCGCTAAGTACGATTACAAAGAGCAAGTGATGCTTTAGGGCGCACTGACGGCGAGGTGAGGAAACGGCATACAGTCGCAAGCTGTCTGTAAGGAATTGGCATCTTATGCTTGGATTTCGGCCGCGCGTTACTGTTTCCTGATACGAGGCCGACCTTTATCATGCAGTAATTTATCAGCCGCGGATACTTGCATGAACAATCACGTCCTTGTGCAGCGCGACCTGGCTACTGTGTGGCATCCCTGCACACAGATGAAGGATCATGAACAATTACCGATGATCCCGATCCGGCGAGGGGAAGGTGTCTGGCTTGAGGATTTGGAGGGTAACCGCTATCTCGACGCGATCAGCTCCTGGTGGGTTAATCTTTTTGGGCATGCGAACCCGCGCATTAATGCGGCCGTGAAACGCCAAGTGGACGCATTGGAGCATGTAATCCTCGCAGGCTTTACGCACGAACCAGTAGTTGCATTATCTGAGCGCCTAGTCGCGATCACACCGCCAGGCCTTGAGTATTGCTTTTATGCCGATAGCGGCTCTGCAGCAGTGGAGATCGCGCTCAAGATGAGCTTTCACTATTGGCGCAACGCGGGTCGACCGCAAAGAACGCGGTTTATCAACCTCTCCAACAGTTATCATGGCGAGACCTTGGGTGCACTATCGGTCGGTGATATTCCTTTGTACAAAGAGACTTACCGGCCATTGCTATTAGATGCTATTACTGTCCCGAGCCCGGATTGTGCTCTGCGCGAGCAAGGGGAAGACTGTGCGTCATACGCTGCGCGCATGTTTGCTCACATGGAAGCAGTTTTACAGCGGTATGCCGATGAGGTTTGCGCTGTCATCATCGAACCGCTGGTGCAGTGCGCGGGCGGCATGCGCATGTACGATCCGGTTTATCTCACATTACTTCGTGAGGCCTGCGACCGTTACCAAGTGCATCTGATTGCCGATGAGATCGCAGTGGGTTTCGGCCGCACAGGCACGATGTTCGCGTGCGAGCAAGCCGAAATTAGTCCCGATTTTATGTGCTTATCAAAAGGACTGACAGGCGGCTATTTGCCCTTGTCTGCTGTGTTGACCACACACAGCATCTATCAAGCGTTTTACGGCGAATATACAAGTCTGCGCGCCTTTTTACATTCACACTCATATACGGGCAACCCGCTGGCCTGTGCCGCCGCGCTCGCGACCTTGCAAATCTTCGACGAAGATGACGTCATCAATCATAATCGCGCGCTTGCTAAAATGATGGGAGACGCGGCGTCACCATTGGAAGATCATCCACATGTAGGCGAAGTGCGCCAAACGGGCATGATTCTCGCGCTTGAGCTCGTTAAGGATAAAAAGGGTAAAATCGCTTATCCGTGGAAGGAGCGCCGCGGACTGGAGGTGTATCGCTATGCGCTGGATCAAGGTGTCCTGCTTAGGCCCTTAGGAAATGTCGTCTACTTTATGCCTCCCTATGTTATAACGCCTGAGCAGATTTGCCTTCTTGCG
>DATACK010000247.1:0-2522 GCA_036259115.1 Gammaproteobacteria bacterium | reverse complement strand
CGCCATTCATCCCTCGCCCCAATCGGAATCCATCGTGGACGAGCAAGAACGCGTGGACTTGTTTGCAGCTATGTTGAGCACCATTCATCAGGCTAAGCTTAGCGCTGCAGAGGAGGTTTGCCGTTCCGAGAGACTTCAAACGGAAGCACTGACGGATGCATTGACCCACCTGTACAACCCGCCGGGCTGGAATCGCCTTTTGGCCACCGAGGGGGGTCTCGGCCGCTGGCATGGTCATCCAATAGCAATCTTAATCGTCGATCTAGATCAACTGAAGCTTGTAAATGATACACAAGGGCATGCCGCGGGCGATGCGCTTATCGTACGTGCAGGCTCTGTGTTGCGCCAAGCTGTTCGCTCATCCAACATCGTGGCCGGCTTAGGCGGCGATGAATTTGGCGTGCTTAGCGTCGAGTGTGATCGTGCTAGCGGAGAAGCACTCTTAAGCGCATTCGAAGGTGCTGACTGACGCTCACGTCAAGGCCTCCATGGAACTTGCCATACGCAATCCATCGGTCGGGCTTAAGGGGGCTTGGGAAAGGGCCGATCAACTGATGTATGAGGAGAAGCGCTCGCGATGATTGACCTTAAGAGGTCTAAAGCCGCTCAACTGCCACTTACGGGGACACATCGCAAGCGACGCACCCCTCAAGCACGGCGATAAATCGAGTGCGCACATGATCAATATTCACCAATTGTTGGCTGTTTACCAGCGGCACATATGGAATACCGACACCGACGAGCTGCCGTGGTGGAGGGCTTTGGGCGTCAAGGCGGCGCGGCTGCTCTACGTGCTCATCAGAGATCTGTGGGATGGACGGCTCATCTTGTATGCGTGCGGTCTAGTATATACGACGCTCCTAGCCATAGTACCGCTGCTGGCGGTGAGCTTTTCCGTGGCCAAGGCCTTTGGCGTGCACAACGAGCTTGAGCCCTTGCTATACAATTTTCTCAAACCGTTAGGGCCGCAGGGCCGTGAGCTTAGCGTACAGATCATCGAGTCCGTCGATAATATGAAGGTCGGTCTGTTGGGGACGGTAGGGCTAGGCTTTCTCTTTTACATCACCATAAGCCTAATCCAAAGGGTGGAAGAGGCATTCAATTACATCTGGCACGTCGAGCGCTCCCGCTCACTGAGTCAGCAGTTCGGCAGCTATTCAAGCGTCATCATGACCGTACCGGTGCTGGTGTTCGCAGCGCTGGGCATGACAGCCTCGCTGACCAGCACCACGATCGTCAGGGCGATCGTATCCATCGAGCCGTTCGGCAGCCTATATGAAATTGTCAGCACCTTGGTGCCATATCTGCTTGTCATCGCCGCGTTCACCTTCGTCTATTTCTTTCTGCCCAATACCCGCGTGCGCTTGGCTGCGGCGTTTACAGGTGGTGTCGTAGCGGGCGTGCTATGGCAAACCATGGGCTGGATCTTCGCTCATTTTATCGCGACCTCGGCGAGCTATGCCGCCATCTATTCCGGGTTCGCCATCCTGATTATCCTGATGATCTGGATTTACTGGAACTGGATGATCCTGCTGGTGGGGGCCAGCATCGCGTTCTATCAGCAGCATGCGGAATATTTGGTCGCTGGACGCAGAGAGGTGCAATTGAGCAACTGTAGGCGCGAAGAAATAGCGCTGATGATCATGGTCTTGATCGGTCAGCATTGGTATTGGCAGCGGGCGGCCTGGACCGCGGATGGCTTGGTCAAGCGCCTGGGCATGCCTTTCCATACCATACAGGATGTATTGCAGATACTGGAGCGCGGCGGACTCTTGTCCCGCAACATCGATAACCCGCCGGGTTGGATCCCGGCGCGGCCCTTGGAGACGACCGCCGTCAAGGAAGTGCTCGACGTGGTACGGCGTGCCACAAGAGGCCCCGACCTCCCGCCACGTCACTCACCAGATACAGGCGCTGCCGAGCAGATCATTGAGGAAATTGATCACGCAGTTGGCAATACGCTTGATGGGCTTACGCTAAAAGACTTGGTCATGGATGACACGCGAACAGACGAGCTGGTTAGTCGTACGCCCCGGGTTTTGTCAAGCCGCGGCCAGAACACTGCGCTATGATTCGTTGTCCCATTGTGCGAAGGCTTACGACCATAATCGAGTCTGATTGCGGGTTGCTAAGTGCAGCCGGTTAACTGAGATTTGAGCGGCATCGCGCGGGGACTAAAATTCTTGTCGTTGATAATTCTCGCGGCCGTGGTGGTCGCGGTGCTTTATATGGCGCTCCAACTTGACCTGCGATTCAACAATGGCCTAAACGTGGCCGCAGATTCATTTGGTTTTTAGAACTTACAGCCCTACGCTAGGCTCAACATTCTGGTGGTAGGCAACAGTACTGGTGTAGGCTCCGGCGCGGCGCTGCCATCCGCTTCGGTGGCGAGGCGTATCGCCGAGCATTATCCATGCGCCAATATCGTGAACCGGGCGCGTGAAGGCGCCATGACCAAAGTTGTTGCTGCGCAAATCGCCGGCACGGGTGACACTCACTTCGACCTGGCGCTAGTGCAGACA
>DATACK010000246.1:0-2019 GCA_036259115.1 Gammaproteobacteria bacterium | reverse complement strand
GGCATTGATGCCGCGCAAACACCTGATGGAAGGTGCCATTGTACTTCGCACAACGCAGCGCCAACATCTGATTGCTGTTGAGCTCGTACCACCAGGCACCGGAGCGTTTCAAGCGAACATGACAGATGAATTTATTGGACGATTCCATCCCCCCACTACCCAAGGGATAGCCCCCGCGACGCAACTTGCGATAATGGGTCCAGCCCCGATGCTCACGCAGATAAACCCAGCAATTGTCAATGGCTTTGAGGGCCTCGTCAGAGGTCGGCTGCATGCGCCGCAAGCCACCCAGCACCTGCCCCATCTTGCCTAGGTAGAGACGGGTCAGAGTCGCTTCGGCCCACTCCTGAGCCAACTCCGAGTGGCCATATTGCGCTTTGGCCACCTTATAGAGGTACTCCGAACAATGGTAATAGTCGAGCACCTGGCACGCATCGGGGAACAACGCCTGCACGTGTTTCCATATCCACTCGGCGCCGTCACAAATCACACACAGTCGCACCTTCTCCTCGGGAATCAAGCCGGCCTCTTTGACTTGCTTCAGGGCGTTGCCGAGATCGGCCTCGTTTTGCACCTGGTGCCAACTGAGCAGATGCACGATGCGGCCCTTATCGAGCAGATAAAAGCGAAAGCCTTCATCGCGCCAAGTCCCTTTGCACTGAGGTCGATTGGCCCGCTGGCATCGTTGACCCGGGCGACGTCCTCGGGCGCTCTCGGGGCGCGTCGGGACATAGGCCCCATCAATTCCGAGCACCACCACGGGCCGGCGCCACTTACCCGCTGCCACTTCAGCAATGCGCTTTTCGATCGCTTCACGCGACGGCGCCACCTCCAACACCGTGAGCCCCTCGGCCGCTTGATTGGTCCGGGTATGCATGCGCTCTGCACCCATGTGCACACCGGTGAGATCATGAAAAAACGATTGCGCCTCGTCATAAGGCATCTCGACCACCACCTTGGCCGCGGCCTGTTGCACATCGAGTTGGAGACGTCCGGGGGCTAAGTTCACCACCTCGTCGAGGGGGTAAGAGCCCCGGCGGCAAGTGCGACAATAGAAATACGGTCGCTCAAGCTGCACCGTTCCCACCATTGTCGCCACGCTCCGCACCACCGCCGGGCGAGCCGTTAAGAGCCGCTCACATTGAGGGCACGGGGCCTGTTGGCGGTTGTGCTCGTCGGCATGAGCATGGGTGAGAATCGTCTCGGCCGCCGGTGAGGTCTTGGCGCAGCTGCCACACGATGGCGCTGACTTGGGCTAAGGTCGTATCGGGCTCCGGTAGACGTTGCTCTAAGCCATCAAGCCACTGGTCAAAGCGGGCGTGGAGGTCTTGTCGCAGCTCGTCCCATTGTCTCCTTGCACGAACCTCGGATAACGAGATAATCTGAGCACACCCCATGGGGAGTCCTTTGCAATAGGGGTAGAAAGGTGGCTTTCCCGATTATAGAAGGCTTCCCTAGGGGGTGTAAGAATCACCGAATGCTCCCCTCAAAGAGTGGCCCTGGACAATATCAAGGGTACGCCAACTGAGATCAGAGGCGATCAAATAGGATAGGTCTCTTCCTGTTCATATTTGATGGCGACCACAAAGCGTTTGGTTTTGTGAGAGCAGACGTCTAAGCGGGCACTGCTGACCATGGCCACGATTTCTTCAGCGTCTCGGATACAGATGCGCTTTGGCGTGCCGGGATGCGTGGCAAAATAGTCGGCGACATGTTGCTCACGCTTGCCGATGCGGATGTTTTGATTGCTGCGAATTTGAGAAAGGACTTGCACGCCACCGAACATCGCCGAAGCCGCATCGACAAAGGGCGCTGTCCCATAGAGGGCATCCGCCGTGATACAGTGCACTCGAATGTCAGAATGGTTGGCCCCAAAGTCTGCAAGCAGGCGCAAGGCGAGTTGTTGTTTGGTGGGATACGCAGGATGGGGGATCGGTTTGGGCGGACGCTGGGCTTTGGGTACCTGTTGCTTCTTGAGCGCTTTTTCCCGTCGATACCAGGCACTGAGCTTGGGATCGG
>DATACK010000245.1:0-4337 GCA_036259115.1 Gammaproteobacteria bacterium | reverse complement strand
GTTAGCAAACATTTTCTGCGCCGCCTGCTGGATCTCCTCGGGCGTCATGTCGCGCAGGTGCGTGGCGACTGACCAATGGTGACCGAACGGATCTTCGAGCTTGCCGTAACGATCACCCCAGAACATGTCCTCGACCGGCATTGTGACCTTCGCACCGGCAGCAACCGCGCGTTCGACGGTCGCATCGACATCCTCGACATAGAGATGGATGGTGACCGGTGAACCTTTGAGCGACTTCGGCCCGACAATACCCCAGTCGGGGTTTTCGTCGACCAGCATGACGGCCGAATCACCGATGCGGATGCAAGCGTGCATGAGCTTGCCGCCCGGGCCTGGCATCCGCATCGCCTCCTGTGCATCAAACGCTTGCTTGTAGAACTCGATGGCCTCGGCGGCGCCGGCGCAGACTAGATGCGGCGTTACCGCGTGCATTCCATTTGGAACAGGATTTACTTTCGGCTTGGACATTGTCCTTCTCCTTTCAAGTTTGGGGTGGGAGTTTTACTTGCGGGCGGTATCAGCCCGATCAGCCTATGCTCTACCTGCTAGTCGAACGAGGAGCAGCGAAATCGACACGCTGAACCAGCGCAATGGTGAATATGTATTCTTGAGCGTGCGAACATGGTAGGCAATTCATTCCATAGCAGCCTGGTCGCTAGAGTTCATCCCAGATCCTCTCATGTCATTAAGAAGCGCAGCGAGAAATCTTTAAAGGTGAGAAGATTCTTCAGCCGCTACGCGCCCTTAGAATGACAGTATTCGGGTTTGGGATGCCGTCGAGGCAGTTGTCGGCAGCAATTCGTGGCTATCGGAGCGCGATGATAAACAATGCCAACGCCGCGAGAGCCGCGACCGTCCGAACGTGATTCCAGTGCGTCCAGCTGATCATATAGTGCGTCCATACGCGGGTACCCTTGCCACTGTTCGGCTCCGCAGCCTTCAGCGCCTTGTTTAACGGCACATTAAACGCGATCGTCACCATAAAGACGCCGATCAGATAGAGAAGACTGCCGGCAAACAGATAGATCACCGAGGCTTCATCCCAGCTGAAGAACGAAGCGATCGCCAAAACGGCGCAGGCCGCGGCTGTTCCAAAGAAAGCGATCATGAATCCCGAACTCAGAACGGCGACGACATTGATGGATTGCATGGCGGCAATACCCTCGCTGGCGGGAAGGCGAGAGAGGGCCTTCATCACGAAGGTGGAAAAAGCAAAGAAGACGCCGGCCATCAAACCAGAACCCAACGCTGACAAGAAAGTCAAGACGACGAGCAAGCTGTCGATCATTATCTAACCTCAAGACCCCGCTTGCGACGGCGTTCCGATTGTGATGGGCAAGCTGTCCATGCTATGTAGTCGCTTGGGGAGGCCCCGATTCGACAGAACGGCCAGCCATCTTAATCCGCTTGTGGCTTCAATAAACAGCGCCTTGGCTCAAGGACGAAACGCACTTTCCAGAAGCGGCGAGCACTCACTTTGTCTTACGCTAGCAGGTTAAGTAAAGCTCCATCGAGAATGCGCCATGCCCTACATGAAATTGCCATCCAAAAACCAGATCGTCCTGCGCAAAGAACCCCCGTAAGTCATCCAGGTGAAAGGAGGAGATGAGTTGTTAATGGTCGTCAAGGGACAGACCACAATTGTCCAACCAGCGCGCACTTCCCTATATGCCCGTTCGGCGGAGAAGCGCTCGGCCTCACCCCGGCCGAACTGACGTCGGCAGTCGCCCAAGCCGCCGTTACAATGCATGCGGAATACATAGTTCTTCTCTCAATATGTTCGCTTGTCGCCGTGGCTCGTGGTTAACTCCCGGACCGGCCGCACCTCGATGCTGCCGATGCGCGCCGGCGGAATCTTCGCTGCCACCTGAATGGCCTCGTTCAAATCTCTTGCCTCGATTAAGTAGAACCCGGCCAGCTGCTCCTTGGTTTCGGCGAATGGCCCGTCGGTAATGGCTAGCTTGCCGTTGCGGACTCGTACAGTCGTGGCGGTCTCAACCGGTTGTAGGGCCTCCGAGGCCAGACACAAACCGCGCTTGCGAAGCGCCTCGTCGTAGGCGATGCACTCGTCGTCGTTCAAGGCATCCGGATCGCTCGGGTTTACTGCGGCGAGCTTTTTCTCTTCTACGTAGACCAGGCATATATACTTCATGGTTATCTCCAACTTGTGGTGGAAGGTGTTGCCACCAGATAGTCGTTCAGCGCAGACCAAGATCGACAATGCGTCCGCTCAAGGCGATAGTTCCGCTTGCGCGCGGCAGTCCAATGGACAAAGACTCGTCTCAAGCCGCGGCGGACGCGCTGGACATCACGAAAGCACACGGCCCGCAAAGCTCTGCCGCAATGATTTGAGCCGAAACCGAAGTGCGTGCTCAATATCGATCGCACGAGCGACGATCCTCAGCTGTGGGAACGGAAGACCACCAGTCCGCATCCAATGCTATGGAGAACCGACAATATATTAATGGCCGCCCGTTCCAATCCATGCACACCCACTTCCGCCGCCCATGACCAGCTCGTGGAGGCCATCGCCGGCGCGGATCATGTCGCATTCGAGGCGCTGATGCGCCGTTATAACAGTAAACTGTTTCGTGTCGCCCGCGCTATTCTCAAGGACGACGCTGAAGCAGAAGACGTGCTCCAAGATGCCTACCTCGATGCGTATCGTCACATCCGCGATTTCAAAGGCGGCGCGCAGGTCAGCACTTGGCTTACGCGCATCGTCATCAATCAGGCGCTCATGCGCTTGCGCAGGCATAAACGCGATCGTGTCGTGGAGTCCTTCGGTGATCATCTCTTGGCCGAGCCCGACGACTCAGAGGGAAACATGCCGGATGAATTCACCGAATCGCCACCGAGCGCCACGCTGCGCGCCGAGATCCGCCGCATGCTCGAGCACAGGATCGACGAGCTGCCCATGGCCTTTCGCACGGTGTTCGTCATGCGCGAAGTCGAGGACATGACGGTGCAGGAAACCGCCGAGTGTCTATCCATCCCCGCCGCGACGGTGCGCTCCCGGTTGTTCCGGGCACGGGCCCTGCTGCGCGAGGCGTTGGCGCGCGACATTGAAGGTGTGATGCTCGACGTGTTCGACTTTGCCGGTGAGCGCTGCGATCGCGTGATAGCTGGCGTGCTGGCGCGCTTGCCCGCTTGAACTGTCGCTCCGGGCCGCGCGGGAACGCCGGAGCCTCTCGGTGCATCCAATCTGCATCCATTGGCCCGCCGACTTAACTTAAGGAGTTATATATGAAAGTGTCAGCCATGATCACCCTTGCAGGGTCCCTGATATTGGCAGTCGTAGGCCTGTCAGCTGTAGCCACATCAGCCCAAGGCCCCAATGATGCGCAGATCGCCGCCATTGTCGCCGCCGCCAATCAAGTCGATATCGACGCCGCCAAGCTCGCCAAATCCAAATCCTCGAACCCCGACGTCAAGGATTTCGCACAGCTCATGATCACCGACCACTCCGGCGTCAACAAGGCGGCGACAAATCTCGTGAACAAGCTCCACGTCGTCCCGCAGGAGAATCCAACTAGCCAGAGTCTGAAGAAGAGCGGCGAGCAGACCATTGCCAAGCTCAAAGGTCTTAACGGCTCTGCGTTCGACAAGGCTTACGTTAATCACGAAGTGGCGTATCACGAGCAGGTGATCGACGCAGTGGACAACACCCTGATTCCAGGCGCCCAGAATGAGGAACTGAAGGCGCTGCTGATCAAAGTACGGCCAGTGCTCGTCGCCCATCTTGAGCACGCCAAGCACCTCCAGGCATTGTTGACCCAAAAGAGCTGATCTGTTGGTGATGACTACCTCTCGTACCGCTCGCTCGCATTTGCCGTGGCACTGGGCCTCATCTCGTTTAGCCTGGTCGCGCGGCGGATGCACCTACATCCTCCAGTCACACGGTGACGATTGAGGGCGCTAGCTTCCAAGGTTCTCATGGTGAAGGTCGGCGATTCGATCATGTGGGTTAACAAGGATCCGTTCCCGCACACAGTAACCTCACGGGCTGGTGACTTCGATTCCGGCGAGATTCGGCCCGGAAAGTCCTGGACCTATACGGCTGAAACAAAGGGCACGTTTCCGTACATCTGCGCCCGCATCCGGTCATGCAGGCGATCCTGCGCCCCAGTAGATTAGCCGCAGGGGGTAACGTGCTTACTTATCCCCTTTTGTGGCTGGTATCTAAGCTTGAAAGCCTGAATCGGAATTCTTCATTTCGAAGGCGCTAAGCGCCTGAGAAATCTTGCTGCACGCAAAAAAAGATCCTTCTTATCGTCAGCCAAGCTGCATCTCGCGTTTGATTTTTGCGATTTCTTCCTTGTATCGTTTCCAACCTT
>DATACK010000244.1:0-2461 GCA_036259115.1 Gammaproteobacteria bacterium | reverse complement strand
GAGGCCACGGGTGACACGCGCGACGAGCAGGGCTTGATCGCGCGTGTCACCTCCCTCGAAAACACCCGCCATCTATGCGTCGGCCTGTACGATGAGCAAGGTACGCCATCAGCGCAGAGCAGTGGTTGCACCGCAACCAAGACTGCCGCCGCGCCAGCCTGGTTCAGGCAAGTTGTGACCCCGCTACCGATCGAGTTTCGCCGCACTCTAGCGGTGAAAGGGTCTCGTCCTCTTGAGATCCTGGTGCGTGCCGATCCGGCGGATGAAATCACCGAGGCCTGGCAAGACGCCAGTGCCCTGCTGAACTTGATGATCGTATCGTGGCTGGCGGCCAATGTGTTGGTGTTTATTACCATCGGCTTCGCGATGCGACCCGTAAGTACTATTCTGAGGGGGCTCGATGGAATTGAGCGAGGCGACTATCAGTTGCGCCTACCCGCGTTCAGGCTGCCGGAGTTTTCGCGCATCTCGGCCAGCTTCAATCATATGGCATGCGCGTTGGAGAAAAGCACCGCCGAGAACCGATTTCTGACTCAGAAGTCGCTGGACATCCAAGAGCAAGAGCGGCGGACCATGGCGCGTGAGCTACATGACGAGTTAGCGCAGTGCCTGAGCGCCATTAAGGCGGATGCCGTGTCTATAGGCAAATGGAGTCAAGGGTTGACGCCGCAGGTCTATGAAAGCGCACAGGCGATCTTATCAGTTACTACGCGGGTGTTCGAGTTGGTGCGCGGCATGATCAAGCAGTTACGGCCGGCCACCTTGGATGAACTGGGCTTGCTAATTACCCTCGGGCAATCCATCGATGACTGGAACGTCCGCCATCCGGATCGATTCTGCCGTTTCACCATTTACGGCAATGCGGATTTAATAAATGGACTGGATGAGACCGCTAACATCCACTTGTACCGTATCGTACAGGAATGCCTGACAAATATCGAACGGCACGCACAGGCGCGCGAGCTTTCAGTAACGATTGAGGCGTCCACCGAACAGCTTTGTCTTCGAGTAACCGACGATGGTTGCGGATTCGATATGCACCAGGTGTGCCTGGGATTGGGCCTGCTTGGCATGCGTGAACGGGCCAATGCCTTAGGTAGCAGTCTGGAGATCAAGACCGCGCCAGGTCAAGGTACTTGTGTGACAGTCTGCATGCCGAGCAGGCGAGTCTCGACTCAAGCCGAGTGGCGCGCCTGAATCAGCCTGTCAAGCACTACCCGAATGGTAGTATAGGCGCGACTCTTGGGCGGTCGTTTTCTTCACGGCTCAGCATCCAGCCCGGCGTTATCGGCGCTAATTTTTGCCAATGCAGACCAGTCTAGATCACCCCAACCGCGGGCAATGGCGCTCAAGGTGTGATCGTGCATGAGGCTCGCCAGCGGCATCGGAGCCCGCGCATGCTCGGCTGCGCTGAGTATCAAGCGCAGATCCTTCAGGCCCATATGCAACGGAAAACCAGGAGGCTTGAAGCGTTCATTGACAATCATGCCGCCGTAATTCTCATAGACGGGCGATTTAAACACGGCTCCATTCATGATCTCCAAGAAGCGCTGCGCAGACAGCCCTGATTTGCGCACAAACGCGAAACTCTCGCCCAAGGCCTCGAGCATGCTAGCTATTAGCATGTTTCCCGCCAGCTTAACGGTGTTAGCCAGTGATGGTTCTTCGCCTACCTCCAGCACGCTATTACCCATCGCTTCAATTAAAGGCCGCACGCGCCGAATGGCCTCTGGAGCGCCGGCAACTAGTATGCCAGCCTTCTTAGCCTCGGCTGCCTCGGGGCGTCCGAACACCGGCGCCGCGACATATTGAGAACCGGCATTCGCGTGCCTTTCGGCGAGCCGCTTCGATAAGTCAACGCTGATGGTGCTCATAGAGATATGCAAGGCACCGCGCGGAAGCCCGGCCAGCGCGCCGTTCTTGCCTTCCAACACGGCATCTAACGCATAGTCGTCGGCGAGCATAGTGATTAGGCATTCCCCCGCTTGCGCGGCTTCGCGTGGTGACTGCGCGAGCTTTGCGCCTGCATTGAGCAAGGGCTCGGCTTTGCTGGTCGTGCGGTTATATACGGTGAGGCCAAGGCCCGCATCCAGTACATGACGCGCTAAGGGAAGCCCCATGTTCCCAAGCCCTATGAATGCAACTTGCATATGTTTCTCCTATCGTTAAGTGTCTTGATTGCGCCTTATGCAAAGAGTAAGCCGAGGGCCAAGAGCGAATGAATACCTATGCTTCGGGCTATAGAGGAATTTCAATGTAATGGCGCTGGCATTAACGCCGTGCTTAGGCAGTGCACTTTTGAGGCGCAATATTGCGCCCAGCAAAAAACGGGATTAACCGACGACCGAACTCCATACCTAGACTGCGCCGAACGGCGACAAACTGCATATCATGCTGGAGGAGACGAGACTTCCATACCGCGTTCATCCAGTCGACATCGGAGCGGGCGATCAATTTAAGC
>DATACK010000243.1:0-1876 GCA_036259115.1 Gammaproteobacteria bacterium | reverse complement strand
GCAGCGGATCGCGCGCTCCCACACGCTTGGCGCCGCGCTTGTCCGCCGTGCCCAGATTGTCGTCCATGCCATGGGCGGCCTGAAGGCGGAGGAGATCGCCACCCGGATGGATCTGTGCGGCAACACGGTGCGCCACTGGCTTAACCGCTTCAACGCGCGCGGGTTGGATGGGCTAAAGGAGGATGTGCGGACCGGGCGACCGCCGACCTATTCAGCCGAGCAGCGCAGCGCCGTCATCACCGCCGCCCTGACCCGCCCATCCGAACTGGGCCTGCCGTTTGCGTCGTGGACCCTGGATCGCCTGGTCTCCTATCTGTCCGAGCAGGGCATCGCCATGCGCCGCAGCCGGATCAGCGAGATCTTCATCCGCGAGGGGCTGCGCTGGCGCCAGGACGAAACCTGGTTCGGTGCGCGGGTCGATCCCGACTTCGCCAGAAAAAGGGGGCAATCGAACAGCTCTACACGGCGCCGCCGGCGGGCAGCGTAGTCGTCTGCCTCGACGAGATGGGGCCACAGAAGGCCAAGAGCCATCCAGGCCGGCAACTCGTCCGGCCGGCGGGTCCCAAGGCCGAACGGGCTCGGCAGGAGATCGATTACGGCCGCCGCGGCGTCGCCGGCTATGTTTTCGGCGCCTTCCAGCCGGCCAGCGGCAAGGCCTTCACCCAACCCTATGAGCACCGCACGACGACCAACTGGATCGATTTCCTGAGCGCGGTCGAGGCCTGGATCGATCCGGCGAGCGAGCGCGTCTACGCCGTGGTCGACAACCTCAACACCCACAGCGCGCCGGACGTGCTGCTGTTCAGCCTGCTCCATCCGCGCTGGGAGTTCGTTTTCCAGCCCAAGTACGCGGCCTACCTGAACCTGATCGAGCCCTGGTGGAAGATCCTGCGCTCCTTGGCGCTGAAGGGGAGACGCTTCGAGACCTGGGTCGAGATCGCGCAAGCCGTCAAACGCGCAACCACCTACTGGAACGAGCACAAACATTCCTTCATCTGGGGTCGTCGCCGGCGTCATCGGACGCCCCGCCGCTTCGGCCTCGCCGCTGTCCCCACCATCTCAAGGACTTAGCGGATGCACCACTAAGGAGAGTAAGGTTATCCGCTTCTTCCGCTCTGGCGCGGCAAAGTCGCTTGAACTCGCATAAGTCGCAATGCCGATTCAGCACAAGCGGCGGTTCGTTAATGCTGGCGACCTGGATTCGCAAACGTGTAAGAATGGTGGTGAGGGATTCGTGAGATACTCGAAGGGGTACGCGGATGCGCCGGAACATGGGACCACAAATGAGAATGCCATCGTCTGGTAACAATCCCTGCAGGTGACCTAGGACGAGTGCATCGAACGCCAGCAGGAGACGAACAGTGGAACTAGGTTGCAGATGCCTGTAAACTCGGATCGGCTGATAGTAAAATGGGCCTAGGAGTGATTCGCCTGGCACACGCTGGAGACCGTGGAAGTGGGTCTCTAGCCCTTCTGCGCCTCCCACCGCATCTAGGATCAATGCGTGGCCAGTTGCCAGGTGCTCCAGACGCGAGCCGCCAAAACACTGTACGTCGGCTGTCATCGATTGAGCCGCGAGCCATTGAAACGCGTTTGCACGATGACGGGCATCGAGTCGTGCACACAAGTTCGAATAGTCTGTGGCCTGGCCAAGCCGACCCTGGAAGCGCAGGTATGATTTCGAGTGACAGTGGATATGGTCTTCCAGCAAGCTGTCGGTAAAGGCATGTGTCATCTGAACTCTCCCGCTGGTTCGACCAGCTCCTACCGGCCTACGGGAGAGTTCAGATGACACATGCCTTTACCGACAGCTTGCTGGAAGATCATATCCACTGTCACTCGAAATCATACCTGCGCTTCCAGGGTCGGCTTGGCC
>DATACK010000242.1:0-3607 GCA_036259115.1 Gammaproteobacteria bacterium | reverse complement strand
GTCCAGCAAGTAGCGACCGCCTATAACCTCACCGAATACGTTTTGCGGTCCAATATCCTGATAGCCATAACCGCGTACGGTGCGATCGCCGCCGGTATAAAAGCGCTGCGAAGGTGGTAAGTCGAAGAAGTTATTCGCGAGCACCACACCGCCCTCGGCATGCACCAGAAAACGACTCTGCTTGGTCAGCGGAAATACGGCGCGATACTGCACGTCACTGCGCAGGAAGGTCGTCTCTGACAATAGGTTTTCACCACCGCCATGCGTATCGATCAAGATGCTATAACCTCGGCGCACGAACAGCGGATTGTCCGCCTGCTCGCGTGTCAACGTGATGCCCGGATACAGAAGATCCGCCTGTCCGCTTTGACCACGACCGAAATCGAACCACTCACGCTGATAGTTAAAATACAGACTGCGTCGGAAGCCTAGCCAGCCTTCGTTGCGGCTCGCGCCACTTATGAATTGTTGCGTGTTTGCGCCCCCGATATCCTCTTGCTGCAAGGTCCCCGCGAAGGCTATGTTGTCGACAGCGACATCTTTGATTGGGATCAGATATTGCGCGCTCAAGGTGTTCCTGATGGTGGACAACTGCAGATCGGCGCGGAATCGATGGCCAATGCGATTGATGCGCCGCAGCTCCACGCCTAGGGACAAGCGTGGGCCAGTATCCGTGCCGTAGCCGAGTCCGATACTATAGCGCTGTGGTTTGCTGGACTCAGTGATCACGGTGACCGGCACCCGATGATCCACGGCCTTATCCTTGTCGACGTGTAGCTCGACTCGATCGAAATAGCCACTATTGTTTAGTGCCAGCTGCAAGTTTAAGAGCGCGTCGGTGTCAAACGGCTCGCCGGGCTGGAACTGGACGAAGCGCTGCATGAAGTCGGGATTCAGAATATTTTGTTCGATGGTCACTGGGCCGAAGTAGTACTGCTCGCCGGTTTCAAGTATTAGATAGATCTCCGCGCGCCGTTGTTCAGGATACACGAGTAATTCACTGCGCCGATAATGTGCATCCAGGTAGCCTGCGCCGTAGGCCGCATCGTAAAGCGCCTTCTTGGCCGCCTCGTATTGGCTTTGTTCCAGTCGCGCGCCTTTTTTTACCTCTATCGACGCCAATGCCGCACGCACCGCGGGCTCCTCCGCACCTGGGCCTTTGACCTTAATCTTCGTTTGGCGCACGATCGTTGGCGGGCCAGGCGCGATACGAAAGCGTGCGAGCCAACCGCCATCAGTGCGTTTGAGGGATGACTGGATGCGGGGGGAATAATAGCCGAACGGCTGCAACGCCTGACGAATCTCGCTGGGTGCCTGTAAATACAGGCGCCGCACCTCCCGTGCGGAGACTTTCCCCTTTTCCTCTTCGTCTTCCGCGGCAATACTTAGAAACGCGCGTGCGTTATCAGCAAGCTCACCTTCTACGCCGATGATATCGACATCAACACCGGTGATCGCCCGTACGAGCTGCGGGATCAGCATACAGACGATGAATAAAGAGGGTCGCAAATCCATGCAGCTTGACCGGGCTCCGTATGCGCGTGATCGCTAGGGCAGAACTTATCGCGCCGGCAAGACACGTTCGCTATATGGGGTGTTGAGCGTCAAGGAACCCAGCCTAACATTCTAGGTATCGCGACGAATACGCGAGAGATCCATGACATCGAGTAGCCGGGCTAAGAATGCTATCGCAAAATTAGGGGCGCCTTTTGAATAAAATCCGCGGGCCTTTTTTAAGCCGTGGATGATTAGTAATTTAAGCCGGGCGGATAGTAACATACGCAGCCGCTGGCTTCACAGTGCGGCGGTTAGTGCCACTGACGATTAGAGGTGCGCCGTATGATCTGTTATCTTTTAGAAGCCAAAATATGGATCTGATAATACCTAACAATAAACTCGTACTAGGTTGGCGCGAATGGGTTGGTCTGCCGGAATTGGGTATCGCGCGCATCAAGGCCAAGGTGGACACTGGCGCGCGCACCTCGACCTTACACGCATTCTATGTACAAAAGTTCATCGAGGCGGGGCGCAAGCGCGTGCGCTTCGGCGTGCACCCGCATCAGGGTCGCACCGACGTTGAACGGCATTGCGTTTCAGATGTGCTCGACGAGCGACACGTAACGGATTCCGGCGGACACCGCGAATTGCGCGTCTTCATTCGTACCCTGATAGTCATTGACGGCAGGCGCTTGCCTATACAAATCTCGCTCACTGACCGTGATACGATGCACTTTCGCATGCTGCTGGGCCGCACCTCGCTGCGCGGGCGTTTTATAGTCGATCCCAAAAGATCATTCACCGCGGGCGAGCCACGAAAGCCCGTCACGCTGCCTTGAGCCATCTGAGGAGAGTGTTTGAGAATCGTAATCCTATCGCGCGATAGAAAACTCTACTCAACACAACGTTTGGTCGAGGCGGGCGAGCAGCACGGACATGAGATGCGCGTGGTCGATACGACTAAATGCTATATGGACATCGCCTCGCACCGGCCGAGCGTGTATTACCGCGGCGATAAGCTGGACGGCATTGACGCCGTGATTCCTCGCATTGGCGCAAGCATCACCTTTTACGGCGCTGCGGTGCTGCGTCAGTTCGAGATGATGGGTGCTTATCCGCTCAACGAATCGGTGGCCATCACGCGCTCGCGAGACAAGCTGCGTTCGCTGCAGATTCTGGCCCGCGCCGGCATTGGCCTGCCACTGACCGGATTCGCACATGCGGTCGACGATACACAGGCATTAATCGAGCTTGTAGGAGGTGCTCCGCTGGTGGTCAAATTGTTGGCCGGCACACAGGGTAAGGGCGTGGTGCTAGCGGAAACGCAACAGGCGGCCGAAAGCCTCATCGATGCCTTTCGCGAGCTAAACGCGAATTTTCTGGTGCAGGAATTTATCAAGGAGGCGCGCGGTGCTGATATCCGTTGCCTGGTAATCGGCGATCGGGTCGTGGCCTCTATGAAGCGAAAAGCGCGAGAGGGCGAATTCCGCTCCAACCTGCATCGTGGCGGCACGGCCAGTTTGGTCAAGCTCACGCCTGAAGAGCGTTCTGCTGCAGTGCGCGCAGCTCGCAAGATCGGCCTTAACGTGGCCGGCGTGGATCTACTGCGCTCCAATCATGGGCCCGTTGTCATGGAGGTAAACTCTTCACCGGGCCTAGAGGGCATTGAAAACGCGACCAAAAAAGATATCGCCGGCCAGATCATCGCCTTCATCGAAAAGGAGGCAAGGCCGAATAGAACTAAGACGCGAGGCAAAGGCTGAACCGGGAATTGATGTCCTGTGAACATCGATTTCCGGCGAGCGCCGAAGGCAGGGTGAACTTGGCAGCAGTGAACGGGCGCACAATGTGCGCCTTGGACTTGCGCGCGGAGCAGGAAAGCGCTGCGATGAAAGCCTGCCGCTGGCCTTCTTAATGAGGAGGAATAGCCGAAGCTAGAAGGAGCGGGCCACAGCCCGATATCTAGAGCGAACATTCGATTCGGCCAAACGACTCGCCATGAACAGTTATGCGTGTATTGAATGGGCTCCTGCGCGTGCGGGAATGGCGGGGGAAACGCCGCAGATGGCACGGCCAAATAAGCTAATCAATGGATCATTTTCTGTATTGC
>DATACK010000241.1:0-8873 GCA_036259115.1 Gammaproteobacteria bacterium | reverse complement strand
CAGGTGATCGGAATAGGCCAGGTCGTAGACGTGGGTGCGTTCGACCTTCAGTGCCGGCGTAACTACAATGTGGTCCAGTCCTCGCCTGGGTAGCCAGCTTGGAAAGGTATTGAGCTCGCGTTCGGGCGAGCACAGGTGCGTGCTAGCCAATAAGGTCTGGAACTCGTCGCTATCAACGCGACAATTAAAGTCTCCCATCAGAATTACATGTTCATGTCGAGCCACTTGACGGGCGAGATAAGCGAGCTGCTGACGGCGCGCGTTCTGACCCAATGATAGGTGCACGACTCCGACCAGCAGCGAATGTGATTCGCAGGCGTAGCGCGCCAGCATAACGCCGCGACCGGGAATGCGCCCAGGCAACCGATAGCCGATGACCTCGCACGGGCGAGGTCGGCTTAGAAGGCCCAAACTGTGTTTGGCGATATTGCCTAAGTGACGGTTGGTCTGCGCGTACCAGTTCGCGAAGCCCGACCGCTGCGCAAGATACTCCACCTGATTGATGTAGTCGCTGCGCAAGCTGCCGGCGTCTGCCTCCTGCAACGCCACGATGTCGAATCCATCGAGAAAGCGCGCGATGCTATCGAGATTACTTTGTCTTCCCTCGAACGGCAATACGTGCCGCCAACTGCGGGTAAGATAATGATGATAGCGGGTATAGGCGATACCAAGCTGAATGTTGTAGCTCAGCACGCGCAACGCAGGGCCGGCATCTACACTGCCTCCCGCATAATACGCGTGATATTCGGTCTTCATGAGCTGATTATAGAATGCTGTCACGCGCCTTAATCGCGCAAGGCATCGGTCCTTTTTATTCAACCAGTCGCTTGCGCACTAATAATAGTGTCTGCGATTAGATCTCAGAGCCCCTCTGCCTTGCGCAGTCCGTCGCTTTAGCTATCTATTCTATAAGTCCGGCCTGCCGTCCGTGGCAAGATACTGACCTAGGCGCCTCAGTATATTCTAGCACTGGTGCGTGGGCTTAGGTGTCAACGGTTAGAGAAATGCCGCTGCATTATTCTTGCCCGGCCTTCGCCAGACATGTTCTTGTTTTCTTGTTTCTTCCCCGCCTCCTTGGCCACCAGATAATCGACGACCTTAAGCATGTTTTCATAACTCCCGGCCTGGCTGGCGGAAGTTAGATACTTGCCGGCAACCACCATCGAAGGCACGCCCGTGACGCCGTAGCGGCGGTTCAGTTCAGCATTGTGCTGCAGACAGGTTTGTGCCTCCATCGAGTGATATGCCTTTTTAAATGCCTTTGGGTCAATACCCTGCTGTGCCAAAAAGCGGGCCATGGAATCAACATCGCTAAGCAGCCTGCCCTGCTCATGAATCGCTTGAAAAATCGCCTCGTGAACCTGATTCACCTTACCCATCACCTGCAGCCCGCAATAAGTCTGCGCGTGAACCAGCCAACTTGGATTCAAAGCGGCCGGCACACGCACGAACACGGCAGCTTTGGGTTTCTCTGAATGCACCCATTTTTCAAGCATCGGTTCGAGGTCATAGCAATGTGGGCAGCCGTACCAAAATACCTCGACGACCTCCACCTTGCCCGGTGGTACGCTGGTTGAAACAGGAGGTGAAATACGACTGTATTCAACACCCTCGGTATAGTCTGCCCGCGCCTGCACGCTGAACATAAACAGGCACAGCAAGCCAATGACCAATGTCTTCATCAGGCGCTCCTGTATTATGTGGTTCGTGTTGGGAGAGGCGGTTGCAAGGCCGAACCCCTATGCCGCGCCCATCACTGGCCACAACGGATGGATTTTGGTTTGCCCCTTTGGCTTTCAGCTCACGCTTTGCACATCGAACTGTGCTCCAATATATTTCGTATCGAGCTGCTTCGCCTATAACCTATATCTTACGACGTGGCATCAAGTGTGTCTTGCTTTGCCGCACGGATGCCATGTCTGGCTCGTGATGCCGACAAAGGTTGCCCGCGCAACCATGCGCTATGCTTCCGCAGCAACATGCGGCCCTGCAGAAATGATCACTGCACGGCTCTTCATCCTGCGCGATGCAGTCCGGCTATATATCGCGCCACCGCCTCTATTTCCTTATCACTAAGGGGGCTGGCAATGGTGCGCATCATCGCAGCGGGATCGTTCGCACGCTCGCCAGAACGATAGGCGCGCAGCTGATCCGCAACGTACTCGGCGTGCTGATAGGAAAGTTTGGGAAACGCAGCTGCGGCATTGCCGGCGCCAGCCGGGCCGTGACACGCCATGCAGGCCGGCACACCACGCGCGGCCACGCCGCCGCGGTATATTCGCTCGCCCAGCCGCGGTTTATGCGCGCCCGCGCTGCCGGGGCTGGTGCGCTGTACGGAGAAATAGGCCGCGAGATCGCGCATGTCCTGCTTGCTCAGGTCAGCAGCCTGTGCGTTCATGATTGCGTTGACCCGCGCCTTCTGTTTGAAATCTTGTAACTGTTCGTAGATATACCGAGGGTGCTGACCGGCCAACTTCGGCCACTGCGGATTAACGCTGTTGCCATCAGCACCGTGACATGCCGCGCAGGTCGAGGATTTTGCCTGACCGGCTTTTATGTTTCCAAAGGGCGCCGCGGTCGCTGTCAGGCACATGCAGATAAGTGCAAAGGCGAGCAACTTTTTCATTCAAATGAAATCCTTAAATAAAGGCGCGGTCAACGACGCCGCTTGGGAATACCGGATTAGGCCGTTGCTGATTTTTCAGAAGGCCTCCAATACGGGTCCCGATTTGCTGTGCTGTTCGCGTTGGATCCAGGCATGGAAGACGCTTATCGTACTGTGCAATCTACGCGCCATTGCAAAGCTAGTACTTAGTCCTTAGTGAAAGCCGCGGCCATATCTGGCATCCCTGTCAGGCACTCATGAACGGTGCGCCTTCAATAGGTACGAACGGCAGGGGGATGCAAACTTAGCACAAAAAGTGCGCGCCGCGCTAATCCAGGATGCGCCCGGGCGCTTGGCAATCCTTATTGCTCATGGACTCAATTTATAGACAAACGCGCTTTCTCACCAGTGTATACCACCCTGGTCGACTACCCCTCGACACGGGCGCCGAGGCCGCCTTCGCGGGCCGCTCGAATGCCGGCAAATCTAGCGTGATTAATGCATTATGTCAGCAAAAGCGCCTCGCCCAAGTCAGTAAGATGCCAGGGCGCACGCGCATGCTGAATTTCTTTACCATCGATGATGCGCGGCGCTTGGTCGATCTCCCCGGCTACGGATATGCGCAGGCGCCAGAGACTATGCGCAGGCATTGGCGATTACTGGTCGAACATTATCTCTGCCAACGCCGAAGCCTGCGTGGCTTAGTATTAGTAATGGACATTCGCCATCCGTTGAACGACGGCGATTGGCAGCTACTGGCCTGGTGCGCACAGCGGAATTTGCGCATGCACATCTTACTCACCAAAGCCGATAAGCTAAGCCGAGGCGCCGCGATAACGACTGTACGACGTGTCGAGAATAAATTGCGGTCGCGCGCGATCGATACTAGCCTTCAACCTTTCTCTGCACTCAAACGGCAGGGTCTGGATGAGACGTATCGGGTACTGGACGCGTGGCTTGATCTATCGAGTCCGCCCTACCAGGGTGATCAGCGGTGAGGAGACGCGCATAAAAAAGCCCCGGTGTAAATGGGGATGAACACCGGGGCATTTTCGGGCTCGGCTTGGGGGAATCCGAGCCTTAAACCCGCTCAGGGAGGGAAGCGGGAAGCGCCGGGCTTCAGCGCTTACCTATATGACTCAGGCGCGAATGAAAAGTTCAGGAATGGGTAATCGCTGTGCCTGCAAACGGGTATGCGGAATACGGGATTGGTCAAGACCAGAAATCATCACCCTTGATGATCCCAGCAGACAACCCCTCTTCTTCTCCCCAGACTGTTCCGCCGCTCAGACAGTGCTTATTGCTTTTAGCCGTCAGCAGTTACAGGATCCAAATTTTGTACTAGGCTATGCGCGTAGCGGCGCTTAAAGCGAGCCTTACACGATTTATAAGTCAGGCGAGACCCTGTTTGTACTTATTAAACGTACCGACGGTCACTTTCCTGCGACGGGCGGTAGGCAAATATGGATGAGCGCCTCACGGAGCTGTGCAGTGGTCCGTCAGTGCGCCTCGTCCCAATTATTGCCCACAGCCGCCTTGACCTTCAGCGCCACGTCTAGCTCGGCAGCCGCGGCCATACGCGCCACGGTTTCGGCCATGACCGCCTCTACAGCGTCGGCCTTGACCTCGAACACGAGCTCGTCATGCACCTGCATGATCATGTGTGCAGGCTGTGAGGCTTTCTGCAGCCAGGCGTCCACATCGATCATGGCGCGCTTGATGATATCTGCCGCGGTGCCCTGCATAGGCGCGTTGATAGCGGTGCGTTCGGCATATTGTCGGCGGTTTGTGTTACGTGATTTGATCTCGGGCAAATACAGACGACGTCCAAATACTGTTTCGACATAGCCACAGGTGCGAGCCTGTTCGCGGGTTTGCTGCATATAACGTTTCACGCCCGGATAGCGCTCGAAATAGCGGTCCACGTAGGTTTGCGCCCCCATGCGGTCGATGCCCAGCTGACGCGCCAGACCATACGCTGACATACCGTAGATCAAGCCGAAGTTGATGGCCTTAGCGGCGCGACGCTGCTCGGCGGTGACTTGCTGTGGCGCAAGCCTGAAGACCTCGGCCGCAGTGGCGCGATGGATATCTTGATCTTGCTCGAAGGCCGCGAGTAGGCCTGTGTCCCCCGACAGATGCGCCATGATGCGCAGCTCGATCTGGGAATAATCGGCGGCCAAAATCTTATAGCCTGGCGGAGCAATAAACGCTTGCCGGATACGTCGGCCTACTTCGGTACGAATTGGGATGTTCTGCAAATTGGGTTCGGACGAGGACAACCGTCCGGTCGAGGTCACCGCCTGGTGATATGAGGTATGCACCCGTCCGGTGCGGCCGTTGATCTGCGTTGGCAGCTTATCGGTATACGTTGACTTGAGCTTGGCTAAGGATCGGTGATCTAGGATGAGGCGGGGCAGGGGATAATCAAAGGCCAATTCAGCCAGGACGTCCTCAGCGGTAGAGGGTTGGCCCGTAGGGGTCATACGCTGCTTAGGTAAGCCCTGTTTTTCATAAAGGATCTCCTGAATCTGCCTTGGCGAACTGATATTAAAAGGCTCTCCGGCGACCTCGAAGGCCTCGCGCTCGACTTCGGCCATACGCGCGGCCAGCTCGGCGCTTTGCGCCGCCAACTGCTGCGCATCCACTAGCACGCCGCGGCATTCCATACGCGACAACACCGGAATCAGGGGTACCTCGATGCCTTCATACAGCGCGCGTAAAGTCTCCTGCGCTTGAAGCTGAGGCCAAAAATGGCGATGTAGCCTCAAGCTCATGTCTGCATCTTCGGCGGCATAGGACGCAGCCTTGCCTAGCTCCACTTGATTGAAGCTCAGTTGCTTTACGCCCTTGCCGGCTACATCTTCGAACTTGATATTCTTATGATGCAAATGCCGCTCGCTTAAAGTATCAAGATCATGGCGGCTGCCCGTGGAGTTCAATACGTATGACTCCAGCATGGTGTCGTGAGCAATGCCCGCCAGCTGAATGCCGTGATTGACGAGTACGTTGCGATCATATTTGAGATTATGGCCAACCTTGCGCCGCATTGGATTCTCAAGCCATGGCTTCATGCGTGCGAGCACCTCATCGATACTGAGCTGCTGTGGTGCGCCGGGGTAATCATGTCCCAGCGGCAGATAGGCCGCCTCGCCCTCTTTAATCGCGAACGACATTCCCACCACACGAGCCTCGGCATAGTTCAGGTTATCGGTTTCGATGTCGAAGGCGGTCAATTCAGCAGCCTCAATCCGGGCCAGCCAAGCATGCAAGGACGCTTCGGTAAGGAGGATCTGATAGGCATCACCTTCAACAAGTTGGGGTATATGGCCAGCTGGATCATGCCTGGTATCACCGCCCCGCTCTAACGCCGCAAGCCAGGCCTTGAACTCATAGCGCTGATAAAGCGCGCGCAAGCGCGCGATATCGGGCGGTCGCGTGATCAGCTCGCGCGGTGTCAGGGCTAGGGGTATGTCGCACTTGATCGTCGCGAGCAAATAAGATAACGGCAAATTGTCAATCGCGGCGCGCAGCTTTTCGCCGATTTTGCCTTTGATCTCGTCGGCATGCTCGATGATGCCTTGCATGCAACCATACTGTTGCAGCCACTTAGCCGCGGTCTTAGGGCCCACGCCCGGCACGCCGGGGATGTTGTCGATCTTGTCGCCGACTAGTGCCAAGTAATCGACGATGCGCTCGGGCGGTACACCGAAGCGCTTCTTCACGCCTTCCACATCAAGGCAGGTGTTGTCCATGGTGTTCACCAGCGTGATACGCGCATTGACGAGTTGTGCCATATCCTTATCGCCCGTGGACATCAGCACCGGTATGCCTTGTGACTCGGCCGCGCGCGCCAAGGTGCCGATGACATCATCGGCCTCTACCCCGGGAACACATAATAATGGCAGGCCTAGAGCATCGATGATCTCGCGCAGCGGTTCGGCCTGGACGATCAATTCATCCGGCATCGGAGGGCGCGTGGCCTTGTATTGCGCATACAGTTCGCTTCGGAATGTCTTGCCCTTGGCATCGAAGACCACCGCTATATAGCCTGGTTCGTGCTCGGCGAGCAGCTTTTTTAGCATGCCGACAACGCCGTAAATCGCGCCGGTTGGCTCTCCGCGAGAGTTAGTAAGCGGTGGCAGCGCGTGGAAGGCGCGATAAAGATAGGATGACCCATCAACTAGAATTAATGGCTTAGTTTGCGATTCACTCATGAAAAATTATCGTGGGATTTGTCTTAGTTGTTGCCGCTTACCTAGCGTTCGTGCAGGATTGGAGCGGCGACCGGACCGTACGATGACACTCTATATGCTTAATACAAAAGCGGCCTTTGAAGGATAAGGCCACTTCTAGTGCGACCCAATAACGAAGCGTATCATGTTAGACGCTGAGATTATTCCAACAGATTATGGACCAAGATACGCGCATGACGCATCCCGGCTTAGCACCAGTCGACGACACCTTGTTGACTCGCGAGAGCTGGAAGGTATTCCAGATTATGGCGGAGTTTGTCGAGGGCTTCGAGCGCTTAGCACGCATCAAACCCTCCGTTAGCATCTTCGGCTCGGCACGCGTGCTGCCCGACAGCCCCTATTACAAGCTCGCTGAAGACATCGCCCGCAGCCTATCCGACTCTGGATTTGCAGTGGTGAGCGGTGGCGGCCCGGGCATTATGGAGGCAGTCAATAAAGGGGCGTTTGCTGGCAAATCGCCCAGCGTCGGTCTCAATATTCAGCTGCCGCACGAGCAGGGCACCAACGGTTATCAGGACATCTCATTGCGGTTTCGTCATTTTTTCACTCGCAAGGTGATGTTTGTGAAATATGCCTCCGCCTATGTCGTGTTGCCGGGCGGATTCGGCACCTTAGACGAGCTGGCCGAAATTCTTACGCTAGTGCAAACGGGCAAAATCGCTCGCATACCGATCATCCTAGTACACTTAAAGTTCTGGGCGGGATTGATCGACTGGTTCAAACAGACCTTAGTCAACGAGGGTGTCATCGACACAGAGGATCTCGATCTGTTTAAACTGCGAGATCGACCGGATGAAGTGGTAGAGACTATTTTCGAATACTACGAACATCGTGGCTTCGAGCCTTCCGCCGAGGAACGCGAGCGCCTATTGGAGTTATAACAACACCGACACGCTCAGTGCAGCTATCGCCGGCGGCGCGCTGCAATAGACGTGCGGATTCAAATCATGTCCGTATACACATCGGTCACTCAGGAGCAGCTTGGGGCTTTCCTTACGCTGTACGATCAGGGCGCGTTGGTTGATTTCAGCGGCATTGAAGCCGGTGTAGAGAACAGTAATTTCTTCGTGACCACCGAAAGAGGCGAGTTCGTGCTTACCCTGTTCGAAAAACATGCGCCGCACGAACTGCCTTTTTTCCTGAAACTTATGGCACACCTTGCGGAGCGCGGCATTCCCAGCGCGCATCCGATCGCCGATCGTAGGGGTGAATTCTTACAGTGCTTAAACGGCAAACCCACCGCACTGGTGCAACGGCTCAACGGCGAGAGTCCACTTTGTCCGAGTCTTCACCACTGCCGCGCCATGGGCCACGCACTAGCGCGCCTACATCTGGCGGCACGGGATTACGGGGAGCATCGCGATAATAATCGCGGTTATGCATGGTGGCTGGCTATGCGCGAGATATTGCACTCGCACCTGGATGAGGAGGACGCACGGCTACTGGATGCGGAACTTAAGTTTCAAGGCCAGGACAGATTCGCGGCCCTGCCTAGGGGCGTGATTCATGCTGACCTGTTTCGCGACAACGCCATGTTCGTCGGCGATGCGCTAACCGGCATTATCGATTTCTACTATGCCTGCAATGACGTTCTGCTATATGACGTGGCGATAACCGTCAATGACTGGTGCAGCAATCCCAATGGCAGCCTAGACACGGCTAAAGCAAACGCTTTGTTGGATGCTTATGATAGCGAGCGACAGTTGAAACCCATAGAGTGTCGTGCGTGGCCGGTGATGCTGCGCGCGGCCGCGCTGCGTTTCTGGTTGTCACGCTTGTATGACAAATACTTTCCTCGCCCTGGCCACATCACACATATAAAAAATCCAGATGAATTCAAATGCATACTACTTAACCGCATCGAGCACGCGCAGACGCTATGAAATGCGAAATTGTTCATCGCGCGGCGATTCGTCTAAATTCAAGGCATAGCGAGCGTGCGACGTTTGGCGACAGAATCTATCCATCAAGCGTTGGGCTCACAGCGCTTGTCAGAAAAATTTATTTTTTAA
>DATACK010000240.1:0-4572 GCA_036259115.1 Gammaproteobacteria bacterium | reverse complement strand
AGAGCGCACGCGGGCCGCAGAGTCGCGCTCGATCAAACTATAACCATTGCCCCAGAGCAGAACGTGGGACACGAGCTGCTGGCGCCATTCGAAGGACGTCTGGAGATCGTTTGGCCGATCGTGAAGCGTCCAGTACAGCGGATGGTCAACAGCCTTTCGTTTGTCCTCACCTATGCGCCGGTCGACGAAGAGGGGAAGACTCGCGATGCTTTCAGAGATCAGGCGCACGCACGCACAGACGGCGCTGGACGCCAAAGAGCCTTCGGCCGATACTGCGACACCCGCGGCCGATTCCTCGATGCCCCACACGTCCTTCAGCCACTGCTGGGGGCGTTCTACGCCCGATCGTTCCTTGCGCTGAAGCCCGAAGACTTCGGCGCTCGCGAAGAGTGATCCACGTCTGCCCGCGAAAAGTGACCCACCCGTTCTGATCTGAACCCCAGCCGAACACTGACCCCGACATGGCGACCATGAAGGATCACCATGCCAGAGGCCCGAAAGAGACCGTGCACGATTTGCCGGGTGTGGTTTCGGCCGGACCCGCGAATCGGAGCGCGCCAGCGGGCCTGCGGCAAGCCCGAGTGCCAAACCTCGCGGCGCAGTAAGACGCAGGCGAGCTGGCGGATCCGGAACCCGGAGTACGCGGCCGCTTACCGGATCCAGCAGCGCGCGATTGCAACCGATGCTCCGGCCGAACCGCTGCGCATGTCGCCGCCCCTGAACCAACTTCCCTGGGATCTGGCGAAAGACCAGTTCGGGGCTGAGGGCGCTGATTTCATTGGGGTCTTGGGCGGAGTCCTCCTGCGGGCCGCGAAAGACCAGTTCCGGGCGTATATAGCTCATTCGATGAGGCTTTCCGGCACACTTCCCGTTCCGCCGGAAAAGACCAGTCCCGAGTTCGGCCATACTGAAACCCGAACGGACGGCCATGCAACTGGAATTTCACCAGCTGGAGCGGCGATGGGAGCACCTGCGGGTGCGCGAGCCGCACCGGCAGCGGCAGCTGATGGGCTCGCTGGCTGAAGGCGGCCAGCAGACACCCATCATTGTTGTGTCCGCCGGACAGGACAGCGGTCGCTATGTCGTGATCGACGGATACAAGCGCATCGCGGCGCTGGAGCAACTGCGCCGGGACACGGTGGAAGCCACGGTGTGGGCCATGAGCGAAGCTGAAGCGCTGCTGCTGGACAGATCACTGCGCTTCAGCCGGCAGGAATGCGCCCTCGAACAAGGGTGGCTGTTGTCGGAAATGGAGCAGGGCTTCGGCTATTCGCTCGACGAACTGGCGCGTCGCTTCGATCGGAGCGTGAGCTGGGTATCGCGGCGTCTGGCGCTGGTGGAACTGTTGCCGGAAAACATCCAGCAGCAGGTGCGCGAAGGAAAGATCGCGGCGCAGGCAGCGATGAAGTATCTGGTGCCGGTAGCGCGCGTCAGCACGGAAGACTGCGAGCGGATGGCTGCGGCTTTCGCCCGGCATCATTGCGACACGAGGCAGGCCGCGCAACTGTACGCCGCCTGGCGCGACGGCTCGCACGTGGTCCGCGAACGCATCCTTTCACAGCCGGAGCTGTTTCTCAAGACGCAGCGGCAACCGCCGGCGCCGGCTGCCACACAGGCTGCCGCGCTGCAGCGCGAACTGGAGACCGCGGCCGCGATTCTGCGCCGGGCCGGCCGGCGCCTGGCCGAAGCCGTGCCGGAGATGAGCGGCGAACAACAGCAACAGGCACAGTGCCACATCGAAAGCGCGCGCCGGGAACTCGAACGCATCGCGAAACGGATGGGGGATCATGCTGAGCCAGTCGCAGCGAACGACAATTCTGGAGCTGAACAGCAGTGGCATACCGGCACGCGAGATCGCGCGCGTGATGAAGGTCTCGCGGCTGAGCGTGCGCCGGGTATTGCGCTCGAAGTCAACCGCCGTGCCGGAGATTCACCGGGCGGAGAAAGCCGAACCATACCGGCAGCAGATCCTCGAGCTTTCCATTGCCTGCAGGGGGAATCTCGTGCGAGTCCATGAAGAGCTCGTGGCGAGCGGCGCCACGCTGTCGTACACGGCGCTGACCGCATTCTGCCGGAGGCACGGCATCGGACAGGCGCCGGTAACGGCCGCCGGGCAGTATCACTTTGAGTCGGGCATTGAGATGCAGCATGACACGTCACCGCACGAAGTGAAAGTGGGCGGCAGGAAGTACAAGGCGCAAACGGCGTCGGCCGTCCTGTGTTACTCGCGCATGCTGTTCTTTCAGATTTACCCCGCATTTCAGCGGTTCGAGTGCAAGGTGTTTCTCACCGAGGCTCTGAAATATATGGGCGGCGGGCCCGATCACGTAATGATCGACAACACGCATGTCGTGGTGCTGCGCGGCACGGGCAGCGAGATGATCGCGGTGCCGGAGATGGAGGCTTTCGGAGAACGATTCGGCTTCCATTTCGTCGCGCATGAACGCGGCGATGTGAATCGTTCGGCGCGCGTGGAGCGTCCGTTCTCGTTCATCGAAAACAACTTTCTGGCAGGGCGCACGTTCACCGGCTGGGACGATCTGAACCAGCAGGCGCGCCAGTGGTGCGACCGGGTGAACTCGACTTACAAGAAGCACATCCGTGCCGTGCCGCGCGAACTGTTCGCGATCGAGCGCATGCATCTGAAGCCGTTGCCGGCGTGGATCCCGGAAGTTTACCGGCTGCATCAGCGCACGGTCGATGTGGAAGGATATGTCTCGCTGCATCTGATCCGTTACTCGGTTCCGGTCTCCTGGATCGGGCGGCGCGTGGAAGTGCGCGAGACCAGTAGCAGGGTCGAGATCGAACTCGACGCGCGGCACATCGTCAGACACGCCCGCGTGGCGATGCCGGAGAAGATGCGCGTGACGCTGGCCGAGCACAGACCGCCGCGTGGTGAAGGCATCAAACGAAGCCATCCGCATCCGGAAGAACAAGCCATCATCGAGGCCGCCCCCGCCATCGCGCCGTATGTGACGGCGCTGAAGCAGAAGGGCCGCAAGGCGCCTGTTCTTGCTCTGCGGCAACTGCTGCGGCTGCTGAAGGAATATCCGCGCGAGCCGTTTTTGGCTGCCGTGGCCGAAGCGGCCCGGTATGGACTTTACGATCTCGACCGCGTGGAACGGATGATCCTGCAGCGTGTCGCACGCGACTACTTTCTGCTCGGAGAAATGGAGCCCGAGGGCGATGAATGAAGAAGTCGAACAACTGCTGAAGAACCTGAAACTGCGGCGCATGCTGAGCGTGTATGACGAGCAACTGCGGGCGGCGGAGAAGGCACAGGTCAGCTATTCGGAGTTTGTGGCCGGACTGCTGCGCGCGCAGTGGCACGACCGGCAGGAAAGCGCTCTGGAGTGGCGCATCCGGCGGGCGAACCTGCCGGAACGCTGGTCACTCGAAACGTTTCCGTGGGCTCGCCAGCCGGGAGTGAACCGCAAACAGATCCGAGCGTTTGCCGAACTGGATTTCGTCACCAGACACGAGAATCTCGTCCTGACGGGCAGAACCGGTGTCGGGAAAACCGGACTCGCCTGCGGGCTGCTGCTGAAGGCATTGCAGAACGGCTACCGCTGTCAGTTCGTGCGGGCGCAGGATCTGTTCGACGAGATGTACGCCTCGCTGGCTGACCGCTCCACGCGCCGGCTCCTGAATCGTCTGTCCCGTCTGGATTTGTTGCTGATTGACGAATTTGGGTATTTGAATCTGAAGCCGGAACAATCCAACACGTTCTTCAAGCTGATGGAGGAACGTTATAACCGGCACTCGACGATCATTACAACGAATCTGATCTATGATGACTGGCACAACTTTCTCGGCAACAAGCCGATGGTCGAAGCGCTGCTGAGTCGGGTGCGGCACTACTGCCACACGGTCACCATCGACGGGCCTTCGCTGCGCGAACCGCAGAGCTGAGCCTGATGGATCAGCGTGAATATGTTCGCCGGCTGCTGAACGCGTATCGCGCCACACCAGGCACATGCGGCATCGTCCGCCGGCCGGACCGCCTGCTGGCGGGGCAGCTTCATGAACGCGGCGTGCCGCTGACCGCGATCGAGAACGCCCTCGCTCTGGCCGCGCTCCGCCGTCTGGTGCGACCCGACGACGCCATGCCGCTGCCTGTGGTTCGCTCGCTCGCCTACTTCCTGCCTGTCATTGACGAAGTCCTCGCCACCGAAGTCGATCCGCGGTATTACCAGCACGTCCGCAACAAGCTTCAGCGTCTCATCACAGCCGCCTAACGCCGCCTCGTACCAAACATCGTCAGACGTGTCGCACGCCTTCGGCGTGGATGATACTGCCTGTGCTTCGACCTCGTTCGTCTACGCGTTCCAGATCCTGTTTCTCAGGGGTGGTCACTCTATCCGAGCACCAGTGGATCACTTTTGACGAGCGCCGAAGCGATTCGCGCTTGGCCGAATCGCGGTCTCGTGTGGAACGCCGTCGTTCGCGAGATCGCAGGCGCAGGCATGATCATTTGCACTCAGCGGGTCAGCTCGATATCACAGCAGTTGCACTCCCTGGGACGCCAACAAATATCTAAGTCGCTCTGGGTCATCGGTTGTCTGGTTGCTG
>DATACK010000239.1:0-2118 GCA_036259115.1 Gammaproteobacteria bacterium | reverse complement strand
CCATTGATAACTCTCCCGGATCGCATCCTGGTAGCTCGGCGCGCTATCGTGTGCGATCTTCACGGCCTTTAGATCAGGTAGGCTCTTATACGACACGGTCAATGCGGCCGACACTTGGCTCGACACTATATCGCACTCGCTAAGGACATAATTCATCACGCAACTTATCAACTTACTAATCCTGATCTTCTTGCGGGTTTGAGATAGCTGGCCTAGGCGTTTTCAGACGTGGTCTGGTCTTGTTGGACAGCGAATGGGGAAAGATAAGTGATAGCCATCGGCAAACGGGTATCAGGCTGCTTTCCTCAGCCCATCGGATTGGAAGTAGACCTCATTAGGGGTAAGTCTGCCAAGGGTCTGATGGGTTCGGCTGCGGTTGTAGAAGTCCAAGTACCTGCCGATCCCAGCGCTGGCGTCAGCCACGGTATCGTAGGCTCTCAGGTAGATTTCCTCATATTTGATCGTGCGCCATAGCCGCTCGATGAACACGTTGTCCAGAAAGCCGCCCTTGCCATCCATGCTGATCGCAATGCCTGCGGTCTTGAGCATATCGGTGAACGTGTGACTGGTGAACTGGCTGCCCTGGTCGGTGTTGAAGATCTCAGGCGGGCCGAAATGCGCCAGCGCCTCCGCAAGCGCTGCCACACAGAAGTCGACGGTCAGTGTGTTCGACAGTTGCCAGGCCAGCACCTTGCGACTGTACCAGTCCATTACCGCCACCAGGTACATAAAGCCTAAAGCCATAGGAATATAGGTTACATCAGCACACCACACCTGATCAGGACCATTAATGACCCGCTTGCGCAGCAAATACGGATAGATCGTGTGGCCCTGTTCGGGAATCGTGGTGCGCGGCTTTTGGTAGATTGCGTGGATGCCCAGCTTGCCCATGACTCTGCGCACCCGATCCCGGCTGATGGGGATCCCCGCCCGGTTGAGCTGGTCACGCAGGCTGCGCGAGCCCATCCACGGGAACTACAGATGCAGTTCGTCGATAAGGCGCATCAGCGCCAACTCCTCAGGCGGTGTCGCCATCGGCCGGTAGTACACGCTCGAGCGCGACAGCGCCTGCAGCTGACACTGGCGAACCACACTCAGCGAATGGTCGCGGTCGATCATCGCCTGGCGCTCGGCCATCCTGCTTTGGCGAGCGCACGCTCTAAAAATCATTCTCCAAGGCCAACTGGCCGATCTTGGCGTGCAGATCCTTAATCTCGATCTCGCCTTTAGCATCGCCGCCCTTCTCGAAGGTGGCGGCCAGGTTCTCCACCGCCTGCTGCTTCCACTGCGTGATCTGGTTAGGATGCACGTCAAACTGCAAGGCCAACTCGGCCAGCGTCTGATCGCCACGCAAGGTAGCGAGCGCCACCTTGGCCTTGAACTGTGCGGAATGATTGCGTCGCGGTCGTCTCATCGTCATCTCCACCAGGCGCCAAAGCGCCCATAACACCGATGACTTTTATCACTTATTAACCTGTCCAGAAATCCCAGACCGGCACTTTCTAGCCGCTATATCTCACGCAGCGCAAAGTAATCACATTGCTGATGAGTTATTGATATATAAGGTATTTTGACTACTGACTTGTTTGCTGGAACTATGCCTATCTTGAGCATTGCATTTGCATTGCTCGCAATCGCATAAGCCATCTATTAGCGGATAATCAGAAAAATACCCCGCAAACCGCTTAAGGTGACTGCGCCACCGCAGTACAGCTAGCAAGTATGGGAAAATATACGTCGTTGGTTGTCAGGTTTGCCGTCCGGATCGTGATGGCTCGTGCGGATCGCGTCCACATAGCTTGGTGCGGCCTCATACTCGATCTTAACGGGCTTTAGATCGGGTAGATTCTTATACAACACCAGCCCGTGCCGCGCGTACCTGACTGGGCGTCATGGTGCACTTGCCGAATACAAGATCCTGCAAGCGGTCTATCAGCGATGTAAAGCCGCTAGATGAGATAAAAACCAGGATGATCCTGCCTATCTATTGCACTTTCATGCTTTTCTGTTGGACTTTCGTGCTGTGCTGCAAGCACAGGTGCAAGCTGCGCCTAAAATAAGTAAGTGTGCAATTGATTTAGTAAGCCCAACTAAACTGCGGTTGATAGAAATGGCAGC
>DATACK010000238.1:0-8751 GCA_036259115.1 Gammaproteobacteria bacterium | reverse complement strand
CATCGTGAACGTCAAGCCAGTCCACGATGAAACGCGCACATGGATGGAGGCGCTATGAGCCCGTTAGATTCTTTGTGATGGGCTGCAGTTCATGTTCATCCGACAAAACATGGCAGACACCACAGACCACCGTTCAAACCTCTCCTAATCGCCGATTTCGTGGCGCGCTTGGCATAGAATGCCGGCTTTAAGTTGAGCCTGAACTGAAAAGATGGATTTCGAACTGATCGCTGCCGACGGCGCCGCCCGCCGGGGTCGCCTTAGTTTTCCGCGCGGCGCGGTTGATACACCCGCCTTCATGCCGGTCGGCACCTACGGCACGGTCAAGGCGATGACGCCAGAGGAGCTTACTGAGAACGATACGCAGATCATCCTCGGCAACACGTTTCATCTGTGGCTGCGACCGGGCACGGAGATAATTGGCGCGCACGGTGGATTGCATCGCTTCATGCACTGGGACGGACCAATCCTTACCGATTCCGGTGGCTTTCAGGTGTTCAGCTTAGCGGCAAACCGCAGGATCACAGAGGCCGGCGTGCACTTCCGCTCGCCGGTCGACGGCGCCGCGGTGTTCCTGGATCCGGAGACTTCCATGCGCATACAGCGCGATTTAGGCTCTGACGTAGTGATGGTGTTCGATGAGTG
The DNA here is from genome assembly GCA_036259115.1 of Gammaproteobacteria bacterium. Classification (GTDB taxonomy): domain Bacteria; phylum Pseudomonadota; class Gammaproteobacteria; order JACCYU01; family JACCYU01; genus JAPSGG01. The sequence continues at coordinate 8,106 of DATACK010000238.1, read as the reverse complement.
CACTCCGTATCCTGCCAGCGAGGAACGGGCTCGTACTTCAATGGAACTGTCGATGCGCTGGGCCACGCGTAGCAAGGCGGCACATGCGGGGAATTCGGCAGCGCTGTTCGGTATCGTACAGGGCGGCGTATATCCTGAGCTTCGACGCGCCTCGGCCGCTGAACTTAAGACCATTAGCTTCGACGGCTACGCCATCGGCGGCTTAGCTGTGGGCGAAAGCGCTGCTGAGCGGAACGAGGTGCTCGCATGTACGGTGGATTGTTTGCCGCATGACCGCCCCCGGTATCTCATGGGTGTCGGCACGCCGGAGGATATCGTCTCGGCGGTGCGCCACGGGATCGATATGTTCGATTGTGTGATTCCCACCCGCAACGCACGCACCGGGTTTTTGTATACCCGTGGGGGTCTCGTGCGGATTCGCAATAGCCGCTACAAGGATGACCTGAAACCGCCCGATGAGCACTGTGATTGTTATACTTGCCGACACTACTCGCGCGCGTACCTGCGCCACTTGGATCAGTGCGGCGAAATCCTGGGCGCGCGCCTGAACACCATCCATAATCTGTATTATTATCAGCAACTCATGCGCGAACTGCGCGAGGCGATCGCCGCCGATCGCATGAATGACTTCGTGGCCGATTTTCTCGCTGCTCGCGCGCTAGGCACTTCGTCTGTGTAATAATACACAACTTCGCAAATCGGCCTTGAATCAGGAGGCGCATGAACTTCTTGATCTCTGATGCCCTCGCGCAAGGCGGCGCGCCACAAGGCGGCGGTCTGATCCAATTCGTCATCATGATCGGTATGTTTTTTCTGATCATGTATTTTCTTATCATTCGTCCGCAGTCCAAGCGCGCCAAAGAGCATAAGCAACTCCTTGAGTCGCTCACCAAGGGCGATGAGGTGGTGACCTCGGGCGGCGTGCTCGGCAGAATCGCCGATGTCGGTGAGAATTTCATCCAGCTTGAGGTGGCCAATGGTGTGGACATCAAGGTGCAAAAGCACTCGATCACTACCGTAATGCCCAAGGGCACCATGAAGCTCGAACGGCCACAAGAAAAAACTAGAGATAAAAGCAAGGGCGGCTCCAAGGCTTGAAGACGTCGGATTTTTGTTGTTTTATGCCCGATAGCGCACCAAGCCCCAGCCTCAGTGCCCTGGAATATAATCTTCCGTCATGCTGATGTCACGGCCAGCAGCATCAACATAGTGCCGTCGCGGGGCATGAATTTTACAGAACGGGTAACACCTAGGCACTGTCATATTCACGACGATCTATGACAAGGCGCCAGACGTCGCAAGATCGAAGACAAAACAGCCTGCCCGTTGATGCGCCCAACTTTCGGTAAGCGCCAAAAGTCAAATCGTCTTTAGAGCCGATTTTCAAGCTATACTCCGCACCCGCTATGATGAATCACTATCCCTGGTGGAAGAACCTGCTGATCCTAGGCATCGTGCTAGTAGCCGCGGTTTATACGCTGCCCAATCTTTATCCAGATGATCCTGCGATCCAGATTTCGCAAACCAAAGGCACCTTAGGGAAGGGCATTCAGGCGCGCGTGCAAAATGTGCTAAAGAATGCGGAGATTACGCCCAAACGTATCGAGCGCGCGCCAAACCGGTTGCTCATACGCTTCCGAGATACGGAGGCTCAGCTTAAGGCCAAGGACCTCATCAGCGATGCACTAGGCAATAACTACGTCGTCGCGCTGAATCTGGCGCCGGCCACCCCAGGCTGGCTGCGCGCGATTAATGCCAGTCCGATGAACCTAGGATTGGATCTGCGCGGTGGTGTGCATTTCCTACTACAAGTGGACATGAATGCCGCGGTGCAGAAGGCGCTCGACCGTTTTCAGGAGGATTTCGGTAATCTGCTGCGTGACCAAGATATCCGCTACACGGGAATCAGCGTGGGCGCGGGGGGCGTGTCGGTAAAGTTCGGCACCGCCGAATCTAGGGATCGTGCGCTGGATGTGCTGAGCGATCAATATGGCGATCGCATGGCGTTCGATACCTCCGAATCCGGCGGTACCTACGTTCTCACCGGCACGCTGACTGAATCGGCGCTGAACGAGAGCAGGCGCTTTGCGGTAGAGCAGAACATCACCACGCTGAGAAATCGGGTCAACGAACTGGGTGTCGCCGAGCCTGTCATTCAACAACAGGGTAAAACACAGGTCGTGGTGGAGTTGCCTGGCGTGCAGGATACCGCCCGGGCCAAGGAGATCCTGGGTGCTACCGCGACCTTGGAATTTCGTATGGTAGACGAGCAGGGCAATCCTTATGCCGCTGAGCAAAGCGGTCGAATTCCGCTGGGCGATGAGTTGTATCACGACCGGAGAGGCAATCCGGTGTTGCTTAAACGCCGTGTGATGCTGACCGGCGACTACATCACTGATGCTTCCTCGGGTATCGATTCCGAAACCAACGGGCCGGCTGTATTTATTACCTTGGATGGCGAGGGTGCGCGACTGTTCAGCACGGCTACCGCGCAGAACGTGGGCAAGTTAATGGCAGTGGTGTTCATACAAACCACACCCGAAACCGTGGTGCGCAATGGCAAGAAGGTACAGGTGCCCCGCACGACCGAGGAAGTTATCAATATTGCACGTATTCAGGAGCAATTGGGCCGGCGCTTTCAGATTACCGGGTTGGATTCGACCCGCGAGGCACGCGATCTGGCCTTGTTGCTGCGCGCTGGCGCGCTAGCCGCGCCCATGACCATCGTGGAAGAACGTACCATCGGTCCCAGCCTAGGCGCGCAAAACATCGAACAAGGTTATAAATCCGTGGTGCTCGGGTTTATTCTGGTGGTCGCGTATATGGCGATTTATTACCGCTTGTTCGGTGTGTTTGCGGATATTGCATTGCTGGCCAATTTGGTGCTGCTGGTTGGCATTATGTCCATCGTCCCGGGTTTGACGTTGACCTTACCCGGCATCGCCGGCATCGTATTGACGATGGGTATGGCGGTAGACGCCAACGTGCTGATCAACGAGCGGATCCGTGAGGAACTGAAAAACGGCAACTCGCCGCAAGCGAGCATTCAAGCAGGTTATACGCGTGCATTTGCGACCATCGTCGATTCGCACGTAACGACCCTGATTGCTGCCATCGTGCTCTTCGCCTTCGGCACGGGGCCGGTGAAGGGCTTTGCGGTTACCTTAACCATCGGTCTTGCTTGCTCCATGTTTACGGCGATCATGGGTACACGCGCGCTGGTTAATCTCATCTACGGCGGCCGTCGTCAGCCGCAGCTTTCCATCTGAAGGTTCATTTACAATGGATTTCTTCAAGCATACTCCTCACATCGACTTCATGCGGTGGCGATGGTTTTTTGTTTGGGTATCGGCGGCCTTGGTATTGGCCTCTATAGTCTTGTTTGTGGTGCGGGGGTTTAATTTCGGGATTGATTTTACCGGCGGCACCCTGATCGAAGTGGCATATCCCCAGTCTGTGCAACTCGGAGAGGTACGCCAAGCGCTGGACGATGCGGGGTTCGAACGCGCCGTTACCCAATATTTCGGTACTTCGAGCGACGTGCTGATTCGCATCCCTCCGCGGCACGGTGAAGGCTCCGCTAAGCTCAGTAATCAGGTTTTGGATGCCCTGCAACAGACAACCAAGGGCGCAGAGCTGCGCCGCGTGGAGTTCGTAGGCCCACAGGTAGGCGAGGATTTGCGCGAACAAGGCGGTTTGGCCGTGCTTTACGCGCTGATCATGATATTGGTCTACGTAGCGGTGCGATTCGAGTGGCGACTTTCGCTCGGCGCGGTGATCGCCCTGGTGCACGACGTAATCATCACCCTGGGTGTCTTCTCTCTTTTGCAACTTGAGTTCAATCTCAACGTGCTGGCCGCGATCCTGACGATTATCGGCTATTCGCTCAACGACTCTATCGTCGTATTCGATCGTATACGGGAGACCTTCCGTCGGGTGCGCAAGAAATCGGAGGAAGAGATCATCAACATCTCGATAAATCAGACGCTTTCACGCACCGTCAATACATCTCTTGCAACCTTAATGGTAGTGCTTGCGCTATATTTCGTGGGCGGATCGGTACTATCGGGCTTTTCGGTGGCGCTGATCGTCGGCATCATCGTCGGCACCTATTCCTCTGTCTACGTTGCAAGTAGCTATGCCCTGATGTTGGGCGTGAGCCGTACCGACCTCATGCCGGTTAAGAAAGAAGAAGAGGGCCTAAGCGCGCGTCCTTAAAAGACCAGCCTCTGATCACTCGCTATAGAGCAGCGGTTACGCTGTTTTGCGGTTGATCTTGTCGAACGTGGCCAGGTGAGGGCGCAGGGCTCTCAGCATGGCATTGAACACCTTCGGATTCGCGGTCAGCACATTGCCGTTTTGCATGAATTCTGACCCCCCTGACATGTCGCCGAGCAATCCGCCAGCCTCCTGAATGAGCATCACGCCAGCGGCTATATCCCACGGCTTGAGGCCGAACTCCCAGAAGCCGTCGAGACGGCCGCAAGCCACGTAAGCTAAGTCGAGCGCAGCAGAACCGGCGCGGCGCACGCCGGCGGTGTCTTGAATCAGCGCCTTTAAGGAGACCAGATAGGTATCCAAATCCTGGTTTGAGCGATAAGGAATGCCGGTGCCCAGCAATGCGCCGGAGAGTCCATGCGCCCGGCTTACGCGGATGCGCCGGCTATTGAGCGTAGCACCGGCACCACGATGGGCGGCGAACAGTTCTTCTTTAAAGGGATCGTAGACCACGCCTAGCTGCAAGGCATCCTTGTGCTTTAAGGCGATGGATACGGCATACTGCGGAAAGCCATGCAGAAAGTTGGTGGTGCCGTCTAAGGGATCGACAAGCCACAGATACTCATCGTTCTTCCCGTGTGTCCCGCTCTCCTCGGCCAAGATTGCGTGATTTGGATGCGCGCGCCGGATTACGCCAATTATCTCTCGCTCGGCCAGGTGGTCAACCTCGCTGACAAAGTCATTGCGCCGTTTGCTCTGCACCGAGATGCTGTCGATCCTGTTCATGTACCGGATAATGATATTTCCGGCGGCGCGCGCGGCGGCGATGGCGATATTGAGCAGCGGTTGCATAAGCGTGACGGCTGGTTTGCACGTGAAGGGCTGCGTAGCATAGCAAAAGGCACAGGATTTGTAAGGCGGGACTGCCCTTCGTATGATTCGTGCGAGAATTCATCGTTTGGTCGGGATATGATAAATGAAGATGACAACCCGCGCTTGCTCTAGAGAGCTGCCGAATTACGCGCCGGTGTTATGCGCTGTGGCGTTTATGATTTCCGGCCGAGCGCTGGCGGATGCACGTGACTGGCCTTTGTTGGGGCCGCTGCAGATCCGCAACTTGTCGCCATTCAGCCTGTTGCGCATGGATTTCATGCCTCCTCCTGCCGCGGCAGGCTTACAGCAGGGCTGGAGTGTAGGTGCGCAGTTCACCCATGCGAACATATATGTGTTGGACGCCAACGCCGAGGCGTATTTGGAGCAACGCAACAGTCGAACGCCACTTTCACAACAAGACGTACAAGGGCTGCTCGCTACGCGGCGTGATCTATACTACTTCGATGGTTCTGTCACAAGCCTAGATCTTAGCGCGCGCTATATGCTGAATAAGCATTGGGCCGGCTATGTGGACCTACCCTTGCTGTATTACAGCGGGGGCTTCTCGGATGACATTATCGAGGACTTCCATCATACCTTCGGGTACGGCACCGCCGGTCGCGACTTAGTCGCCCAAGATCAGTATCAGGTAGTGATCCGCAGCGGCGACGATAGCCTGGTATTATTGCATGCGCCCTCTGGCGTACAGGTCGGCGATCCAGTATTAGGTGTGCGCTACACGCTTGAGTTCGCGCGCGACGGATTCGCAATCCTGGAAGGCGCGGTCAAGGTGCCAATTGGCAGTGTGGACAACTATGTGTCTAGCGGTGCGGTCGACTATGGCGTGCAGCTCTCCTTACAGAAGCAGTTTGGCCGTCACGGGCTCTACCTAAGCTTGAGCGACGTGCGAATAGGAGATCCAGACCGTTTTCCAAACGCGCTTAAGGACCAAGTGCCGGAGGCGACGGTGGCTTACGAATTCGGTTTTACACCGCATACCGCTGCGATTCTGCAGGCGTCCTTTAGCAGTACCGCTTTTAAACAGGGCAATATTGGTCTATCGCCTATTGAACATCTTGCCAGCTTGGGCGTGCGCCATCACTTCAACAATGTGGCCTTGGATCTCGCGCTGACCGAGAATTTTGGCGCGTACGATAACACGCCAGATATCGGACTCAGTTTCGGCGCGATCTGGATGCTGCCCGCCGACCCGGTCGAATAATCATCTCACTCCTACGCCGTCCGATGAACGCCATGCGCAACATTCGCGTCGTAATGGTCGAGACCTCGCACCCCGGTAATATCGGTGGCGCCGCACGCGCGATGAAGACAATGTGCCTGGAAAGGCTGTATCTGGTGCGTCCTCAGCAATTTCCACATACTGTTGCGACTGCCCGCGCCTCGGGCGCCATCGACGTGCTTGCGCATGCGGTGATATGCGATTCGCTGGATGAGGCACTGCGCGATACCCGGCTTGTCATCGGCACCAGCGCGCGTGCACGTAGCCTTGAATGGCCACGACTTGATCCGCATCAGTGTGCACGCCAGCTCATGGCGGAGGCCTCTTCCGGCGCCGCAGCGCTAGTTTTTGGCCGCGAGCGCAATGGACTCACCAACGCCGAGCTGGATCGTTGTCACTTCGTGACGACTATTCCGTGTAATCCCCAATATCACTCACTCAATCTAGCGGCTGCGGTGCAGATCATGTGTTACGAATTGCTGCTGCGCGCGCATGACGCCGCGGAATCCGATACGGAGCGAACTCAAGAACCTTTGGCTAGCACAGGCGAGGTGGAATCGTTTTATCAGCATCTCGAGCAGACGCTGATTGCAATTGGCTTTTTGGATCCCAGCAACCCCAGGCATTTGATGCGGCGCTTGCGCCGCTTGTTCAATCGTGCGCGCCTGACCTGCAACGAAGTCAACATCTTGCGCGGCATTCTTACGGCCGCGCGCGCATCCCGGGCAAGCTAGGCTGCAGTGCTGTTGCCTGTGGTATAGTATAAGCGATAGATTCCAGCGTTTTCCGGTTGAATCGAATGCTCAGACGGCTTAAGGAAGATATCGATTGCGTATACGCGCGCGATCCTGCCGCGCGCAACGCCATAGATGTATTGTTCGCCTGTCCCGGCATGCACGCGCTGTGGCTGCACCGATTGAACCATGCCTTGTGGCGACGAGGATTCAAGGCGCTAGCGCGTATCTTATCGCATGTATCAAGATGGCTGACGGGCGTCGAGATCCATCCCGGCGCAAGGATTGGTCGGCGATTTTTCATCGATCATGGCATGGGCGTGGTCATCGGCGAGACGGCTGAAATCGGTGACGATTGCACCTTGTACCACGGTGTGACGTTGGGCGGCATCAGCTGGGAAAAAGGTAAACGTCACCCGACCTTGCGCAATAACGTGGTGGTGGGCGCTGGCGCCAAGATCCTCGGGCCAGTGGTCGTCGGTACGGCCGCTCGTATCGGCTCTAACGCGGTAGTGATTAAAGATGTGCCAGAAGGCGCAACTGTAGTTGGTATCCCCGGAAGGGTGGTATCCGCCAGTCAGGATGAACTACAGCGCAGGCGTCAGGAGATTGCCTGCAAGATGGGCTTCGATGCATACGGCACGACTCGGGACATGCCCGACCCGATAGCCATTGCCATCAATGGCATGTTGGACCATATCCATTTACTGGACAAAAAGCTTGAAGAGACGCGCCATGAGCTCAAAAAGCTAGGCGGGGCGGTCGATGACGCGCCGCTGCCGGAAATCGAACAGCATATCGAGCCGGTGGAGCCTAAGCACAGTGCGCGCAAGACGCGATGAATGGCGCGGCGGCATGCGTCTTGTAAAATCACGGCGTAAGTAACTGGCGTCCGCGGGCGGAACAAGCCCGGTCGATTGTTGTCCATCGGAACAGAAGAAATTCAGGCGATTTAGAGGCTATTGAAAGACAGCTTCTAGATATCCCGCAGGCGCAGCCAGCCAAAGATAGCGCGGCGCATGGTGAAAGGCCATGTATTGC
>DATACK010000237.1:0-2265 GCA_036259115.1 Gammaproteobacteria bacterium | reverse complement strand
CCCGACGCCGCGGGTCGTGAACGTGGACAAGAACCCGGCATATCCGGCGGCAGTCCAGGCGCTAAAAGATAACGGGATGCTGCCGCGGCGGGTCCGACTCCGCCAGTGCAAGTACCTGAATAATGTCGTCGAGCAGGATCACAGAACCGTGAAGAAACGGGTCTGGCTTGCCAAAGGATACGGCGCGTTTCAGAGTGCGTGGCGGACGTTGCAGGGAATCGAAACGATGCACATGATCAACAAGGGCAGAGTGAGATGGCTGGCGAAGGGCGACGCGGTCGGCCAAGCTCACTTCGTTGGCAGCCTGTTCGGCATCGCCGCCTGAACCCCACCCTGACGCGTTCCACCCCGGCCTGTCACCGCGTGTTCCGGGTTATCTCACAACTTCGCAATAGAACCTTTAACAGGGTTCTGAAAAAGTGACTCCTGAGACAAGGTTATGAGTCTCAGTGAGTCAAGACAAGTTCTCAGTCACCGAGCCAAGAGATAGAAACGTAAGGAAAATTACCTACGGGTGGTCCGGATCGCCGTTCTGCCGGCGTCCGGACACACTTCTCCCCTGAGTTATGCGGTTTGAACTGCCGGGGCCAGCAGATTCCGCATCCGCACGAGGTTGTAGGCAGCGGCCGCGAAGGTGAAGACCCAGCCAACCCGCAGCAGTCCCCGATGTCGTGTCTTGCGCAGCATGGCCACCGTCTTCAGCCAGCCGAAGACTTCTTCGATCCGCTTGCGTCTCTGCTGGCTGGTCTGGTAGCCGGCATGTCTGGTCGTGCGATGATCGATCGCGCTTCCACCCGCGCGCTTCTCATTCCGCGCCACATGCGGAGTCGCATTCATCTCCCGCATCTGGCGCACGAAGTCTTTGGTGTCGTAGCCCTTGTCCGCTGCCACGGTGATGCGATTGGTGCCTTCCACGCGCTCGACCATCTGCATGGCCGCATCCCGTTCGGCCGTGCCGCTGCATTGCACCAGCGCGGTATCCACAACCAGTCCGTTCCGGTTCTCGATCATGACATTGCCGCAATAGGCCAGCTTCGCTTCGTGTCCACCGCTCTTGCGCGCCAGTCGCGCATCCGGATCGGTGGTTGACTGATGGGTCTGGTTGCTGCGCTTCTCACCATGAAAGTCCACCGTCGGATTGCCCGGGTCATCCGACGGCGGCTGATCGGCCTTGTCCTTCCACTGGAAACTTTTCTGGCTGGCCCATGCCTCGAGCAGCGTTCCGTCCACGCTAAAGTGTTCACTCGAAAGCAGATCATTGCTGCGCGCCTGTTCCAGTATCTGAGCAAACAACTGCTGCGCTACATCGCCTTCCAGCAGCCGTTCCCGGTTCTTGCTGTACACCGTCGGCACCCACACCGGCTCATCCATATTCAGGCCGACAAACCACCGGAACAGCAGATTGTATTCCAGCTGCTCCATCAGCATGCGCTCGCTCCGGATGGAATACAGCAACTGAAGCAGCAGCGCCCGCAGCAGTTTTTCCGGCGCAATCGATGGTCTTCCAAATGATGCGTACATTTGATCGAACACAGGAGACAACGCTTTCAGCGCTGCATCGACCATCGTGCGGATCGGCCGCAGTGGGTGATGCTGCGGCACCCGATCCTCAGGCGACAGATAACTGAACATAGCGTTTTGCTGGTGATCGGCGCCTCGCATCCAGACCCAGGATAACCGGATCTCAAGCCGAGCGCCAGGACTTTTTCAGCATCCTGCTAATGCCGAAAGCCGCCTCGGCCATTGCTGCTATCTCACTACTGTCGCCTGGCAGCACGACAAACATATACGCCGCTGCGGCATTCACTTTATACAAGACGATCACGTGAAGACCGTTGAATACACAGTCGCGCCAGGGGAGAAGACCAGCATCGAGGCGGAACCGCCCTGCGTACCCGTTCGCAGTGGCCGAGTTTAGCTCGATCCCGAGCGGGGACAACAGGACCGTTTGGAACGCTTTCGAGGAGGACGTGCGGTGGTCCGATCGTGTGCTCGGTACCCTTGAGAACACAGGTGCTCAAACTGCAAGGTTTATAGCCGTAGAAATTTTGGAAACGGCGATCGAACGGCAACTTCACGGTCGCGCCAGATGACGGGACGAAAGTAGCGCCTCAACATAAGATTTTGTTTGAAACGATCGCGTACGTGTGATTCGAGTCAGAGTCAAGCCGGGAGAAAAGACCTTGATGCATTCGCATCCAGGCTCTGCGTTTAGGTGTGGCTTGCAGGAGCGTGATAGGCGATCCAGGCTCACGTTCGAGGACG
>DATACK010000236.1:0-1829 GCA_036259115.1 Gammaproteobacteria bacterium | reverse complement strand
TACCAAGAAGCCCTGGAAATCGGGAACTGGCATACATTTTCCTAAACAATGCATTTTACCCGTTTTGGTTCGTCCAGGCGGGATGTTCGCTGGTCTGGTCGAACGCTACAGCTCGTCGCCCTAGCTGGCGCTGGTTAAGCTTCAATCGTTCTGCAAAAAGAAAGGGGTCATGCTAAACCTTTCAACAATCCGTTAGCCGCGGAAAGAAAGGAAAGGCCGATGACCCGAAAGCAGGATAGCGCAAAGGGCATGAACTGGAAAGCGTTAATGGCGGAACAGGAAGACTTCCTGCGGCCGCTGATTCAAGAAGTGGTCCAGCAGATACTTGAAGCTGAGATGGATGAAGCGCTGGGCGCCGAGAAGGGCGAGCGCACAGCGAACCGGCTAGGCTACCGATCAGGTCATTACGGCCGAACGCTGGTAACGCGCGTGGGCAAGCTCGAGTTGCGAGTGCCGCAGGATCGTCAGGGGCGGTTCCGCACGGAAGTATTCGAGCGCTACCAGCGGAGCGAGAAGGCGCTCGTATCGGCACTTACCGAGATGTATGTGCAGGGCGTGTCCACCCGAAAAGTGAAAGCGGTCACAGAAGAGCTGTGTGGCCATGAGTTTTCGGCTTCCACCATCAGCCGGATGAACCAGCAACTGGATCGGGAGTTGGAGAAGTTTGCCGGTCGGCGGCTTGAGGAGGCTTACCCGTATCTGATTCTGGATGCCCGCTATGAGAAGGTCCGAGAAGACGGGGTGATTCGCAGCCAGGCGGTTCTGATCGCCATCGGTGTGGATTGGGAAGGACGCCGCAACGTGCTGGCAGTCGAACTGGCCAACCGGGAATCGCTGAGCAGTTGGAAAGAGTTCTGTTTACAGCTTAAAGAGCGCGGGCTCAATGGAGTGGATCTGGTGATCAGCGATGATCACGCCGGTCTACGGAAGGCGATTGCGGAAGTATTCACAGAGGCAGCCTGGCAGCGCTGCTATGTGCATTTTCTACGGAACGCTTTGGACTACCTGCCGCGGAAGGCGGACAACGATTGCTTAACGGAACTGCGGTGGATCTATGATCGGAGATCCATTGAAGAAGCTCGCCAGGATCTGGCAGCGTGGCTGAAGAAGTGGACGGGAAAATACCCAAAGCTATGCGACTGGGTCGAGAACAATATAGAAGAAACACTGACATTCTACCGCTTGCCTCGGCAGCATCATAAGAATCTGAAATCGACGAATCTGCTGGAGCGGCTGAACGAAGAGATCAAACGGCGAACCCTGGTGGTTCGCATCTTCCCGAACACGGCCGCCTGCCTGAGGCTGATCCGAGCGCTGGCGGTGGAGATGCACGAGAACTGGATTGAAGCGACCAGATATCTGAATATGGAGTACCTGAAAGAGCACAAAAAGGAGCTACTGAGGAAAGCAGCATGAAAACGGAAAACCAACTCTGAGCTCACCAGCAGGATGATGGGGCATCCCGCCGAGCTGCCCGTCGTCGTACATGGAATGCCAGAACGGTGCTCGCGTGCAAGGGTTCGCTGCGCCGCGCCGAAGACGGCGCGCCCTTGCACGCTCCGCTCCGTTCCGGCCGCAAGAAAGACGACGACGACGGGCGGCTCCGGCGGGATGTACTCCCATTGCTTGGATTTGCGTGATCCAGATCTTTTGCAGAAGTTGACAAACACAACTTTGGCTCCGAAAGCAGTCGGCGCAAAGCCCTCCTGTGACGATTCAAAATCCGGGTCGTTGTTCCGGTCGTCTGGAGGGCTTTCCTGTAACGGACGCGTTCTGCTTTTGGTGAAACTCTTGAGCTGAGGCTTTGGGCTATCAAACGCGAAGACGGC
>DATACK010000235.1:0-1833 GCA_036259115.1 Gammaproteobacteria bacterium | reverse complement strand
CGAGCGCACGGGTCCCCGAGAGCGAGCCGTGATCGCTTCAGCGAGGATGACCACGACAGGGCGAGCGCACGCGGTACAGGTCGGGACGTCAAGGGAAGAAAGCGATGCAAGGGAAAGAAACCGTAGGTGTCGTTCCCTTGCTATACGGCGAATCCGCCGCACCAGCTATCTCGGCGAAGCCCGACTGCTCACCCAAATACACCTCGTCTGTCTGAGGCGCAGCCTCGTTAGCTACTTTCCGGCTCAGAATTGAGTTCAGGAGGGCAGCAGGGCAAACCGTAATGTACAGTACGCAGCAGGCTAATGCATGCGAGCGCTGTCTATGGTGAATGCAAACGAACGAAATCACAACCGGGGGAACGACCAGAGGAATACCTCGGAACAGAGGAGGGAGGGAGTTCAGCTTTCGTTCGAAGCAGCAGTCATCGCACGGGCGATATTTATGACATTGTCGGCGATGACGCCGATTCCGACCCAGCGCTTCATTCCATCGCTTCCTTTGTAGCGGCTGCGATTGAGTCCATGCCTGCGTTTGAGAACGCTGATGCGGCCTTCGCAGCCGGTGCGCCATCTCATCGCTTCTTTGAACCTAATTCCGGCAATTGGCGATCTGGAATCGGCTGCAAGCGTCTGATATGGTGATGTTTGCCCGAAGAACCTGCAACCACATCGAGTCACCTGACTGGTGATGCTGTCGAACAAGGTCTGACGGTGTCGGCGCCGAGCGCACTAGACACCTTCGGAGGGAAGGTATTCGTCCGCTGGGATCCGAATGCAAACGTCACCGGGTTCGGTCCTGTGGCGTATTTCATCGAATTTCTGAAGACAAACGGCCTATGGGAGTCCTGGGTTCAGGACTGCCCGTTGCAGTACAGGAGCCCGAACGCACCGCCGAAACAGGACATCCTGGGCACCATCATGCTATCGGTGCTGGCAGGCCACAAACGGTACGCACACATCACGACAGTACGCAGCGACAATGTGCTGCCGCAACTGCTCGGGATGAAACGCATACGCAGTGAAGATGCGGTCCGGAGAGCATTCCAGCAGGGCGAGGAGGAACCGTACACGGCGTGGACACGCAAGCACCTGGCAGCCACGTATGAGCCATTGCTGGGCGAGCCGTGGATTCTGGACATGGATGCGACGGTGAAGCCTCTGTACGGACACCAGGAGGAGGCGGTGGTGGGCTACAACCCGGGCAAGCCGGGCCGGCCATCGCATGTGTACCACTGCTATTTCATTGCTGCCATCCGATTGATCGTGGAGGTGGAGGTACAGGCCGGAAACCGGACTGCATCGCAGTACGCGCAGCCTGGGCTGTGGGCGTGGCTGGATGCGCGCCCGCGGGAGCAATGGCCGCATCTGCTGCGTGGCGACATCAGCTGGGGCAGCGAGCGAATGATGCAGCAGGCCGAAGAACGAGGGCTGCCGTATCTGTTCAAGCTCAAGAAGACTGCCAAAGTGAACCGCCACATCGAGAAACTGTGGGGACGGAGTGATTGGGCAGCGGCTGGAGCCGGCTGGGAAGCATTGAGCAGCGAGATACGGCTGACCGGATGGAGCCGGACGCGTCGCGTGGTGATCCTGCGACGCCGGCTGCGTGAAGCGGTGGCCGTCAGTGACGAAGAGAAGCAGACCGGCCAGCGTGTGTTCAGCGGGATGGCAGAGCTGAAGCGCGGCCAGGATCTGTACGAATACAGCGTGCTGGTCACATCGCTTGCTGACGAGGTGCTGGCGGTTGCACAGTTGTATCGCGATCGCGCCGAAGCCGAGAACATTTTTGACGAGTTGAAGAATCAATGGGGCTGGACCGGCTTCACCACGCATGAT
>DATACK010000234.1:0-9743 GCA_036259115.1 Gammaproteobacteria bacterium | reverse complement strand
GTGGGGGCGATCTCGGCGAATGCCGATGAGTCCATTGGCAAGATCATTGCCGATGCCATGGACAAGGTGGGCAAGGAGGGTGTGATCACGGTCGAAGAAGGCTCAGGGCTGGAAAATGAGCTAGAGGTGGTCGAAGGTATGGAATTCGACCGTGGCTATCTCTCACCCTACTTCATAAATAACCCGCAGAGCCAGACCGCGGAACTGGAAGACCCTTACATTCTGCTACATGACAAGAAGATCTCCAACATCCGTGATCTTCTGCCAATACTAGAAGGTGTCGCCAAGGCAGGCAAACCGCTTCTGATCATCGCCGAGGATGTGGAAGGCGAGGCGCTTGCCACCTTGGTGGTCAACACCATCCGCGGCATTGTCAAGGTTGCTGCGGTCAAGGCCCCTGGGTTTGGTGATCGCCGCAAGGCTATGCTGCAGGATATTGCCATCTTAACTGGTGGTACGGTCATATCCGAGGAAGTTGGGCTCTCCTTAGAGAAGGCTAGCGTGGATGATCTGGGTTCGGCTAGGAAAGTGTCGGTCGCTAAAGAGAGCACAACCATCGTCGATGGCGCGGGCTCTGCCGAGGACATCAAGGGCCGCATCGAGCAGATCAAGGCGCAGATTGAGGAGACCACTTCGGATTACGACCGGGAGAAGCTGCAGGAGCGCATGGCCAAGCTCGCCGGTGGTGTGGCCGTGGTGCGCGTAGGCGCTGCCACTGAGGTTGAGATGAAGGAGAAGAAGGCTAGAGTGGAAGATGCCCTGCATGCGACTCGTGCGGCAGTCGAAGAAGGCGTGGTGCCAGGTGGTGGTGTCGCGCTGGTGCGCGCCCGTGCGGCGCTTAAAGATATGAAAGGCGCTAACGAAGACCAGAACGTTGGCATCCGCATCGCCTTTAAGGCGATGGAAGAGCCGCTGCGCCAGATTGTGCAAAACGCAGGTGAAGAGGCATCAGTCATTCTGGCCAAGATCGAGGAAGAGGAAGGTAACTACGGTTACAACGTCGCCACCGGCGAGTTCGGTGATTTGATCAAGATGGGCATTTTGGATCCAACTAAGGTGGCCCGCACGGCGTTGCAAAACGCAGCCTCGATCGCCGGCTTGATGGTCACGACTGAGGCGATGGTGGCCGAGCTGCCTAAGGAAGAGGAGCCCGCGCCCGGTGGTCATCCCGGCATGGGCGACATGGGCGGCATGATGTAATTTTGTAAGGGTATGCTGAAAAGCCCTTGCAGCGCTTTGTCTTTGGGGTGAGGCAGGATTGCTTCACCCCAAAGTCCTAGCCCGTACATCCTTGTACAGGCGAGCGCTCTTCATTGCAGCTCGCCCTGCTGCGCTTGAAAACCCAGGGCCAGGCCATGGATCGCGTGTCCGCTTGGCCACCAGGCCCTTCATCGCCGCGTTTTAATCCGCCTCAACGGCGGCATGTTTCATTTCTCAAGCATTTAATATGTATACTGCATGCTCGGGAGATGACGCAGCGCCTGTGCGCCTGGCTGCCCCTGCTTGGTTTACAGGCCCACGGCAAGCCACCCGGGGCCCGCCCGTTCGCCGGGGCGGACGTTCAGACGTTCAAAGGACATCGGCCTTCATCCGGCTCATCCCTGTGATGCACTTAGAGGCTGTTTAAAAACAGCCTCTAACTACCGCATCGTGATGCCTTGCACCGTCAAAAAAAGCCGGTCAAGCGCGGAGCTTTTTATTCTAAGGAACGTGGCCCAGAGGTTAAGCTAGCCTATGAGCGTGCTCCAGTTGTCCATTGCCATCATCATAATGGCGGTTAAGCTCGACTATGCGCAGAGCTGTGGATCGCAAACTGCGGCCGCTGCCGTATCGGATAGTAGGCGATCATGCGGCACACAGCGGTAGGCGTGGCGCTTAGCCGGCGTGCGCCGATATCGCAAATTACATAGCCTCTATACATCATGCGTGTGGATACCGTCACTGGATTACTGCATGAAGCCCGCTACGTGCCCTCGCCTAATGCGGATGAGCGGCCAATGGGTGCGATTCTAGAATTGATTGTGGTACATGGCATTAGTTTGCCGCCCGGTGAGTTCGGCGGCGGATGGATCGATGCGCTGTTCACGAATCGGCTGGATGCACGCGCGCATCCATACTTCGCGGGTATCTGCGGACATAGGGTCTCAGCACATGCCCTGATTCGGCGCGACTGCGAAGTAGTGCAGTACGTGCCTTTTCATCGTCGCGCCTGGCATGCAGGAACATCTACCTATCAGGGCCGCGCACGCTGCAATGATTTCTCTATCGGCATCGAGCTGGAGGGCGCCGATGATTTGAATTACGAAGCCGGCCAATATCATACGCTGGCCGCGATAATAAATGCCTTAATCGAGGCATATCCAACGCTCTCGCGCGACGATATTGTCGGTCATGCCGACATCGCACCGGGGCGCAAGACCGATCCGGGTTCTGCATTTGACTGGCCGCGCCTTTATCACTTGCTGGAGGTTTCAGAAAAGTCTAGTTAAGCTGTTATCCAAAGAGCGATAAGACAAGGAATCCGCCGCGGGCGTCCCGGCCGTGGGAGAGATCTCATCTTTTGCACGCCGCAAGAGATCCCTCGCATACGCTCGGGACGCCGCATAGCTGGATTCCTCGCGCGCTCGGAATCTCACATAGTGATTTCTTAATTTATGAGTCCATTCACGCGCACGGCCATTCTGGCTGCCAAGGCCGCCGAGGCTGTAATCGAACGGTATTTCCGTGGTGAATTCGAAGTAAGGCTCAAGCAAGATCAAAGCCCGGTGACGGTCGCCGATATAGAGGCGGAACAGACCATCAAGGGGCTGATCACGGAAGCGTTTCCCGAACACGGCTTCTATGGCGAGGAAACCGGGCATATGCGGCCGGATGCGGAGTATGTATGGCTGATTGATCCTATCGACGGCACCAAGAGCTTTGTGCGCGGCATGCCGTTTTTTTCCACACAGATTGCACTGCTGCATAAGGAGCAGTTGATTCTAGGTGTGTCGAACGCCCCCATCGCGGGTGAGTTCGCCTATGCCGAGCGTGGTGCGGGTGCTTTTCTCAATGAACAGCCGCTTCGGGTCAGCGATGTGACGGTTGTCGAGCAGGCCATGCTGTCGCTGGGGAATATAAAAACGCTGGCCGCCGCGCCGCAGTGGGCGCGTCTAGGAGAACTCGTGCAGCGGGTGTATCGCACGCGCGGCTACGGCGATTTCCTGCATTATCACATGTTGGCTTCGGGCAAGCTCGATATCGTGCTGGAGTCCGATGTGAATATTCTAGATATCGCGGCGCTGGCGGTGATCGTGGAGGAGGCCGGCGGCAGATTCACTGATCTTACCGGCAAACTACCCGGGCCCGCCACCACCACAGTGCTCGCGGCAAGCACGCCAGCGCTGCACGAGGAAATCAGAGTGCTGTTGGAGTGAGTCGAAGGGGCTATTCCGCTTCGTATAGGGCGAGCCTTCCGCAATTGTTTTCGCGAGTGAACCTATCCTTCGATAAGCTAAAGACGCAGGCCCTGAACCTGTCGAACAGCCGCGCCTGCATGGCTTTCGACAACCCGTAGTCCGGGATTGAGATCAAAGGTCAAAATCAGGGTTCATCTTCCGGATCGCGCCCGCTTCATCCGGACTATGAATTCAACGGCCGCCATCGACCATTGATCAGGCCTTCCAGTGGGCGGAAACGGGTCTTGTAGTTCATCTTACAATTGCTGGCAATCCAATAGCCAAGATAGACGTAGTCCAGTCCCAGGCGTCGCGCCTCTTCGATCTGCCACAGAATCGCGTGCGTTCCCAGCCCGCGCCGCCGCTCATTGGGATTGAAGAAGTTGTAGACGGCGGACAATCCCGTCGTGAGCCGGTCGCATACCGCCACGCACATCAGAACTTGATGCAAGCGAAATTCAACAAACAAGGTCTCCGCCCAGGCACAGGTCAGAAAATCGAGATAGGCCTGGGGTGTTGGATTGTCCATTTCGCCGCCAGTGTGACGTCCGTGCTGGTAAAGACGATAAAGTGCAAAGTGCTCGGGGCGGTATCCCTGCGGCAGAATGCGCGCGGTCAGGTCTAGATTTGCATTCCGGTTGCGGCGCTGACTGCGATTGGGGATAAAGCGCGCGACTGGAATGCGAGTAGGGATGCACTCATTGCAGCCAGGACATTGCGGCCGATACAGATGTGAGCCGCTGCGCCGAAAACCTTTTTCGACCAGACGGCTATAAAGGGCCGTATTCATTCGGGCGCGGGGATCGGCGAATACATTGACGGCCTCGCGCCTGGGCAAATAGGCACAGCGCTCCGGGGGCGTCACGTAGAATAACAGCGGTAAGGAGTGCGCCATATGTTTGAAAAAATTAGATTATGATTCTATCCAATGCCGGCGAACGCTCCGAAGCGGCTTTGCGCATCATGTTAAGATACAAGCTTTACGCAGCCGCCTCGATCATGCAAAGAGTTTACTCTCGCGGTTTTTCACCTCTCAACAATAGTTGAATTTATAGCACAGGAGTCACTATGCCAAGCGGCGATACACAAACATTGTTGCGCGAACTTCTGATCAAGCGGATTCTTATTTTGGACAGCGCTATGGGCACTATGATCCAGGGCTATAAGCTTGGCGAGGACGACTACCGTGGCCAACGCTTCGCGGACTGGCGATCAGAGCTCAAGGGCAATAACGACCTGCTCTCGATCACGCAGCCCGACATCATCCGCGAGATTCATGTCAAGAACCTGCGGGCTGGCGCAGACATCATCGAGACCAACACGTTCAATTCTACACGCGTGGCAATGGCCGATTATCACATGGAGGATCTGGCGCGCGAAATCAACTTGGCCGGTGCTAAGCTCGCGCGCGCCGTCGCCGATGAATACACCAAGAATAATCCGGACAAACCCCGCTTCGTCGCCGGCGTGCTAGGGCCGACCAATCGCACCGCCTCGATCTCGCCGAACGTCAATGATGCCGGCTTTCGCAATATCAGCTTCGATCAACTGGCCGAGGCCTATTATGAATCCACGTCTGGATTGGTGGAGGGTGGCGCGGACATTATCCTCATCGAGACCATCTTCGATACCTTGAACGCCAAAGCCGCGATCTTCGCCGTAAAGCAATACTTCGACGATAAAGATTTATGCCTGCCGGTGATGATCTCCGGCACCATTACCGACGCGTCCGGGCGCACCTTGACCGGCCAAGTCACCGAGGCGTTCTGGAATTCGGTGCGCCACGCCGAGCCCATTTCTATTGGCCTCAACTGCGCATTAGGCGCCAAGGAACTGCGTCCATACATCGAGGAGCTATCTACCATCGCCGACACGCATGTCTCCGCGCATCCCAATGCGGGATTGCCCAATGAGATGGGTGAATACGAAGAAACGCCTGAGGGTATGGCCGAGCAATTAGGCGAATGGGCGCAGTCGGGCTTTTTGAATATCGTCGGCGGCTGCTGCGGCACCACGCCCGATCACATCGAGGCCATCGCCGAGGCCGTGCAAAACTATGCTCCACGCAGAATTCCGGATATCGAGAAGAAGTGTCGATTGTCGGGTCTAGAGCCTTTGAACATCGGCAAGGATTCCTTGTTTGTCAACATCGGCGAGCGCACCAATGTCACTGGCTCTAAGCGCTTCTTGAAGTTGATCAAGCAAGAAAACTACGAGACCGCATTGGAGGTGGCTCTGCAACAGGTGGAAAACGGTGCTCAGATGATCGACGTCAACATGGACGAGGGCTTGCTATATTCCAAGGAGGTCATGGTCAAGTTTTTGAACCTGGTCGCCTCGGAGCCTGATATCTCGCGCGTGCCGGTGATGATCGATTCGTCCAAGTGGGACGTCATCGAGGCGGGGCTTAAATGCATCCAGGGCAAGGGCGTGGTGAACTCAATCTCGCTCAAAGAGGGGGAGGAGAAATTCATCGAGCAGGCCAAGCTGGTGCGTCGCTATGGCGCGGCCGTGATTGTGATGGCCTTCGACGAGCAAGGGCAGGCCGAGACTATCGAGCGCAAGGTGGCGATTTGTCAGCGCGCGTACAAGATCCTCACCGAAAAGGTGCATTTCCCGCCCGAGGACATCATCTTTGATCCCAACATCTTCGCCATCGCCACTGGCATCGAAGAGCACAACAACTACGGCGTGGCTTTCATCGAAGCCACGCGCAAGATCAAGGAGACCTTATCCTGTGCGATGGTCTCCGGCGGTGTGTCCAACGTATCGTTCTCGTTTCGCGGCAACGACCCTGTGCGCGAAGCGATGCACGCCGTGTTTCTTTATCACGCCATCAAGGCCGGTATGACCATGGGTATCGTCAATGCCGGTCAACTCGCGATCTACGAGGATATCCCTAAGGATCTGCGTGAGATCGTCGAGGACGTGGTACTGAATCGCACGCCAGACGCCACCGAGAAGCTGCTCGACGTCGCGGAGCAATATAAAAAAGGCGGCGGTGAAAAGCAGAAGGCAAGCCTTGAATGGCGCGAGTGGCCCGTAAACAAGCGCTTGGAGCACGCACTGGTCAAGGGCGTCGCGGACTATGTCGAAGAGGACACAGAGGCCGCGCGCCAGGCAGCAGAGAGGCCGCTGGACGTGATCGAAGGACCATTGATGGACGGCATGAACGTGGTGGGCGATCTGTTCGGCGCCGGCAAGATGTTTCTGCCGCAGGTGGTCAAAAGCGCCAGAGTGATGAAAAAGGCGGTCGCTTATCTGCTGCCGTTTATGGAGACGGAGAAAGATAAGACCACCCACACTAAGGGCAAGCTAGTGATGGCCACGGTCAAGGGCGACGTGCACGACATTGGCAAGAACATCGTCGCCGTGGTGCTCCAATGCAACAGCTATGAGGTGATCGATCTGGGCGTGATGACGCCTTGCGAAAAGATCTTAGAGACCGCAAAGCAGGAAGACTGCGATATTATCGGGCTCTCCGGCCTCATCACGCCCTCGCTGGACGAGATGGTGCATGTGGCCAAGGAGATGCAGCGGCTTAAGTTCGATCTGCCGCTTTTGATCGGCGGTGCGACGACATCTAGGTTGCACACCGCGGTCAAGATCGAACCAAACTACGATCATCCAGTGGTGCATGTGGCGGATGCCTCGCGTGCGGTGGGCGTCGTGGGCAAGCTCATGAGCGTAGCCACCCGGGAGAAATATGCGGCCGATATCCGCGCGGAATACGCCAAGATCCGTGAACAGCGCGCGGGTCGCAGTAGCGGTCATAAGACAGTGAGTCTCAAAAATGCGCGCGCCAACAAGTTTCCAACCGACTGGACTAAGCACAAGCCGGTCAAGCCGAAGTTTTTCGGCACCAAGGTATTCGACGATTATCCGCTGGAAGAGTTGGTTGGGCGCATCGATTGGACGCCTTTTTTCTCGGCCTGGGAACTGGCGGGCAGATATCCCAAGATCTTCGATGACGAGATCGTGGGACAAGAGGCGCGCAAACTGTTCGATGACGCACAGGCCATGCTCAAAAAGGTGATTGAGGAAAAGTGGCTTACCGCGCGCGCGGTAATCGGCTTTTATCCCGCGAACACAGTGAACGATGACGATATCGAGCTTTATACGAATGACGAACGCGGTGAGGTATTGACCACCTTGCATCACATTCGCCAGCAGATGGAGAAAAGCAGCGGCAAGCCCAATTTCTGCCTGGCCGATTTCATCGCGCCCAAGGATTCAGGCGTGAAGGATTATCTAGGCGCGTTCGCCGTCACGGCGGGTCACGGTATTGAGAGACGCCTTGAGCGTTTTGAGCAGGATCACGATGATTATTCTTCGATCTTGTTAAAGGCCATCGCGGATCGCCTGGCCGAGGCGTTGGCCGAGCGCATGCACGAGCGGGTGCGCAAGAAGTTCTGGGGCTACGCGGCCGAGGAGGACTTAAGTAACGAGGAGTTGATTAAAGAGCAATACCAAGGCATTCGTCCCGCGCCCGGTTATCCGGCGTGTCCGGAACACACGGAAAAGGCAACGTTATGGAATCTGATCATACCGGACGAGAACATCGGTCTCACATTGACCGAGAGTTTTGCAATGGTGCCGACGGCGGCGGTATGCGGCTGGTATTTTTCGCATCCCGAGTCACGCTATTTCGGTACGGGTAAAATCCAGAAGGACCAGGTCGAAGATTACGCGAAGCGCAAGGGCATGAAGGTAGAAGAGGCCGAGCGCTGGCTCGCGCCGGTGCTGGGGTACGATGCCTGAAGCTTAGGACAGGAGAAGTGAATGGACCCCAGACTACGCGAAACCTACGTTGTAGGATCGGTAGAGCGCGGCCATACCTATCCAAGGCATTGGCATGTGAAATGATGGGTTTCGGCGCTGGCGCACCTCTATTCATTCTGCGTTCTCTCAATCCGGCAACTGTACGATGCTGAACCAGTAGCTGCCAATGATCTTTAGCACTTTCACCACCGCCTCGAAGGTGAGCGGCTTCGGGATAAACGAATTCGCGCCAGCGTAGGTGCGGATGATATCCTCCGCGGTTGAGAGGGGGGTAAGGGTCACGACCGATACCGATTGCAATGCGGGATCGTCCTTGATCTCGACTAGCGCCCTCTATTGTTCATCCCGTGGCGGTTTGCGCGCTTGTTTTATATCGCTGTGGCGGTGCTTGGATTCTAATCGACGCTGCTTGGAGGCGACCGTCGGTTGTGTCTTCTTGCGCGGCGTGGGTTGTGCGGCTGCCTTGCGGATCAGCTCGGCTAAGCGTTTGATGGCATCTTGGCGGTTTCTTCCTTGGGAGCGGTGACGTCTGGCGTCGATTACTAACACCCCTTTGACGGTTGCGCAGCGCCCTGCCAGGCGTATCAGGCGCGCGCGTATAGGCTCCGGCAATGACGGCGAGTTGGCCGCATCAAAGCGCAGTTGCACCGCGGTCGAGACCTTATTCACGTTTTGCCCACCGGGGCCGGAAGCGCGGATGAAGCGCCATTGTAATTCGGCCTCCTCGATAAAAATCTTTTGGCCGTTCTCAACGATGCAAATGCCTGGGATCTCTGGCACACTAAAGCTATTTTACGCGCGCTGCGATGACAAAGAATAGCCGATTAAGCTCGCGCGGTTCCAGGCAGCATTACCACAGCAAACCAGTAATCATTCTCCGACCGCATCAAGCGCAGATATTCTTAGATCCAAGGGCTTGAAGATTTAGGAGCTGGAGTGCAACCGGTACATCTTGAGGATTTTTGGAGCCCCGGCGGAAGTAGTCAGGATCACGACGGACAGGTGACGAAGGGCGTCGTCGACAATCTCCGCCAATACCTCGCGGCCGTTTTGCCTGGCATATTCAGATCCAGCAGCGCCAGGTCAGGTCCCGGCACATTGCCGTGCTCGCCTCGCCTTGCGCAAGAAGACCATGCCATCCTTAGCGTGACACAAGTTGATGGCGAGTTTGGCTTGATTGAGGGCCAGACGCGTCGACATGATACCGTCTTCGTTGTCTTCGATGAGCAGAATATCCGGAGCACGGTTGCTGGTAGATTGGCCTATCGTGAGACGTTCGCTGTCCACTCAGAGAGCGTGAAATAAAATATGCTGCCGCGATAAGGCTCAGAGTCCACCCAGATTCAGCCGCCGTGGCGATGGGCGACCCGGCGGCGGCAAATCGCCAAGCCGATGGCTGTGCCCGGCCACACCTGCGGGCTGTGCGGTCGCTGAAATATATCAAAGATTCGCTCGTGGAATTCTGGATTAATGCCAATGCCATTGTCCTGGGTAGGACATATCCATTCATGATCGCGGCGCTGT
>DATACK010000233.1:0-1656 GCA_036259115.1 Gammaproteobacteria bacterium | reverse complement strand
CGATGGCGGCATAACGATCGACCTCTACTCGCGTATCGGCGATACCGAGACGTCGGCACGCTTCATGAAGTACATTATCCAGCGCCTCCCTTTCAAAAACGATCCCATCCAGATCATGTATAGTATCGAAGGGGAAAAGGTCCTGGAGGAGCGCATTCAGGCCCATCTCGAAGGGTATGCGGGGTCGCCGCCCGTACGGACGGGAAACGACGCATATCAGTAGCAACAAAACGACTTGTACGGTCAGCTCATCGAGGCCATTTACACGTTTTTTCTCTGGCTCAATATGGATTCCGGGGAGCTACGAGAGCAATAACTCCAGGATCGAGTCGAGCAAGGCTTTCCCTCGTCGTCTAACGTTGTGGACGAACTCAAAAAAGCCCAGCTATAGTGGCAAATACGCCTGTGAGAGACCCCGGTGCGGACGCAACCACGATCTCAGCAGTGACCAAAAACCTTCCATGGTGTTGACATGGACTTCACAAAAGCCATCACCGTCGTCATCCCGGGCATATTCCCCCGCACTGTGGCACACGCTTTCGTGATCGTAGCCCCACTCGTCTAGGCGGCCGTAGATGTCATATTCATCGGTATAGACCAGGGTGCCCGGGGCAATCGTGGCTTGGATCAGCGGCTTGATCGTCACCTGCTGTACGTTTGCCAACATCCGAATGACAACGTCGCCGCCGCGTTCGATCATGCCGAAGATCGGCGCTTTTTCGCTTTCGAGCGTGCCTCGTCCCCGCGCGCCTTTGAGTCGCCGCCGTCGGCCGGGACGCCCTTTTTTGCCACCTCATCGGGCTGGCCTTTATGGCCGGCCACGATGTAGACCTCGTCACACTCCA
This sequence comes from Gammaproteobacteria bacterium, assembly GCA_036259115.1. Taxonomy (GTDB): domain Bacteria; phylum Pseudomonadota; class Gammaproteobacteria; order JACCYU01; family JACCYU01; genus JAPSGG01. Next base: position 811 of record DATACK010000233.1, on the reverse strand, counting down.
CTTCGCCGCTCAAGGTGGGTGAGGGTGTCTTGGCCAAGATGCCTTGGCGGAGCTGAGTCGTCATGTGGTGCACATCGTCTTTGTTGAGGTCGAGTTCCTGGGCCATTTGCGCATTCGACAAATTCAGGCCCATGAGGTACGCACATAGCATCCAGACGCGCAGCGGCTGATGATGGCCGGCAAAAAGGGTGTCGGTCAAATCGTCAAAGCGCCGCTCACAGGACTTACACAAGTAGCGTTGCCGCTCAGGTTGAGTGTCATCGCGCCCCTGTTTCGTGATCTCTGGACTGCCGCAATGGGGGCACTTGACGCCATCCGGCCAGCGCATGTCGCGGACGGTGGCGAAACATTTGGCGTCGTCCATTAGAGATTGCAGGTTGATCATGGCGCCAGTATCGCCCATTGGCTTCGCCCATGCAATTGACCAGAGACGCCGAAGTCGAACCATGAAATGGGAGCGCCCTCAACTCCCTGGAATCTAGATTGAGCCAAAAGTAATTCATGTCAGGAATCGGTCAGCCGAACCGTGACGCCAGAAATCGCCGTTTCAGGTCCTAACCGAATACCTTGGTAGGTCAAACCGTTGCGAGGCAGATTGACGACGAAGACGAAAGCATCGTCGTCATCGTCGCCGCCGCAAGCCCATAGCGTCAGCCCACAGGAAATGCATAGAATCAACATCATCGAGCGCCACGGCGCGGGATGGATGCGACCTCTATAATAGAAGAGGGCGCCCAGCATCGGCAAAGATAGGGCGATCCACCCAAAGTGTGACCCTGGCGAAACCGGCTGCGGCCCTAAAACGCCGTCC
>DATACK010000232.1:0-1638 GCA_036259115.1 Gammaproteobacteria bacterium | reverse complement strand
CGTTACGTTTCTAATGACGTAAGTCAACCCGGCGAGGTTTAGCCATTATGTCCATCTATCAAAAGACAACAGCAATGCCGAATCCGGACGATGCGCTGCCCGGTTGCACCTAGGCGATGCCAGTGCCCGAACGCCATTTCGTCAACGGAAATCCGCTCAAGCCGCCGTTCCCAGAACGCATGCAAATTGTCCTATTTGGTTTGGGCTGTTTTTGAGGCGCAGAGCGAATTTCTTGGGAAACCGAAGGTGTATACAGCACGGCCGTCGGCTACGCGGGCGGCTATACACCCAATCCAACCTATAGCGAGGTCTGCACGGGGCGCACTGGCCACAATGAGGTTGTGCAAGTCGTATTTGATCCGGGCGTGATTTCCTACAATCGATTACTATAGATTTTTTGGCAGGCGCACGATCCCACTCAAGGCATGCGTCAGGGCAATGATGTCGGCGCACAGTACCGTTCCGGTATCTACACCTACAGCGAAGAACAAAAGGCGGCCGCACTGGCTTCACGTGACCGCTATCAAGACATGTTGTCGCGCGCGAGTCACGGCCGCATTACGAGCGAGATCAAAGCCGCGCCGGAATTCTACTACGCCGAGGATTATCACCAGCAGTATTTGGCCAAAAATCCTAGCGGCTATTGTGGTCTGGGTGGGCTAGGCGTGGCTTGCCCCGCGCTTGATTAAACGCAAGTATTGCCGCATAGGAATTTGAGGTGACAGCGCAGCCCCGCTATTTGATCCTTTTACTCGTTTGCCTATTGCTCACGGGCGTGGCGCTTGGCGCCGAGAACGAGCGTATTCATCGGACAGTGACCGTAACGGGCACAGGAGAAATATCCGCCGCGCCCGACGAGGCGCCCGTATCTATGAGTATACAGGCGCTTGCACCTCAGCTTGACGCCGCGCGGGCAAAAGTGACGCAAGCAGTGCAGTCATTTCTCGAACTCACGCGCAAGCTCGGCATAGACAATAAGTACATTCGTACTTCGCAGCTGACCGTCCAGCCGGAGTATCAATGGAGACACAAACAAGGACAGCAGCGCTTGACCGGCTATTTCGTCGAGCGTCAGCTCACGGTCGATCTGCGTGACCTCGATCTGCTGGGCGTGCTGATAGAGCGCGCCGTATCGTCTGGCGTGAATACGGTATCAGGTCCTGAATTTGGCTCCAGTCGCGAAGATGAACTGCGGCGCGAAGCGCTCAAGCGCGCCGCCGTAGATGCGCACAAGAACGCCGAAGCGCTGGCTCGATCGCTAGGCGCCCGGTTGGGATTGTTGCGCCATATCACGGCCGGAAGTCCAGGTATCGAACCGCCGGTGGTCACCCACGCAATGGCTAAAGCTGATCTGGCGCAAGCCGGCGCCGCCGATACCTATCAAACGGGCCAAATCAAGATAACAGCGCAAGTGACGGGCGTATTCGATCTGGTCGTTACGCCTTGAGTGGCTTATCGAATCACGCTGACGACTCTTATGGAGTATATTTTGGTTGTTGGGTGTGCTTAAGCGGGGATTTATCAAGATTTAGGTGATGGCGGCTGATGTGAGCTGCGGCACCGTTTTGTCTGGCGATTTCGCGCGTGTCCGCCATCTATCTTGTGCGCAGGGTGTTTAGTCGCATAGGCGCTTTTTGG
>DATACK010000231.1:0-2679 GCA_036259115.1 Gammaproteobacteria bacterium | reverse complement strand
AGCCAGTGCGGCCGCCTTCTGTTCTTCGCTGTAGGTGTAGATACCGGAATGGTACTGTGTGCCGACATCGTTGCCCTGACGCATGCCTTGAGTGGGATCGTGCGCCTGCCAAAAAATTTATAGTAATCGATTGTAGGAAATCACGCCCGGATCAAATACGACTTGCACAACCTCATTGTGGCCAGTGCGCCCCGTGCAGACCTCGCGATAGGTTGGATTGGGTGTATAGCCGCCCGCGTAGCCGACGGCCGTGCTGTATACACCTTCGGTTTCCCAAAAAATTCGCTCTGCCCCCAAAAACAGCCCAAACCAAATAGGACAATTTGCATGCGTTCTGGGAACGGCGGCTTGAGCGGATTTCCGTTGACGAAATGGCGTTCTGGCACTGGCATCGCCTAGGTGCAACCGGGCAGCGCATCGTCCGGATTCGGCATTGCTGTTGTCTTTTGATAGATGGACATAATGGCTAAACCTCGCCGGGTTGACTTACGTCATTAGAAACGTAACGAGTGCTTATCGAGTTCAATTAAGCCCAGGTCGTCACAGGTCCAGCTGGCCGGTTGCGTAACGATCATACACCACACTATCGGCTACACTTCGCGCCGCCGGATGCATTCGGTGCTTATACTGTTCATCGAAATCGATGAGGTGAATGACCGTAGCACCCCGATTCGTTAGATAATCCGCTATGAGAGATCTATGACACTGCACGGGATGCCTTCCGCGCACATCAACACCGTTTGAAAGCGGTCTGCCAGCGCCAGTAACGCGCGGATTGCGACCCGAAAACCATTGCCGCACATATGATCCGCAAAGCTCCGTTTGCCGCGGGAAAGCGCGATGTGCGCAGAACTTGGTCTGGACACCCGCCTGCCCCCGAGCTGATCACCCATCCATTGATAACCAACGCCGGCATGCTTGAGGTCCTGCTGCAAGCGCTCGCGGCGGAAATGAGGATGGCGGCGCGAGACCGGATGCTCGCGCGCATCGACTAGTATCTGAATGCCCGTCGTATGCAATAAATCGATGAGTTCTATGAGCGCGCGATTACTATGACCGAGGGTATAGATCTCACCAGAAATCATTGCATATGCGCTTTGTTGTCATTCCGGTCACATCCTAGACGGAGTATTATCCTAACAATACCGAGGATCTGGACGCCTGCGGCGGATTCTTGCGGTGGCGCGAAGCCTTAGGCGAAGCGTCGAATAGGTCAGAATGATAACTCACTTCCAGCCAATCGGCTCATAACCCTTATCGTGCAGGCAGTGATCCACAAATTGGCGGAACACCGGATCGGGCTCACGCGCGCTGAGCAAACCTGTCACCAATCCTCTAGATGCGCCACCTGCCGCACCTGCCGCGGCGCCAGTGCCTGCATCACCTAGCACCGCACCTACAGCACCACCGGTTGCTGCGCCTACCGCCCCGCCGGTCGCCGTACGTCCCGCAACGCCCGCAGCCTGACCCGAACTCACCCCGTGCGCTTGCGCCAACTGAATACACTCATCGATGGCCTGTTCGGCACGCTCGGAACCTTGCGTTTGCAAGGTATCATTAGGATATAAAACCGGCCGTTGGGTCGCGCACCCAATCACCATCGCCATCATTAGTATCATCAATAGGCATATCGCAGATGTTTTCATACCGGCTCTGTCAAAACTTATGGGCCCTTGATACGCTATGGTTTATCACCTCACTATGACTGCGATGCCTCCGAAACGTTTGATTGGTGACTTCTCATTAGGGTGAAAATGGATTCCGCGCGAGGCTATCTTTATCAGCCTCACAGACAGGCTCCGGCGGCCTAATCCTGGACCGCCGGAGCAAGACAAGAAAGAGTTATGGAAAGCCAATACCAGCGCTTTATTGGGTATTTGGACCGATGGGATAGTTGGTCGCAAGATTCGCGATGATGTCTTCCTCTCCAAAGCCGCACACAGGATGCTCGAAGGTGTTAGGCGTCACGGGATCAGCGAGGATGAGGTTGTCGTTCGTGAAATTATCTCCAACGCCGCCGGGAATATTATCGAGCCCCAAGGCATCCCGTACCCTCCAAGCGGTGATATGATCAGTACACGAGGTGTCGCCGCTCACGCCTACCGCGCCCAGCAGAGCCCCGTTCCGGTTGTACAACGCCAAACCGCCGCCAAAAACATTTATGCCACCCACGAACTGGCCCACCAGCGGATCTTGCGAGGTTCCATATGTGCTGGCGTCACCATCCTCGTGCTCTGGATCACCATAAGCAACCGCCGTGTCAACTGGGTTGCTCTCCTGCAGACCAAACAGACTACCGCCGGGCTGTACTACTCCGTAAAGGTTGCCACTTGCCAGTGAACGGCCAGCGCCCGCATTAGGATATACGCCTGGGAGACTCAAGCCATTCGCCGTATTGGCTTTCTGAGCCGAGATCACGCGGCTCGCGGGCCACTGGAGGGAGCGAACCGCGCCCGAGAAAACGACTGCGCAGACCTGACCGTCTCGATTGACCACCGTGGCCCACATATTATTGCCAAGGCCCCCGTTTCCGCCAGTGGTGACGACGTTGGTCAAAGTGGTCCTCAATGCGCCGTATGACGGCAGACCGCTACAGTTAGGATCTTGGGCGGACGCAATGGTAGCTGTCGACAGCAACCCGCCAAACAGAATAGCCTCTAGCGTGCGAGTGCGAAGCTT
>DATACK010000230.1:0-5499 GCA_036259115.1 Gammaproteobacteria bacterium | reverse complement strand
CGCCGCTCATCGTCCGGCAAGCATGCTCCGATCTCGACCTGGCGTCCATGCGAACGAATAAACAGTCGGCTTGGATAGCCTTTAATTATTGCCGGGTCAAGTATCACCCGCGCCCAGCACCGCCTGAAGGTGCAACAGTGCTCAGGCCGATCCCTGCCCACGGCCACCTGAACTTCATTGCCGGCAATGGATACCACCTCCTGTCGAGAGCTGCGTACGCAGCACTGGTGCAGCACGATGGCAAGCACCAACATTTCGAATCCCGCAAAAGGCAGCACCATCCACATGCCCTGAAGCGCGAACACACCGGCAATGCCCAACGAAACGGCAGCCATGTATGCAAAAAACAATTGATTGCCTCGCCACGATAGCGAGCGATTAGGCCTGATAACAAAATGTATGGCGTCTGCGCGCGACTGAGTTTGTGCTTCAACCATCCGCAGCCATCCCGATCTATGCTACCTCTACTCTCAACGGATGCTACCGGAAGCGGCAATTACAGGCAATACATTATTAAAGCTCTATATCTGAATCTGTCGCCTGCCGCGCGCGGGCTGCACGCAGCGGGAAAAATGCCGCCCGCGTGCCAAAGGAATTCGTACCTCATGGCGCCCTGCTTAGCTTGTTGATTGCCGTTGCGCCGCCGCCCATGCATGCGCATAAATCACCTCAAAGCTCGCGGGCAATACGCCTTCCGGGGTGCGGAATCGTTCATAAGCTTGCAGCACACGCTGCAGACGATCTTTACTGGTTAGCCCACGCGCACGGCCATGAGTGCTATTGTGCGCGCCTAAAAGCTTTAATTCCCGCATGAGCTGTCGAGCGTCGGGATAGGTCAAACGGATCATTTCCAAGTCGATCACCGGATTGGCGAAGCCCGCGTGCAGTAGCGCGTCACCTACATCGTGCATATCTGCGAAACCATTAACATGAACATAACTATCGACCTCGGCCCAGCTTGTTCGCAGTTCCTTCAAGGTATCCGGACCTAATGTCGTCATAAGCAGCAGCCCGCCAGGCGCCAGCGCGCGGTGCAATTCATACAGCACGCAATTGAGATCATTGCACCAGTGGAGCATGAGATTGGAACAGATCATGTCGAGGCTCATGTTAGCCAACGGCAGGGACTCAGCATCCCCGCATACTGCCAGCGGTCTGCGCAACCAGCTTCCGACCGCATCTGCCATGCGCGCCATGCTAAGCGCGATGTCCAGCGCGATGACGCGGGCGCCGCGGTAGCGCTGCAATAAAGCGCGTGCAATCTGACCGGTTCCGCAGCCGATGTCTGCCAATGTCGCAGGCTTGATACGAATCAGTTCCAGACGCTCGAGCATACGTCTGGCAACCTCCTGCTGTAGCACCGCCACGGAGTCGTAGCATGCGGCCGATTTCTCGAAAGCGTGACGAACCCGATGCTTATCTACCCGCAGTGCTTGTGACTCAATCATCGAGGTAGGCATCCAGTACCTGCATGAAAGCAGTCGTGTGTGATATGAAAGGCACATGTCCGGCGCCCGCTATGAGCGCATAGCTTGCGTTGGCAAATAAACCGACAACTGCCTGTCCCGACTCGGCCGGCACTATCACATCGTGTTCGCCGAGAATCAAACGCACCGGGCATGCCACCCTGGATGATTCGCCGCGCAGATCTTTATCCTGCAGTAAGGCGAGGCCAGCACGCAGGGCGTCTGCAGCGGGGAACCTGGTATGCAGCACAGCGTGTAGCCGGCGTAATGTGCACCGCCTGTTATCGCTGCCCTGCGATTGTAGCGCGAGGAATCGGTTTAGCACGGCTCGACGATTCGTTTTAAGTTCCTCGCCAAACGCATCTACAAGCGCCGCAGGCATAGCATACGGCCAGTTCGGTGCGCGCGTGAAGCGCGGCTGACTCGCTATTAGTACCAACCGCCTTACCGATTGTGGGTAGCGTATGGCGTACGCGACCGCGATTAAGCCCCCCATGGACCAACCCACGCAGGTGCACGTAAGCGGCATCACCTCGTGTAGCCGTGCGCATACGGCGTCAAGATCCTGCAAGTCTACACATGTTGAGCTTAGGCCATGGCCCGGAAGGTCGATGCAGGTCACGCGCCAACGGGTTTCAAGGTAGGCCAGTAGTTCCGTCCACACGCCTGAGTGGAGACCCCATCCGTGCAGCAATGCGATGTCCGGTCCCCGGCCACTGGTTGTAACATGCAGACTCATGTCGTATAGCTTAGTGCGCACCTGGCGATGCAGGTCGGTTATCATGAAGGGTAATTATGTCGCGTTTAGTCCTTTCATGGCTATCTACGTCTTGTTGATTGTTGCCGCTTATCTGCTCGGCTCTGTATCCACAGCGATAATTACCTGTCGGGTGCTGGGGCTGACCGATCCGCGCAGCGTGGGATCGGGCAATCCTGGTGCGACCAACGTGCTAAGAACCGCGGGTAAGCGAGCGGCCGCTATCACATTTCTGGGTGACGTATGCAAGGGCCTGGCGCCGGTCATAATCACGTGGATCCTGGTTCCGGAGGAGAGGATCGTCGGCATGGTTGCATTAGCCGCCTTCTTGGGTCACCTGTATCCGATTTACTATGGCTTCAAAGGGGGAAAGGGCGTAGCGACAGCATTGGGCGCGCTGCTTGGCATGCATACGCTGACCGGAATCTGCGCCTTGAGTACCTGGCTGCTGGTGGCCATTCTATCACGCTATTCTTCACTGGCCGCCCTGGCTGCTGGTCTGGCTACCCCCCTATATATGCTATGGCTCACCGGCTCCGCATGGCTTACCGGCGCCACACTCGTGATGGCGGTGCTCATCTTTTGGCGACACCGCGGCAATATTCGCAACCTTATACAAGGCTCTGAGGATACGATCGGCAGCAAGCTATAAACTCGGCAGCACGCTCTATATCTAGATGCCCCCGACCGCTCTCAGCTCGGTCAGCGACCAGCGCGGACAGGCACGGATCACCAACGAATCGTGCTGACCCGCCTGTAGTCTCACAAGACCGGCGTATGCAATCATGGCGCCGTTGTCAGTGCAAAACTCCGGCCGCGGGTAAAACACCTCCGCGCCTACGGAGGCAACCATAGATTTCAGTGTCGCGCGAATTCGGCAGTTGGCCCCGACGCCACCGGCCACCACGAGGCGATTAAGCCCTGTCTGAACTAAAGCTCGGCGGCACTTGATGCTAAGCGTGTCGGCCACTGCCAACTCAAACGCGCAGGCAATATCCGCCTTGATGCTCGCTTGATCTCCGGTCTCGGCGAGGGTGTTGAGCGCATACGTCTTCAAACCGCTGAAACTGAAATCAAGCCCCGGGCGATCAGTCATGGGGCGCGGGAAGTGGAACCGCTTGGCATTACCACGTTCGGCTAAAGCCGCCAGCTTTGGGCCACCCGGATAGTCCAAGCCCAGCAACTTGGCCGTTTTATCAAAGGCCTCGCCCGCCGCGTCATCAACGCTTTCGCCCAACAGCTCGTAGCGGCCTATCGCCTCGACCTTTACTAGCATCGTGTGTCCGCCAGAGACTAACAGCGCGACAAATGGCGGCTGGGGTGCATTTTCCTCTAACATGGGCGCCAATAGATGCCCTTCCATGTGATGCACGCCTAGCGCAGGCACGCGCCATGCCCAGGCCAGGCTGCGCGCGACAGCACCCCCCACCAGCAAAGCCCCTATTAACCCAGGTCCCGCGGTATAAGCCACGCCGTCAATATCTTGCCGCCCAAGGCCGGCATCTGCCATCGCCAGACGAATTAGCGGAAGCGTCCTGCGGATGTGGTCACGCGAGGCCAGCTCCGGCACTACACCGCCATAATCGGCGTGCATGGCCATCTGACTGTGAAGTCGGTGCGCGAGTAAACCGGCGTGCCCGTCAACCAATGCCACGGCGGTCTCGTCACAGGAGGTTTCAATGCCTATCACACGCATGCTGCGGTTAACCCCCTAGAAGAACGCATGTAAGCGCCTATAAGAGAAGTGCAGTTTAAGCTTGCTTTGGCATTTTCACCCAGGGTGACTATAATGTGCAGTCTTTTTTCCACGTGTATCGCCGCGCTGCGGCGGGAGCTTAATACAAATATATGCCTAGCATTCGCGTCAAAGAGAATGAACCTTTCGATGTTGCCATCCGGCGCTTCCGGCGTGCCTGCGAGAAAGCGGGCGTGCTGACCGAAGTTCGTCGCCGTGAATTTTACGAAAAACCGACTGCTATACGTAAGCGTAAGGCGGCAGCGGCAATCAAAAGGCATATGAAGAGAATTTCACGAGAAGCAACTCGCCAACAACGCCTATATTGATTTACTGTGTCCAGTCCTTTAAAGGCGCGCATCAGCAATGACATGAAGGCTGCACTGCGCGCCGGCGACAAACCCCGCCTCAGCGCTATCCGCTTGATGTTGGCGGCGATCAAACAACGGGAGATCGATACCCGCAGTGAATTAGATGATGCGCAGGTGCTGTCCATATTGGAAAAAATGATCAAGCAGCGCCGCGAGTCTATCGCGCAATACGAATCGGCGCGCCGCGAGGACTTGGTCGCTGTCGAACGATTTGAGCTTGAAGTCATTCAAGCTTATATGCCGGCGGCTTTGGGCGATGCCGAGGTCTATCGCCTGATAGACGCCGCGCTGAGTGAGACAGGCGCAAGCCGTGCGCAGGACATAGGTCGGGTCATGAGTCGCTTAAAGTCCCAGCTGCAGGGCCGCGCCGATATGGCCAGAGTCGCCGCCCGCGTTAAGGCCCGCTTGACCAATTGTTAGTGCATACCCTGTGTCCAGGGTTGTGCTTCGCTAACTTAAGTAAAGTGATTTCCACACAGCCGCCCCTATAGGTGGCCGGCCTCATAGGTTGAGCGTTTGCCTAATCCAATGCAGTTTCTGGAAGTTTCTCGGCAGGATCCGGTGAAGACCGCGGTCGAGCTACGCATTCAGGATTGCCGGGAAATTTACGGCCAGTTCGACTCGAAAACGGCGCGGCCGCAAGCTGGCCGCTGCCGGGGCTGCGGAAATCCATACTGCGAGTGGAAGTGCCCGGTACACAAGTACATTCCAAATTGGCTGAAACTGATCGAGGAAGGCAATCTGTTCGAGGCGAAGATGTCACACCGCACCAACCGCCTGTCGGAAGTCTGCGGTCGGGTCTGTCCACAGGATAGGCTCGGTGAAGGCGCTTGTACCTTGAACGACGGCTTCGGCGGTATCACACGGCGTCATAGAGAAGTACATCACCGACGAAGCGCTGAAAGCAAGCCGGCGACCCAATCTATCCGGCATGATAGCAACCGGAAAGGTGGCTGTCATCGGTGCCGGGCCAGCTGGATTGGGCTGCGCCGATATTCTGATCCGCAATGGCATAAAACACATCGTGTTTGATCGCTATGCAGAGATTGGCAGCCTACTGACCTTTGGCATTCCGCCCATCAAGCTCGAAAAAGAGGTTGTCCGCACACGCCGCAGGCTGATGGAGGGGATGGGCGTGGAATTTCAGCTCAATGTCGAGATTGGGCGCGA
>DATACK010000229.1:0-2179 GCA_036259115.1 Gammaproteobacteria bacterium | reverse complement strand
TGGCATCTCCGCCCTTGGGCGGCATGGCGCCAAAGCCGTTGATGGCATGCGTATACAGGGTCTGCTTGCCCTTTTTGATAAGTGGCGCCCAAGGGCGGAGATCCCAGCCTTAGCAATGAACAAGTCAAGGCCGCAGTGGATTATATGGTGAGCCAAGTATCAGGTGGTGGCAGGCAGCAGGCCCAGGCTGCCCCTAAGGAGGGGCAAAAGACCGCCCAGGCAGGTGGGGCACAAGCAATGGGCAAGCAGACCTTCGCACAGGCATGTGCGGCCTGTCATCATACCGGGACCATGGGGGCACCGAAGCTTGGTAGCAAGGCTGACTGGGCATCGCGGATCAAAAAGGGCAAGCAGACCCTGTATACGCATGCCATCAACGGCATTGGCGCCATGCCGCCCAAGGGCGGAGATCCCAGCCTTAGCAATGCACAAGTCAAGGCTGCGGTGGATTATATGCTGAGCGCGGTCAACTCAAAGACAGGGCAAACGGCTGCGAGGAAGAAGTCCCAGGCAGATAAGGCAAAGAAGGGGCAATAGCATGAAGAATGCGATGTTAATCATATTGAGCATGATGCTGACAATAGATATTGTACAGGCGGAGGGCGATCCCGCAGCAGGCAAGCAGAAATCGGCAAAATGCGCGGGCTGCCACGGTCCGGATGGTAATAGCGCATCGCCAAACTTTCCGAGCCTGGCGGGCCAGTACGAGGACTATATCATCCATGCGCTTGAAGCTTACAAGTCTGGCGCGCGTACGAACCCGATGATGAAAGGCATGGCAGCGCCCTTATCCGAACAGGATATCGAGGATCTCGCGGCTTACTATTCCCAACAGAAGGGGCTCGTTGTTCCGGACGCAGGGGCGGACTTCGCCTACTGATCCTTTAGCACTCGCCATTCCTCGGGCGTATAGGCCTTAATGGTCAGCGCGTGAAGTGCACCGCTGGCGATCTGTTCACTCACCGTGGCGTACACCAGCTGTTGCTCCTTGAGCATGCTCAATCCCTCAAACGCCTCGCTCACCACGATCGCCTCGAATTTATAGCCGTCACCGGTTACAAAGGCCTGCGCGCCGGGAAGGCCCGCCTCGATCAGTTGCTTTATCTCGTCAGGTTGCATGTCGTAAGCTTAAAGAACTTTAGGCGTGCTGTCATGCCCGCGCATTTGCTCTCGCATTAGTACGCTAAGTCTAAAATCATTCATGTGCGGCAAGTCCATGTAGCGAAGGGTTCGGCTTTTTAGTCGGATTCCTCCTGATCGCGCTATGCGATATGAGCGCGTTTCTACGAAGGTCTTTACCACCGTTCCTTGTCCCACCTGTGCGGGTTCGCCCAATATTTGCTGTTGAGCCAATCCGGTGTCAGCTTATAGTCGTAGATGTCGTATTGGTAGAGATATAGCGGCTTGCCCGTCACTGAGTACTGTCGGGCTGGCCGCAAACCATAGGCGATTAGTTCTTGGTTTTCCCAGCGGCTGACTAGCCTCGACCAGCGATCGCCCATCGGTACGAGCACATATAGCACCGTGCAATACAGATCTCTGAGCCGGGCAAGAACTTGGCCGCGCACGTGCTTGTCCATATGCTCCAGCGTGCCGGCGACAAGCGCAAGTTGAGTGCGACGGATTCTGAAATCTCCGCCATGTTATACTTCTAAGTATAAGTTTTTGATATTCATTTTTAACTGCTATTCACGCAGGTCTTACTTATAGTCTTATTTCCGTGCGTGACTTGCTGCTACCTATATGACCTAGGTACGACAGATTTTAATCCGTTGTTCAAGGGTCCGAATCTTTCACGGCTCATCTATTGGTCAAAAATAGTTAAAATGCTCCATACGAAAACGTCTTAGCCGCCTGGCGGGAGCAGCACATTCAGGCACTCGCCATCCCCGCACTGGCGCAGCGGCAGTGGCAGCGCTCGCTCTCCGGGGTGGCGCTGCTGCTAAGGAGACGCGGTGTGCAATAGTTTGACACCGCCATAGTCAATCACGGGCAATCCGTAGCAGCCTGGGCGCTGTGGCGAATGCGCCAGCCAATAGGGTCCACGCCCTTCATACCAAAACCCGCATGATCGGGGAGTACCTCCAGCCGCCTGACAGATAAGGCCTCAGATCGCTGACGCAGCGAGGCATCTGGTAACCCGCAGTCGATTGTTGAAGCAATTTTCCAATCGGTTAGC